>JAJZZA010000100.1 GCA_021797825.1 Bacillota bacterium | reverse complement strand
GACCAGCGAAAGCCCTAAGAAGCCGTGGCGCGATGAGCCAGGAAGCCCTGCTCGTGAGAGCAGGAATCCCCCGGATTTATCCGTGGGGAGAATGTCAAAATGCCTGCATCCTGTCAGAGTTGCTGAAACGGCTGGAACTCCAGGGAAATCAGGAGCAAATGGATCACATCCAACGCGTGAGTCCCGTGAGTTGGAAACACATCAATTTTTATGGGAAATATAATTTTTGTGAACCCTCGGAGGGCATTGATCTGACGACGATGGTGGATGGGGTGGAAGCGCTGAATAGCAACCGTCCATAAAGGGTGGGGGATATCAGGAACTGGCCACCTCCTCACTCAAGGAGTTGCCGTTGACACCCTAATTGACATCCCGGGGTTTTAGTCAAACTTACCCGTGCTGCAGCATCCACCCGGCGGTATGCATCGTAACAGCGGGCACCGCCACCACCTCCGGATGACATCCGCCCATGCCCGCGGCGTCATAATTGTGCGTCGTCGGCAGCTTCATGACCTGGGTACGGTTGGATATGCTGAACCCCCGCTCCAAGGGGGCCAGGCGAGGGTTTTCAACCCACGGCAGAGAACCCGTCTGGTGGCCTTTGTCCTGGCCGCGGCCCGGCGCGGCGCCTTCCGTTGAGGGAAACCCTTCGGGAATTTTGCCAGCCGACTCGTGTGAAGCCTCCGCACCATTGATAACGGATAGGATTGGAACCCGGTGCAAACTGAGGGGCCCACACGGGATGTCTGCCATGGCGCCAAAATCTGGCGGTGGCGATAAGTTCCGCAGGGGCTACCAGCCAGCGGTGGTTACGGACTGGCCGTTGGTGCCCCCTGCTGCATGCCCCGCAAAAGAGCCAGGATCGTCTGGTTGAGCGGAATGTCGAGACCGTGGCGCTCCGCCAAACGGACGACTTCACCGGTGATCGCCTCGTACTCAAGGGGCCGATTTGCCAGTCGATCGTAGAGCATGGAGGTGCCGCTGTCCAGACTAAAGCCTGAGTACAAATCGAGCGTTGCCTCAACGTCATGATCGCCGAGCTGTGCCCCTTCCGCGCGGGCCACTGTTACCGTTTCGCGGAGCAATCCCCGCGCTAGACGCGCGATGTCCGGATGACGCAAAACGCCCAGGCGTTGGACCGTAAGGGTCGTTAACGGGTTGGCGGCAACATTGCTGAGCAGTTTTCTCCAGGCCGCCGTGGCGAAATCGGTATCTTGCCTGACCTCTGTATGGGTTCCTTGCAGGAGGTCGGCAAATCCTGCTGCGGCGGCGCTGGCGGGGACGACAATGTGACTTCCCCCACGGTGAATGACGTGGCCCGGAGCGACCCGTTCCGCGGCCACATAGACCAGAGCTGGAAGAATTGTGCCGGTTGCCATCAACGGCAAAAGCCGGTCGCGATGGGTAATACCGTTTTGAAGCACGACCACCACGGTTCCGGGACCCACCAAATGTTGTAGCCAGGGCTTGGCTCCGGCCGTATCCTGGGTCTTCGTGGTGAGAAAGACCCAGTCCACCACGGTCTGCCGCTGTGGTTGGCTGGTTATCGCCACCGGGATCTCAACGGTTTGTTCGGCCGTTTCTAATAGCAGCCGCTCAAACGGGGTTCGCACACACACCGTGACGTGGTGGCCAGCCTTCTGGGACTCCGCCGCGAGATAACAGCCAATGGCCCCTGCCCCTATGACGGCAATGGTGGCAGGTCGTCGGGGCTGACGCCCATGGTCATGCGATGTCGTTTTACTCGCCTCCTGGGTGGGGATGGATTGGTGAGGTGAAAAGAGTTCTTTAGACCACGGCATTCTGTCATATCGCTAGCCGGGTCGGTTGAGCAACGGGTTGATAGCGAGCGGGGCCAACCTGTCCCGCAATGTTGCGCGACACCTCTGTGCGGAAGGACCCAGGTCATGCGGGTGGTCCGAACACGCGCTCGAGCTGTTCGGGGGACAGGCGGACATCGCGGGCTTTAGCGCCCTCGGACGGGCCGATGAAACCACGCTCCTCCATGGCGTCAATCAGGCGTGCGGCACGCGTGTATCCCACCCGCAGGCGGCGCTGCAGCATTGAGGTGGAGGCCTGTCCGCTCTCCACGACAATGCGCACGGCCGACTCAAACAGCGTGTCCGTCTCGTTAGCGATGGCGACGGACTCGTCCCCGTCGGAAAACTCCAAGGGTTCTTGAGCCAGGGGAGCAGCCTGCTGCTTGAGATACCCCACCAACTCTTCAATCTCCCGCTCATCCACAAACGCGCCTTGAATACGGAGCGGTTTGGGGGCTCCGACTGGATCAAACAGCATGTCTCCACGCCCCAGCAGTTTTTCCGCTCCAGCAGCATCCAAAATGGTGCGGGAGTCGACTTGGCTGGAAACGGCAAACGCGATCCGGGACGGAATGTTGGCCTTGATGGTCCCGGTAATCACATCCACCGAGGGACGCTGTGTGGCAACTACCAAGTGCAGTCCGGCGGCCCGTGCCATCTGAGCCAGTCGGGCGATTGACTCTTCCACTTCCCGCGGGGCGACCATCATCAAGTCGGCCAGCTCATCGATCACAACGACAACATGCGCCAGATGCTCCTCCGCCGATTGATTGTAGCGTCCAATGTCACGGACCCCCGCCTCGGCAAACAAACGATAGCGGCGTTCCATTTCACTCACCGCCCAGCGCAACGCACCAGCGGCCTTTTTCGGATCGGTTACCACCGGGGACAGCAGATGGGGAATACCGTTATAGACCGACAGTTCTACAACCTTGGGATCAATCAAAAGAAGGCGTACCACCTCTGGACTGGATCGGAACAAAAGACTTGAAATGAGGACATTGATCAGAACACTTTTTCCCGAACCGGTCGCGCCAGCGACCAGCAAATGCGGCATCTGGTCTAGGGCTGCGACAATCGGCGCGCCGGCCACGTCCCGGCCCAGACCTACTGTGAGCGGCGAAGGGGAATCTGTGAACGCGGGGTGTTCCAATACCTCCCGCAGCAAGACTGGGCTAATTTCGTCGTTGGGCACCTCAATACCAATCGCCGACTTTCCCGGAATGGGCGCCTCAATACGGACCCCGGTCGCCGCCAACGACAGCGCGATGTCATCCGTTAGATTGACAATTCGCGAGACTTTTACACCCGGTGGCGGCACGATTTCAAATCGCGTGATAGTCGGTCCTTGACTGACGTCCGCCAGGCGTACTTCGATGCCGAATTGCCTTAGGGACTGGATCAAGATATCGGCGCGGTCCTGCGCGGACCGCCCCCGGCGGGCACCTCGCGTGGGTTCGGGAGCCGCCAACAGGCTAAGTGGAGGCGGCAGGTAGGTCATGGTCTGACCGACAAACGGAACCCGCCGGCTCGGGGCGTCGGAAAATTGTTCCCACGCGGGTTCCGCTTGCGCAGGTGCCACCCCAGGGGGCTCCGAGGCGGCGGGGACCACGAGACGGGGGCGGGATGGGGACCGTCCTGGCGCCGAAGGGGGAATCTCTTCGGGATAGATCCAGTCGCGCAGGGCTCTTATCCCTCCCACCAGGGCTTTGCCAGCCGCGCCAAACCAGGAGGATGTCCGCTTCGCCAGACTGTGCGTTCCGGCAACGAGACTGCCTCCGGTCATCAACAGTCCCCCCACGATCACCGCCAACAAGGCCACCACCCACGTCCCCCCGGGACCAAGAGCGGCCATGGCCAGGCGCGCCAACTCGTGGCCGACATCGCCCCCCCATCCGGTGTTGCCGGTACCCAATGCGGTCGCAGCGCCGAAATATCCCAAGACCCCCCCCCATCCGCGCCGGTGATCGGCTAGACCAGGTCGGTTGAGCAGACGCAGAAGCCCCGACAAGAGCACTAGCATGGGAATCACCCAGGCAAAAATCCCGAATACCAGGGTGAGGCCGTGGCCCAAATCGCGTCCGATAAATCCGCTGCGGGGGACGATCAGGGACAAGTACCCCAAAATCCCGAATGCTATCAGCGCAATGCCGCCGATTTCCCGACGCATGTCGCGCGTAATCTGACGCAGTACCTTTCGCATATCATCCCCCGAGCCACCAGGCGGCTATCGCGGCCCCTGCAGTATACACGCCAAACAGCCGCCAACGCCATGCGGAGCTGAGGGCCTGTCGTACCCATTGTATCGCATAGAGCCCCGACACGGCAGCCACAGCGCAACCGATAACTAGCCACGACCCGGGAAACGCGGAGGCGCGAACCGCGGCTGGAAGGGTTAGCGCGGCCGCCCCCGCCACGGCTGGAATGGCCAGCAAAAAGGAGAAACGGGCGGCAGCCTCGGGATCTAAACCCAGGCTTCGTCCGGCGAATATGGTGGATCCGGATCGGGATAGTCCAGGCCAAAGAGCCACCCCTTGGAAGAGTCCAATGGTAAACGCCTCTCCCCAGGTGAGGTCCTGGATGGTGCGGGACCCGACAGCAAAGGATGGGGTCAGCCACACCAAGGCGGACGTTAATCCCCAACCGACCACCACCGCGTCGGGACGAAAGAACTGAAAAATCCAGGACTGCGCGATGAGTCCAGCTAATCCCGCCGGGACGGTAGCCCAGGCAATGAGCCCGGCCTGCTTGCGGCCCCCAGCCGTGTTAAACCCGCGCAACAAATCCCGGAGATCCTGCCGGTAGGCCACAGCCACTGCCGCCAAGGTTCCCACGTGCATGGCCACTTCCAGACTGGCTCCCGGAGCGCGGACACCCAACAGGCTCTTTAGCACAATCAAATGACCCGAAGAGCTAATTGGCAGGAACTCGGCTAGGCCTTGAGTCAATCCCAACCAGATAATGGGCCAGCGCACACTCCTCCCCCCTCCTCCTTTTTTTGCTTACAGATATGGGAAACTACCGCGGTACATGCCGTCTTGACATGATATGCCTGAAGGGGTGAATGGGGAGCCGGATCGGCTCGCGCCGGTATGGAGGGTTGTAGCCCTGACCTGGAAATGCCCAAAGCGCCGAGCAACTGCGTGGCAGAGGTCCGGGACGGTTTCGTTTAATTTTCCGCGGGATTGGACGTGTGGTGGTGTAAACGGACAATTGGGAAATCTGTTGCGGCGCTCACGGTCGGGATAATCTCACCACATAGCATCCGAACGGATTCGCTTGAATCTTCGCGAGGGTCCATCCGGGCTGAGAAGGGAAGTCGCTGTTGTTCGACCAAGGTGAACACCGTAACCTCCCGTATTGAACCGTCTTCCCCTCCTTAACAGCAGGTGTGTGAGCACGATTCTTGCCTCGAGTCAACCCTCGGTGATGCGTGTAGAGGCGGGGCTTGCGGAGCCGTGAGAGGCTTCCCATCGCGCCGCACATTTTACGCCCTGGTGGCGTGGTGTCGGGGGACGGGCACGAATTCGGCGGCGATTTCCGAAACACTCGAGGCTCGTTAAGCGGACCGTGGACGGTACGGTGTAGGGGTTCTCGTATCATTGCCAATGGCATTAACTCCGGAACTCCTGATACATAAAGGTTTTGGCCGTTTGCGTTAAGAACTCTAACAGCGTCAGAAGCGCTAATCCGATGACTTGCGGATCGAAAGTCGCCCAAAACAGGGCGTTTTACGCCCCTTTTTCGCTCTCGGGCCCCCTGCAGCCGTTTGGCGTTATTTCGCTAGGCACTCCGGGGCAATATGGGCGCCTTCCCGCCTCATGACTACGAAAACGGCGCCGACTCAAAAAGACGTCAAATCGGCGGTCAATGATTCCCCATCATCATCAGTAAGGCAGACGCGGTATCGGTCCATGACCGCAACCCCGACCACATTCCGCTCTTTTCCCTGGACCTGGCCGCACAAGTTTGCTCCCCGTTCCCTATCAACTCCTGCCGATGTTTAATCCCCACTCCACATCCCCCTTAAGGATATAACTTTAGCCGTGGCGAGGATTTCAAAGCCCAAGCACGCTGTGCGGCGTATACCGGGGGTTTAGAAAATCGGCAGGATCAGTGGAGATGAGGCGTTCCAGGCGGATGAGCCCGTCCTGACCGCGGAGCACCAGACAGAGTTTGCCATCCACCATGACTTCCAGGCATTGTTCGCGATAGTCTGGGGGGAATACCGCGTCAAGCGGCATCGGCGTATAGAGCATCAACCCTTCTCCTTTCGTTCCGGCGTAGGGGGCGCATCGGATCGGGGATCGCGCTGCCTGGGGGCGGGACGCCGTTCCTTGATCAGGGCTTTGAGTTTCGCCAAGGATTGCCCGATTCCTCCGACTCCGTCGATTAAGCCGATGTCAACTGCGTCGCGACCAACCATGACGGTCCCAATGTCGCGCGCCAACTCGCCGGTGCGAAACATCAGTTCGCGATATTTGTCTTCGGTGACATGGGAATGCTGCGTGACAAATTTCACGACGCGATCCTGCATTTTGTCGAGATATTCGTAAGTTTGCGGGACACCGATCACGAGCCCGTTCATGCGGATGGGATGAATCGTCATGGTGGCGGTGGGGGCAATATAACTGTAGTCGGCGGCCACGGCGATGGGGCCTCCAATCGAATGACCGCCGCCTAAAACCAGCGAAACGGTAGGCTTAGAAAGACTGGCGATCATCTCCGAAAGCGCCAAACCTGCCTCCACATCGCCCCCCACGGTGTTGAGGACCAGGAGCAACCCCCGCACCTCTTTATTTTCCTCAATCGCCACCAGTTGAGGAATGACATGCTCGTATTTTGTCGTCTTGTTCTGGGCGGGCAGAACCAGGTGGCCTTCAATCTGTCCAATAATCACCAAGGTGTGTATGGAGGAGTTTGACTTGGCGGGCGGGACCCCGTTCCCATCGCTATCTTGATCGCGGTCTTGGCGCCGTTTGGATCCCGGCTCGGATCCGTCCGTTTTCATAAGCCACCCGCGCATTGCACGACCCATTGCCGCTTCCCCCACTCGATCGATTAAGGCGTTGCGCCCCGTAGTCATGTTTCGCCGAGCGGACGTTTTTGATACAGGGCTTGCCTGGCTGCTGGCAATCGGCCAAACGGCCCGAGAAGCCCGTGCCGTTATTGGTGAGGGAGCGCGCTTAGACGCAAAGTTTGCGAGTCGGTGTTGGCAAAGATCTTTGGCTGCCCAACCCGAAAGATGCCCCGCCTTCTCCCGGTGAAAGGACGGCGGGGCACGATGGATTCGCCAGGAGGCGACGTAACCGCTTGCTTGCTGCCCTATACCTCCATGATGATGGGCAAAATCATGGGGCGGCGGCGGGTGCGTTCCCAAAGAAAGCGGCCAAGCGTGTCGCGCACCGTCGATTTAATTGCCGACCACTCCGAGATGTTGTCACCCTCCATTGAAGTCAAAGAATTTTTCACCCGCTGCCTGGCTTCATCGAGTAACGCCTCCGACTCTCGCACATAGACAAATCCGCGCGACACAATATCGGGGCCCGATACCATCAGGCCGGAGCGCGCGTCCATTCCCACCACGACAATCAAGATACCGTCGTTGGATAACTGCTTGCGGTCGCGCAGCACGATATTGCCGACATCGCCAACCCCTACCCCATCGACCAGCACCTTGCCCGACGGCACTTGCCCGACGATGGCACCGGTGGTCTTGGTGAACTCAAACACCGCCCCGTTTTCGCCAATCAGAATGTGAGAGGACTCGATTCCAACGTCGCGCGCAATTTGGGCATGGTGAACCAGATGGCGGTACTCGCCGTGCACGGGCACGAAGAATTGTGGGCGCACCAAGTTAATCATGAGTTTTAGCTCTTCTTGGCAGGCGTGGCCCGAGACGTGAATCCCGGCGCTGGGTCCATAAAAGACCTGAGCCCCTCGCCGATACAAATTGTCCACCGTCCGCGAGACGTATTTCTCGTTGCCGGGAATGGCGGTAGCAGATATTACCACCGTGTCCCCGGGCAAAATCTCCACCTTGCGGTGGTCCGCGGTGGACATGCGGGTCAAAGCGGACATGGGTTCCCCTTGCGACCCGGTGGTCAGCACCAATATTTGGTTGGCGGCCAGCTTGGTAATTTCTTCGACCGGGATCCAAGTCCCTTCGGGGAACTCCAGATAGCCCAGTTCACGTGCTTTGCCCACCACATTTTCCATCGACCGGCCGACGACCGCCACCCGACGACCGTAGCGCACGGCGGATTCGACGACTTGCCGGACGCGGTGAATCTGGGAGGCAAAGGACGCGACCATGACCCGTCCTTCCGCTCCCGCAATGATTTGGTCCAGCCGTTTGCCCACCGTTCTTTCCGATGGGGTGTAGCCCGGACGCTCGGCGTTGGTGCTATCGGCCAGCAAAAGCAGCACGCCTTCCTGGCCGATCTGAGCCAATTTGTGAAAATCGGCAACGTGCCCGTCAACCGGCGTGTGGTCGAACTTGAAATCCCCGGTATGGACCACCGTGCCGACCGGATTGCGGATGAACAGTCCGGTTGCGTCGGGGATGGAATGATTAACCCGGAAAAACTCCACTGAAAAGCTCCCCGCGCGCATCACTTCTCCCGGTTCCATCGCCCGGGACTTCGGATGCAGCGTCACTTGGTGTTCTTGCAACTTTAATTCCACCATGCCGAGGGTTAGTTTGGCACCGTAAATCGGCACATGAATTTGCTTGAGAAAGTAGGGAAGGCCACCGATGTGGTCTTCGTGGCCATGAGTCAAAAACACGCCCCGAATCCGATCCTTGTTTTCCATTAGATAAGTTATGTCGGGTAAAACAATGTCAATGCCAGGCATGTCCGCCTCGGGAAACGCGAGGCCGCAATCGATTAGAACAATATCATTGCCATGCACTAGGGCAGCAAGATTTTTGCCAATTTCCCCTATGCCTCCGAGGGGAATGAACTGCAATTTACCTGGGCCTGGTCGTGCCAGTGAACCCACCTCCTATTATCAACGGAAACACGCTAAAACGCCCCTAGTCACCCTGACTAGGGACTTATCCCAGGGGCATCAAAACGAGACCGGATGTTTTCCCATCGTGAGTCCGTTCCCCGAGGGCATCCGCGATCTCTGTGTTTCCCGCCGAGCGTAAGTCGTCCCGACTAGTATACCCCGAGGCGTCCCCAACATGCAACTATTGACCTTCTTAAGGGGTGTGGCTCAAAATTGTGCTCACCCAGACTATGCCACAGTGACCCGGCGAATCGCGGTGCGTTTCCAATTGCGCCCGGTATGCCAAAACGTTTGCCACGGGTCCGAGCGATGGCCCGCCGCCATGGCTACGAGGGTTTGGCACCCGCTGCAGTCCTCCTCACGGACAGACACCGCGCGGGCATTGCGGGCCATCGCGATCCTCGTCCGTACAGACACCATTAGAGCTTTTTACGCTGACCGACAGTCCGCACGGGGAGCGCGATTGAGGACTCTCCACGATACCGTTTCGCCCAAGAATTCACGAAGGAAGGTGGGATTTTGGAGCGGAGGCAATTTGCCCCCACGAGCGCCGAACTCCCGCAACACCGCGCCACGACAACAAAAAGCGGGCCCGCTCGGGCAAATTGAGCTGTGGCACTAACAATTTTTGCGCAACGGGCCCGTATGGCCGTTTTACCACAGTTGGCGTTCTTGTCGGTGAAAGAAGTCCAACCGTTGGGGACCTGCAACGATTGCAACTCGTATTGAACACCATCCCGGACGAAGCCCTGATGGCGGTCTTGGTACGCGGCCGCAACGATTAGCCGATTCGCGCCAGGTGGAATTTGCTGCTGGCGGGCGTCATCTTCCCGCATGCGACCATCGAGAACTTGCGCCGCGAACTCGCCCGCAACGGTCAATTACCGGAACTGTGTGCGGGTTGGGCGCCCGCGTGTCGTCGGTCGGGGCGTACACGCCAGGCTTACGTCGGATTCTCACGCCCGTTAACCAGTTCGAGGTGATGAGCCTTCTTTCGCGTTTCATCAAGATCACCTCGACTACCCAGGCTGCCGGGTAGCCGGATTGCCGATCGGATCCCGGATCATCGAAAGCACATGCAACACGGTGCCAAAGAACGCGAAAGCGGGAGCGGCATGCGGTGGGTGACGCGCATGCCGAGGCGATCGCGGCCCGGTAAGCGCTTCATCGGTCCGAACGTTGGCCGGCATTCTGGTGGGAGGATCCATGGGCCCAAATGGTGCCTTTGTCTTGGGGGATGCAGGCACGTGATCACAATTTTACGGTGCCCCCCAGTCGGCCGCACGACTGCGGTCCCTTCCTTATGAGCTAATGATGGGCTGGCAGAAGTTTCCGAGTTAGTGATGGTGCGAGATGGGAACCCCACGCGGAGCAATGATTCGAGGATGTCTCCCGTATTATACAACATATCGCCTTTTATGGCGGAAAGGACGGATCACTTTGAGATCGTGACGAGGCATCCACGTCCTCGTCTTATGCGGCATCCCCAGACTTTTTGTCAATGGCCACGGATCCCCCATTTCGCCGATGGGAACCGAAACTAGATAGCATAATGACCAGCCCCAACAGTCGCGTATCGCGTGGGCTCTACTCGAGGTGTGCACCGCGAGGGTTACCACCATACGAAGGAGGCTGGTTCTATCATGGGTTATACCCGATATATCGGCTGGGATGTGCACGGCGACACCATTGTGATGGCCGAAGCCGGGCCCGGTCGCGCCCCGGCCCGCGACTTGGGCACGATTCCCCATACGGCGGAAGCCGTCGGGCGCTGGTTACGGA
>JAJZZA010000023.1 GCA_021797825.1 Bacillota bacterium | reverse complement strand
GCACGCAGCTGGGCCGCCTGGCTCCGGCCTCCCTGGTTTCGGCTGGCCACGCCGCGGGTGACGCAACGGCCCGCGGACTATCGCGTGTGAGTGTTTTGGGGAGCCGGATGCGTTAATTGCGCACGTCCGGTTCTGAAGGGGTTCGCGGCCCAAGAGAAACTCGCTATCACAGCCAAGCCTCGAGGCCGCGTTCTACCTGCCCAAGAAACTAGGGTTGGGTTTTTCGTCATGTCTTCAAACTGTCTATTATAAACGGCCGTATGCGTTCGCGGTTACCCGTCAGAGTGGAGAACTGCTTGTCGCATACGTCGCTGAAGCGGGCCAAAACCTTGCGGTTGATAGCCTCCTGCATGCACTACCGGATCTCCGCTCTCTGCCAATAATGAGCGACGGCCCCGTCGCCCAATGGCCGTCCTGGGTGAGCAACTCCGGGATGACAGCGCCCCGCGGCGAAGCCATCCCCTCCCGGTTGCCGCAAGCTATTACCGCCATGAGCCTTCACCTACAATCACAATTTGGCTGTTTTCGCAACGCCTGTCGCTTCGACCCTGCGGTTGCCCCGAGACCTCGCCAACCGATGAGGAGAGCCCCCGCTTCCCACCGCTCGCTTGTTCCAACACCGCCGGTGCGGCCAAACTCCTTTCGCCCAGCGGCGACTCCGGGACAATACGCGTTCACCCACCGCTAGCGATCGGGGGCCCTGCCTTTCGCTTATGGCAGCCGCTGGAGATGCAAGGCCACCCACTCTACGGTCTGGCGACGATGCGTCGCAGCCCAGGCGGAAGCAAAAAATCCATGCACCATACCCTTGACCAAGGTCGTGCGCACCAAAACCCCGTCCTGCCGCAAGCGCTCCGCCAACGCTTCCCCTTCGTCCCGCAGGGGATCATATTCGGCCACAATAATCAGGGTCGCAGGCAACCCTGAAAAATCCGCGCGGGCCAAGGGGACGGCATAGGGATTGGTGCGATCATCCGGGCTGGCAAGATATTGAGACCAGAACCAGCGCATGTCGTCTCGGGTCAAACCATACCCCGCAGCATATTCTCGGTAGGACGCGGTATCGAAATCCGGGCGGCACACGGGATATGCCAAGAGCATCGCGGCAAGCCCGGGCGAGCCGCGATCGCAAGCCATTAGCGCGCCGGCCACGGCCAGATTCCCACCGGAACTGTCACCACCCACCATCAAACGGCCGCCATCTCCCCCAAACCCAGGAGCGTGTTGGGATGCCCATTGCAATACCGCGTAGGCTTCTTCCGCCGCGATCGGAAAGCGCGACTCGGGAGCCAAACGGTAGTCAACCGAGACAACCAAGGCGGGCGTCCGGTTGCACAGCATGCGACAGAGCGCGTCGACCTGCTCGAGATTGCCCAACACCCACCCACCGCCATGGAGATAGACCAGCACCGGGACCAGCGCTGTTCCCGCGGGGCGATAGACCCGGATGGGAATGGGACCGGCCGGGCCGTCAACCGCAAGCTCGTGCACCGCAAACACCGGTTCAACCGTGTCCTTCCAGATGACATTGCGCGCCGCACGTCGCTCCCTGGCCAGGTCAATCCCCACATCTGCCCACGGAGGGTCCTGCCCAACGGTTCTTAAGTACTCGATGGCGTCTCGATGGAGCGGCATCCAAAACCCTCCCGTCTTCCGGCCCGCCGGTTACGGCTCTGATCCCCTTCAGCGCCCCGCTGGCCGGAACCGTTAGGCCGCAACATTTGTCAGCTGCCGACCTAGCGCCTGACCCCTCGCGGCGTCGGCGCCACCAACCAGCCCATCAGGCGAGGTTACACCGCCGACACCGATCGGCGGGCTCGCCGGTGCCTCTAGGATACTGAACCAACCGTTCGGTGTCATCTTGGTCCGCGAAGCCATGAAATGATGATCGCCCACGACGACCATGATCCCAAAGTCCCCTTCCGGTCCGGAAGAGAAGGGAAGCCCCGACCCACTCTGGACTTGCCGTCCCCCTGCCCCCTCGTCCCCGACCGTGCCGGTCCGCACCCCCATCCCGTTGCGGGCGGAAACCGGTGGGTGGAACATTCCGCAGGATTCGGGGGAACGGTTTGGTCGGGGCGGGCTTGTTTGTGGTGCGGCGGTTTCGTGTCGAGGTGTGATGGGTTATATCCTCCGCGTTGCCTGGGAACATGCGCGCGTGCGAGGTGCGACGCGGATGCCAGCCCATCCGGTGGACTTGGATTCCTCCAGTGGTCGGTGCCTGGAATGTCCAAAAGAATCCCGGGGTTGCGGTGCGGTAACGCCATCAGCGGTGTTCCCCTGCCAATGGTACATTTTTCGGGCTCATTCAAAATACGAGGATGGCTATCGGGTCCGCTCCGCCCAGCACATCATAAGCCTTGAGCAACTCCAGCCCAGCGGGGCCGCCTGAGCGGTTCTTTGGCGCGGCATCGCCCCTGCAAGTGAAGGGGCCGGCGGCATGGTTTACGCGACCGACTTGTCACGGTGAGCCAGGTGAAAAACGCACGCCGTAGTGTCCCGGCTCCGATGCCGCACGCTAGCCGATTTCACCGCCACTCCCGAGGGGATGGTGGTCCAACCCCGGTGATGCCATCCTTTAGGGAGGCTTCCAAAGCCGTCCGCATGCCTTTCGCGGGCTCTCTCCCAGCGCCCGCCGGAAAAACTTGGTGAAGACTTCCCCGGTCCCCCGCACAACCCAAGCGGCGGAGATTGTCTCCGCCGCCTCAGCCCGTTGGCAAACCGCCCTTACCGCTGAAGTTTCTTTAACTCCCCCATCAACCGGTCATTTAACACCCGGATGTGGGTTCCCTTCATGCCGAGCGAGCGCGACTCGATTACCCCGGCCGATTCAAATTTGCGCAGCGCGTTGACTATCACGGAGCGGGTAATGCCGACCCGATCGGCAATTTTAGAAGCGACCAACAGTCCTTCGGGACCGCCCAGCTCCTCAAAAATGTGTTGCACCGCTTCCAGCTCGGAATAGCTTAAGGTGTCAATCGCCACCTTAACTGCGGCCTTTTTACGCGCTTCCATTTCGAGCTCATCGGACTTAGACCGCAGAATCTCCATCGCCACCACGGTGGCCCCATACTCCGCCAAGATAAAATCCTCGTCCTTAAATTCCCGTCCGAAACGCGAAACCACCAGCGTGCCCAAACGATCCCCGGCGCCGTTGACCGGCACAATGGTGGTAATCTTGTTTTCGTACAGACACGGCTTATCCTGAAAAAACACGCACTGCTTCTTTTGCTGCGACACGTTGGGGAATGTTTCGTCCACCTTCAGCAACCCGGCATTGTACCCCGCGGGGAACAGTTCCGGAGCCAAGACCTCTTTAACCATCACGTCGCATTCAAACGAATCAAGCAACGCGTATCCCAAAATCTTCCCGCGTCGGCTGACCACGTACACATTGGCATGGATCAGCTCACTAAGAATCTTCGCCATCTCCTCAAAATTGACCGGATGGCCTGCGGAACGTTGCAACAGGCGGTTTATCCGCCGCGTACGCTCTAACAGCTGCTGCACGCCTCGATCCCCCTATATCGTTAGAAATCGTCCGAATCTACCACTTCCTTTATTCTACCACAAAGTCGTTGCAAAGTGATAACGAAGAGGACTATTCAGAGAATATATCTATTGATGTCAATGTTCTCCGCCACCCCGGCCAGGCGTTGTTCCACGTAGGCGGCGGTAATCGGGATGGTCTGGCCCGCCAGATCCGGCGCGTTAAAGCTCAGTTCTTCCAGCACCCGTTCCAATATGGTGTGTAGGCGCCGCGCCCCAATATTCTCGGTATCGCTGTTGACTTGGTCGGCAAATCGCGCCATGGTCCTCAAGGCCGTCTCGTCAAACTCCACCGTCACCCCCTCGGCGCCCAACAGCGCCTTATATTGGAATATCAGGGAGTTCCGGGGTTCCGTCAGGATCCGGTAAAAATCCTCTTCGGTCAATGACTGGAGTTCCACCCGGATGGGAAACCGCCCCTGCAATTCCGGGATGAGATCGCTGGGCTTGGCCACATGAAACGCCCCGGCGGCAATAAACAAAATGTGATCCGTCCGCACCGGCCCGTACTTGGTTTGAACGGTCGATCCCTCCACGATGGGCAAAATATCCCGCTGCACCCCTTCCCGGGAAACGTCGGGACCGACGCCCTCGCGCCGCGACGCGGCAATTTTGTCAAATTCGTCGATGAAAATAATCCCTTGCTGCTCAGCCCGCCAGACTGCATCGGCATTGGCCGCATCGGTATCGATCAACTTCTGCGCCTCTTCCTGGGTCAGCACCTTGCGAGCTTCGGCCACGGTCATCTTGCGGCGTTTGGTGCGCTTGGGCAGAATACCCTGAAACATCTCCCCCAGGTTCATTTGACTGTCCATCCCGCCCATGCCGCCCATCATCGGCAGAATCGGGGTCTGGTCCTCAACCTCAATTTCGATGACCTCGTGCTCCATCGCCTTCATGCGGATCTTTTCGCGCACCAGCCGGCGCTCATCCTCGACCCGGCGCCGCTCTTCCAAGTTGGGCGCCTTGCGCACCCCCTGGTTCTGACCGCCGCCAAACAGCATTTCAAAGGGGTTGCGGGCGGGGCCCTCCTCTTCCGGCCAGGGCACCATCGCTTCCACGATCCGGTCCTCCGCTTGATGTTCCGCCCGGTCTTGCACCGAGGTCGCGCGTTCTTCTTTGACCATCCGCACACTGATCTCCACCAAGTCCCGGATCATCGCGTCAACATCGCGGCCCACATAGCCCACCTCGGTAAACTTGGTCGCTTCCACCTTGATGAACGGAACCCGCAACAGCCGGGCCAAGCGTCGCGCCACCTCGGTCTTCCCCACCCCTGTCGGCCCGATCATGAGGATATTCTTGGGGGTAATCTCTTCTTGCAACTCCGGGTCGAGGCGCCCGCGCCGCCAGCGGTGCCGCAGCGCCACCGCCACCGCCCGTTTGGCCTCCGTTTGACCGACAATGTGTTTGTCGAGTTCCTCGACAATGCGTTTAGGGGTGAATATGGCCTCATCCATCGTCTTGCCTCCTCATGACGTTGTGGCCTGACTGCCTTACTCCAAGGTTTCGATGGTCAGGTGGTGGTTGGTAAACACGCAGATATCGGCGGCGATGCCCATCGCCCGGCGGACCACCTCGGTCTCGTGCATGCCGCCTTCGACGGACAACAGCGCACGGGCGGCCGCCAGCGCATACGAGCCGCCGGACCCGACCGCGGCGATGCCGTCATCGGGCTCAATGACTTCTCCCGACCCGGACAGCAACAGCAAATTGTCACGGTCCGCCACCAGCAGCAAGGCTTCCAGCTTGTATAGCGTGCGGTCGGTCCGCCAGTCCCGGCTAAGCGCCACCGCCGCCCGCGGTAGGTTGCCGCGAGTCTCCTCCAGCTTGCCTTCAAACCGCTCAAACAACGTCAGGGCGTCCGCCACGGCGCCGGCAAATCCGGCCAACACCGCGCCATGGTAAAGTCGGCGGACCTTCTTGGCGGTATGTTTCATCACGGTGTTTTGCCCGAAGGTCACTTGGCCGTCCCCACCCAACACAGCCCGTTGATTACGCACCACCGCCAAAATGGTGGTGCCATGAAATTCAGGGGGATTCATCGCTTGTTCGCCTCCCTCCGCGCGCCGCAAGAGCCCTTTCACCGCGCGGTCCGTAGTAACCCCCGCTTCCGCCCATTTAGGCGCGGGGATGGGCTTTCTGATAGATACGCGACAATTGTTCTTGGGAAACATACGTATAAATTTGGGTTGTGCGCAGACTGCTATGGCCAAGCAGCTCCTGCACAACCCGCAAGTCGGCGCCGTTCATCAGCAAATGGGTGGCATAGGAGTGCCGCAGCCAATGCGGGCTGATGTTGCGTCCCACGGCCGACTTCACCATGGTCGCCTTCACGATCCGGCGCACGCTGCGGGTGGTCAGCCGGCCGCCGCGGGCGTTGACAAACACCGCCCGGGACGGCCGCCGCAGCAAACCGGGACGCACCTCAAGATACTGGTTTAAGGCTTCAGCCGCCTTTCGTCCGATCGGCGCCAGCCGCTCCTTGCGTCCCTTGCCTTTGGCCTTGACCATCCCGGCCGCTAAATCCACATCCGCCAAATCCAGGTCAACCGCTTCCTGGCTGCGCAGGCCCGCGCCATACAGCACTTCCAGCAAAGCCCAATTGCGCAAGCCCAGCGGCCCGTGTTCACGCGTCGCTGCCTCGATATAACGCGTCATTTCCTCAATGGTCAAGACCCGCGGCAGGGAACGTCCCACTCGCGGGGCCAGGAGCCGCCGGGCCGGGTTGTCGGGACGGAGCCCCTCCCGTTCCACATAGCGGTAAAAAGAGCGCAGGACCGAGAGTTTGCGCGCCACACTGCGCGCCGACAGCCCGCGTTCCCCCAATTCCAAAAGATAATGACGAATCCGCTTGGCGTCGGTTTGCCGCACATTACCCACCGCTGCCGCGTAATTCTGCAAATCGCTGTGGTAGGCGCGCAGCGTGTGCGGCGAACAACCCTCCGCCGCGTTAAGATATTGCAGGAACCCCTCGATGGCGGGATCCGACGGGTTAGCCGTGTTCGGCATGTCGCGCCACCCTCTCCCCCGAGTCTGCCAGCATGGCAACTAAGCGGGCCACTCCGCGGTCCTTAAACCAACGCCGCCGGGTATTCTTGTCCTTGACCCCAATCAATTCCGGCGGCAGTTCAAACAGGCCGAAGGTGGCGTTCATCGGCTGGAAGCGATCGGGGTCGGCATGGGTGACATAATGCAGCAAGGCCCCCAGCATCGTCTCCCGGGGCAACACCAACGGTTCACGACCATAGGTCCAGCGTGCGGCATTGACTCCGCTCACGATGCCTGCGGCGGCCGATTCCATATAGCCTTCCACCCCGATCATTTGGCCCGCCAGCCAAAGATCCGGCCGCTTTCTGGTTGCCAGCGAGGGTGTCAAGATCCGGGGCGATTTCAGGTACGTGTTGCGGTGCATCACGCCGTAACGGGCAAACTCGGCGCGCGCCAAGGCGGGAATCAAGCTAAAGACCCGCTTTTGCTCGCCCCACCGGAGATTGGTCTGAAACCCCACCAAACTCCATAAGGATCCCGCCGCGTTGTCCCGGCGCAGTTGCACCACGGCATAAGGCCGCCTGCCGCCCTCCCCCGGATTTTGCAAGCCTATCGGCTTAAGGGGACCAAACAGCGGAGTCTTCGGTCCCCTGCGCGCCAATTCCTCGATGGGCAGACACCCCTCAAAATACCGGGTCTCCTCGAAGTCATGGCGGGGATGCTCCTCCGCCGTCAAGAGCGCCTGATAGAACGTTTCATACTCTGCCCGGCTCAAGGGACAATTGATGTAATCGGTGCCGCCTTCGCGCGATCCCCAAAACGCGCTGGCCAGGTCGATGGTCTCCCCAAACACGATGGGGGCGGCCGCATCGAAAAAGGAGAGCGGGGCATCACCGAAATATTCGACCAGCGCTTGGCTAAGGTCCGCGTGGGTGAGGGGGCCGGTCGCGATAATCGCGGGCCCCGCCGGCAGTGACGTCACCAGCTGGCGGTGCACCGTAATCAGCCGATGGGCGACGATGCGGTCCGTCACGGCTTGACTGAAGCGCTCGCGGTCCACCGCCAAAGCCGAGCCCGCCGCCACCCGGGCCGCCTCGGCCACTTCCAGTACCAGGGATCCGAAAAGCCGCATTTCATCTTTTAAGGCGGCGGCCGGCGACACCCCTTGATCGCCGCCCAGCGAGTTGGAACAGACCAACTCCGCCAAATTGCCGGTGACATGGGCGGCGGTGGTAACCAAGGGACGCATTTCCCACAGATCCACCGCCACCCCGCGCTCCGCCAACTGCCACGCCGCTTCGCATCCGGCCAGTCCCCCGCCAACCACCGCAATCCGCTTACTGGGCCTGTTGTTCTTCATAACCGCAGCCCTCCTTCAAACAGAAGAGGCTCTCCCGGTGGCCTTTTTTCTTTTGCGCCATATGTGATCCGCAGCGGGGACAGGTCCGGTCACTGGGCCGGTTCCAGGTCACAAAATCGCAGTCCGGATACCCTTGGCACCCGTAAAACGTGCGGCCCTTGCGCGTTCTGCGCACCACCAGAGTTTTATGGCACTTCGGACAGATGGCTCCGGTCTTTTCCAGGTAAGGGCGGGTTTGGGTACACTCCGGATAGCCCGAACAGGCCAAAAACTTGCCGAAGCGCCCGTACTTGACCACCATTGGCCGACCACATTCGGCACAGACTTCATCGGTGGTCTCTTCGGGCAGGGAGACTTTTTCAACATCCTGCTCGGCCTTGGCCAATTCCTCCGCAAATGGCCGGTAAAACCGTTCCAGCACGTGCTGCCACGCGACCTCCGCCGACTCCACCTGATCCAGTTGGCCTTCCACGGCGGCGGTAAACGAGACGTCGACGATTTCGGGAAAATATTTCTTGAGGAGATCGACCACCACCCGGCCCAAATCGGTAGGCATCAGGCGTTTTTGAAGCCGTTCCGCGTACGTCCGCTGCAAGAGCGTGTCAATAATCGGCGCATAGGTCGAAGGCCGGCCAATGCCCAACTCCTCCAAAGTCTTGACCAGACTGGCTTCGGTAAACGGCGGAGGAGGTTCGGTAAAGTGCTGTTCGGCAACGATGGCCGCGACCGTCAGTCTCTCCCCCTCCTCCAGCGGCGGCAGCGGCGCCCGTCCATCTTCGGCCGGTTCGTCCCCTTCCGTGCTCTCCTGGTAGAGCTCGGTGAACCCCTTGAACTTGACCACCACCCCCTTGGCCCGAAACAACGCGCCGCCCGCGGTAAAGTCGGCGGAGGTGGCGTCGTAGACCTCGGGCGCCATTTGGCTGGCCACGAATCGCTCCCAGATGAGCCGGTAGAGCCGGAACTGGTCGCGGCCCAGGCTGGATTTCAAATGATCCGGGTGGCGCGCCACCACCGTCGGTCGAATTGCTTCGTGCGCGTCCTGAACCCCCGGCCGGGCCTTTTCCGCCCGACCCGCCCCCGGAATTTTCCGGTACCCGGACCCGAACACTGCTTCAATATAGGCTTGGGTTTCGACCTGCGCCCCCTCCGAGACCCGGGTCGAGTCGGTGCGGATATAGGTGACCAGGCCCACCGTTCCTTCTCCCGCCACGTCAAGTCCTTCATACAATTGTTGGGCCAGGCTCATCGTTCGCTTCACCGAGAAGCCCAGTCGTCGCGACGCTTCCTGCTGCAGCGTGGAGGTGGTGAACGGCAATGCCGGAAAACGCCGGCGCTCCCGGGTTTTGACCGCGGTGACGGTCACGGTCGATCCGGCGGCGATCCCCCCCAGCACGGATTCGGCATCGGCCTGGCTGATCCGCCCGCGAGCACCCAACGGTCCCGTATAATCCGCCGAAATGGTTTTCCCCCCGGTCATTGCCTCCAGGGCCACCGTGTAATACTCCTCCGGAACAAAGGCCCGGATGGCATCCTCGCGGTCCAGCAGAATCTTCAGGGCGGCGGACTGGACGCGACCGGCGGAGAGTCCGGGCCTGACCTTGCGCCACAACAACGGCGACAATTGATAGCCCACAATCCGGTCCAACACCCGGCGGGCTTGCTGTGCATCCACCAGCCGCATGTCGATGGGCCGGGCCTGCCGTATCGCCTGAGTCACGGCATCTTTGGTAATCTCGTGGAATTCGATGCGACTGGCTTTGTCCACGGGAATCCCCAAGGACTCCGCCAAATGCCAGGAAATCGCCTCGCCTTCCCGGTCAGGGTCTGTGGCCAGGAACACGCGGTCCGTCTTCTTGGCCGCGTCCCGCAACTCTTTAAGCAACGGGCCCTTACCCCGAATGGTAATGTAGCGCGGTAAAAACCCCTTATCAACGGAGACGCCGAACTGGCTTTTAGGCAAATCCCGGACATGCCCCATCGAGGCTTTGACCTGGTATCGGTTGCCCAAAAACCGGCTAATGGTCTTGGCCTTGGCCGGCGATTCCACGATGATGAGCGGCTTTGGCTTGGCCAATCCCTCACCTCCCTAAGCGTTTCTATATTATAGCAAACCGGTGCAAGCTCCCATCCGGCATTGGGCATCTCTTCCACCCATACCATATTGCGCGCAATATGCCACAGATCGACCCTCTTCCCCGCAGAGAACCCGTCACCGGCCGCGAAGCTCCAATACTCGAGGTGACAAGCCGGTTATCATCCCGCTATGATGCGATTCGACTCCTGTCTGCCGAATCACGCCCAAACGCGCGTACGGGGGATTAATGGGCTTGGCCCATGGTGAATCGGGTTACCCCCGTAGGGCTCCTTCAGCCCGAGCCGCCAACTAACCTCGGAGGCAATACCTGAAGGAAGGGAGCCTGTCTCTTGCCGAAAACATGGACAACCCTTACGGCCGCTGCCGCCTCGGCGGCGCTCTGGGCCGGACCGCTGGCGCATGCCGCCACGGTGACCGGATACTGGAGCCCAGGCCAGTCCGGTGCGATGGTTCGCCTGCTCCAAACCGACTTGGATCATCTCGGTTACCATATTGCTCCCACCGGATATTTTGGCCCTGTGACGGAAGCTGCCGTAAAAACTTTCCAAGCCAAACACGGTTTGGCCACCGACGGCATCGTCGGCCCGGAAACCGAATCCGCGCTGAACCGCTCGCTTAACGCCACTGCAGCCCCCTCCTCATCACCTACCGCCACGCGTTACACAGTGCAAGCCGGAAATACCTTGGGAGGCATTGCCAGCCGATTTCACACGTCGGTGGCGACGCTGGCGGCGCTTAACCATTTGGCCAACCCGAATTGGCTGCAAATCGGCCAAGTCTTGTTGCTGCCCGCACAGGGCAGCCCTGCCGCGGCTGCGTCGGCAGCGGTGCGATCCTCAAACCCAGCGGGTGCCGGCCGCTACGTGGTGCGACCGGGCGATACCTTAAGCCAAATTGCCGCCCGTTTCGGAATCGCGTGGCCTACCTTGGCCGCCGTCAACCATCTGGCCAACCCGAATTGGCTTCATGTGGGCCAGGTGCTGATGATTCCCGGCTCCCCGGCCTCAGCGCCATCGATCCCGGCTAAACAGGCGGGCAGCGGCTCCGCCAGCGTCAGTCTGCCGGCCAACGCCCCCAGCCAGACTTTCGGTGCGGCGATTGCGGCCACTGCCCGGCGTTACCTGGGCGATCCCTATGTCTGGGGTGGGGCCAGTCCGGCCGGCTTTGACTGTTCGGGGCTCGTGCAATATGTGTTTGCCCAAAACGGGGTCTCCCTCCCCCGCACGTCGTGGGCCCAGTTCGCCGCGGTGACCAAGATTCCCCGCTCCGCGCTGCAGCCTGGAGACTTGGTGTTCTTTTCCACGTACGGGGCGGGGGCCAGCCATGTGGGGATATATATCGGAGCCGACCCCGCCCAGGGGTATAGTCAAGCCTTCATTGACGCCCCGGCACCGGGACAGCGGGTGATGATCATGAATTTCAACGCCCCCTACTGGCAATCCCACTTCGTGGGAGCGGGACGCGTGAATCCGTAAGAACGGCGTGCGTTAGGCAAAAAGGGGGCCAAGACCGGCCCCCTTTTTTTGCTGCGCGCGGACGCCCTCTCATAATCGCCCGGGAGTGGGGAATCCTACCAGTCAGAACAGCTCATGCTACAATAGATTTCCGACAACGGCTGCGAGCGAGGTGATTGTGTGAACTGTGCCCAGTGCGGCCGCCTGAATACGGCAGGATCCCGCTTCTGCCGTTTCTGCGGAACGCCGTTTACGGAGAGCCGACCAGCGCGCACTCTGCGGCCTTCTCGCCAAAATCCGGCGATCGCCAAACCCGTCCGGCGCGTGCGCTGGGGACGCGTTATGCTGTTGTTGTTTCTCCTGGTCACCCTGGCTGTGGCCATCGACGTCGGCTCGACGGTCGTCCAGGCGGCGAGCAACCTTCCGCCGGTCGGCGATCTGGTGTCAACGTTGGCGCAAGGTCAGGGATCCACCGTCTATGATCTGGGCGGCCAACCGGTGGCCGTGTTTCACGGAGTCAGCAATCGCCGGCCGGTGCCCCTCAGTCAGGTTTCGCAGACCATGCAGCAAGCCATTGTAGCGATTGAGGACCACAACTTTTACCACAATCCGGGATTTGATTTCCGATCCATTCTGCGCGCCGCGCTGGTCGATTTGATTCACCAGGCCCCCGTACAGGGCGCGAGCACCATCACCGAACAATTGGCCAAAGACCTTTATTTAGGCGACCAAAAAACATTAGTCCGCAAGGTCCGCGAATTTATCATTGGACTGGAGTTGGCGCACCGGTATTCCAAAAATCAGATCCTGGCCATGTACCTTAACGAAGTCTATTACGGTCAGGGCGCCAACGGCATCTATGCCGCCAGCAAGACCTATTTCAACGAAACCCCATCGCAACTGACGCTCGCCCAGGCCTCCCTGCTGGCTGGTCTGCCGCAAGCGCCTTCGCTGTATGATCCGCTGGTCAACTATCATTTGGCTCGGCAACGGCAGTGGCTGGTCCTGCAAGCCATGGTCCGCTATGGCGACATCACCGCAACCCAAGCCGCCGCCGCCTATCGGACCCCGCTGGCTTTTCACCCGGCATCCCCCTCCCCGGCCAAACAGCCCTATCCCTATCCCTGGTACCTGGACCAAGTTATCCACGTGTTGCGCCAGGCCGGCATCTCCATGAGCCAAATCAACAATGGCGGCCTAAAAATCTACACCGCCTTACGACCACAGGTCTACGACATCGCACAGCAGGCAGTGGATCAGTGGATGAACAAAAACTTCGGCCCCGCCCAACACCCCAACCCCGCCCACCAAGCGGCGGCGGTGGTGGAAGACCCTAAGACCGGCCATATCTGGGCCATTATTGGCGGGCGGGTCCATCTCGGCATCATGCCGTTTAACTTCGCCACCCAGGCTTCCCGCTCAACCGGGTCCGCGATCAAGCCGCTGCTCGATTACACGCCCGCTTTGGTCAAGGGCTACACCCAAATGTCGGTCATCCAGGATGTGCCCATTTTCGCCAACACCCATGGTCAGAGTTGGTGGCCCGCTAACGACAATAACCTGTACCGGGGATACCTGGACTTGCGAGATGCGCTCGCCATTTCCGACAACGACGTGGCGGTGCACCTGCTAAACCACATCGGAATCCCCTACGCGGTCAATTTTGCCAACCAAAAATTTGGCCTGGGAATCTCCCCCGCACAAGCCAAACAAGGTCTCGGCATCGCGCTGGGGGTTAACTCCAACGCCTATCTCATGACCCAGGCCTATGCCACTTTCGCCAACGGCGGTGTTCGCATGCAACCCATCATCGTCACCAAAGTCGTCAACCCCAAAGGCCAGGTGGTCTATCAGAGCCAGCCTCACGGAACCCGGGAAATCAGTCCGCAAGTCGCTTACATCATGACGCAAATGATGCAGCGCGTGCTAACCCCCCACAGTCTGCCCGCCATCGGTCCCGGGTCCTTGCCGACCGGCTTTGCCTTGGGCATCGGACGGCCAGCGGCTGGAAAGACCGGAACCAACAATAACGAGGCCGATGCCTGGTTTGTGGGTTTCGAACCGCAGGCGGTCTGCGGTGTATGGGAGGGAGACCAATTTGGTGAAATCGCCCAGCCCTTCACCCTGGACGGCCAGGGGCCGGCGTACGGCGACGTCGCCGCCGGGCCCATTTGGCGGCAAATCATGACCCAGTTGAACCACGCTCTGCAACTGCCCCCGCGCCCATTCGCCAGACCCTCGGGGCTCGTGTTCGTCCCTCGCGTCAGCATCACGTCCGGTCAATTGGCCAGTCCCTACGCCCCTGCGCAAGATGTGCAAGGGGCCTGGTTTATCCAAGGCACGCAGCCGACCACCACCGGCAGCAGCCATTACCCGGTGAAGATCTCCGCCAACAACCCGGCGACGCTCTGGCAACCCGGTTGCGGTCCGTACCTTACCGCCAATTTCCTGCACCCGGAATCCGACTGGCACGCAGGCGTGCCGCGGCCTTGGGACTCCATCTATTGGGCGCCCACCACCACGTGTACCCCGAACCAACCCTCCGGGTTCCCCTCCACCAAACCCGGCAAACATCTTCACCGCCACCCTAAGCACTAATCCTCAGCCGCGCCCCGAGCCCGCCAGGCCGGGCGCCCCGGATCGCCGCCGGCCGTAAGCCGACACCACCCACAGTCGATGAAAACCGCGCCGTTCGCTACAATACCCAAAAAGGAGCGAGACCACCATGCCGACCTTCGCCATCGGATCGACGGTTATTCCGTATACCATTGAAGAGCGGCCCCGCCGTCAGCATCCAGCCATCCGGATCGATGCCAATCGGCAGGTTACGGTCTTGGTTCCCCGCGGTTTTGACCCCGACCACGTGAAGGAGCTGTTGCAGCGCAAATCCCGCTGGCTGGTGAAGCACTGGACCACCCCGCCCTTGCTCGCGGCCCCGTCTGCCAAGCAATTTGTCAACGGGGAAAGTTTCTGGCTTAAGGGGGACCGGCTGCGGCTGCAAGTCATCGGCGCGGAGCAGGCGGACCGGCGCCTCGCCGTAAGCGAGCGCACGCTGATGGTGACCATCCCGTTGCCGGCGCCGGCGGGGGCGCCGATCCTGATCCGGGAGACCATCATCAAGTGGTACCGCGAAGAAGCGCTGACGCTGTTCTCCGCGCGCATCCACCACTATGCCCCGTTGGTCGGAGCCGGTGCCACCCGGCTCAAAATAGCCGAATACAAATCCCGTTGGGGCTTCTGCCGGGAAGATGGCCTCATCGCCTTGAATTGGCGCGTCATCCAGGCGCCCCTGTCCGTTATCGACTACGTGATTGTGCATGAACTGACTCATCGGCGCCACCCGCATCATCGCCCCGCCTTCTGGGACGCGGTGGGCCGGGTGCTGCCGGAATTTTTGGCTGAAAAGCAGTGGCTGCGCCAGCATGGAGCCGAGTTGGGGTGGTAGCCGCCAAGCGAGGGCCCGCGGGGTGCTGCCGGGCACAGGTTGGGCCAGCACCCGATTCCCGCCCTGGGCGCATCATGAGACAATGCGGGCGGCACGATGGCGGCGCCGCTGACCGGCCCGGGGGATGCGGACCCCTCGCGGGCAGCCCGCCCGTCACTCGCGCACACTGCACACCTAATGAGCATATTCCGGCCATTATGCCATCTTGGAACCGCATTGCGCCAGGTCCGTCGGCCGCCTTGGCGCCACTCAGCCGGCGCCGGGCACCGGGTTCGGCGGCCGGCTTTCGGCCACGGCCGGATCCGCCAGCAGCAACTTGCGTAAAAACGTGCGGCGATGCGCTTCGCAGGGCCCATGCCGCAAAATCGCGTCGCGGTGGCTCCGGGTCGCATACCCCTTATGTCGATCAAACCCGTAGGCGGGGAATTGCCGGGCCAATTCGCGCATGTAGCGGTCGCGAACCACTTTGGCCACGATGGATGCCGCGGCAATGGACGCGGAGGTTGCGTCGCCCTGCAGGATCGCGGCCTCGCGCCAGGGTCCCCCCAACGCGACGGCGTCGGTCAGCAGCACATCCGGCGGGTTGCCAAGATAGCCAAGCGCCCGGAGCATAGCCACGCGCGAAGCCTCAAGAATGTTAATCGCCTCAATGGTGCGCGGACCTGCGGCACCGACCGCGACCGCGCGTGCTCCGTCCAAAATGCGGAGGAAGAGCATCTCGCGCTGCCGCTCGCTAAGTTGTTTGGAGTCATTGACGCCAGCCACCGGGCAATGCCGCTCAAACACCACCACCGCCGCCACCACCGGTCCCGCCAACGGGCCCCGCCCGACCTCATCCACCCCGGCCACCACCAGCCCGTCGGCCCACCAGGCGCGTTCCCATCGGGTGAGGTCACGGCTTTTCATCGTGAGCCGTCCCCGGCCGCTCGAGACTGAGGCGGCCGAATGTTCCCTTGCGGAATCCCGCCAAAATGGCCTCCGCGGTCCGTTGCCGATCGATCGCGCCTCCCGTGCTCAAAAACCCGCGAAGGCGTCCATAGTCCAGCCATTCCTCGCCGGATGCCACATCCGGCCCTTGCGGGTGAAGGAATGCCCAGGCGATGGCCGCCAAATCTTCGGATTCATCCGCTTGGTAAGGAACCACCCCTAATATTTTAAACCGCGCATCCCGCGACTTGGCCGGTGTCACCACCCCAGGCAGATCCAGCCACTCCCACCCGCCAGGCAACCGGATCCACTGCGGTCCGCGGGTGATGCCCGGTCGGGCTCCGGTGGCCACTCGCCGCGTGCCGACCATTCGGTTCAGCAGCGTGGACTTGCCAAGATTCGGCAATCCCACCACCGCCAGTCGAAACGGGGAAGCAAACTGGGCGCTCAAACGCTTTCGCAGCACGCCATCGGCACCATTCGCCTCGGCATTGAGCGCCACCGCCACCATGCCTTGGGCGCGATACCAGCCCAGCCAGGCTTGGGTGACCCGGGGGTCTGCCAAGTCCGCTTTGTTCAACACCACCACCTTGGGCGTGCGGCCGATCCAGCCGTCAAGCGGGCGATGGCGCGTTGCCTCCGGCGCTCGCGCGTCGACCACCTCCACAAAGGCCGTCAGATAAGGCGCCAGCTCCCGGATGGTCTTTTGCGTCGCCACCATATGTCCCGGATACCAGCCGCGCGTTTTGTCCATCGTCCCGCTCACGGCAGCCACTGCATATCGGCCGGGGGCCACCAGACCATGAGCGCACGGCCCCGGATGTTAGCCATCGGCAAAAGTCCAAACATGCGGCTGTCGTAACTCTTGGGGCGGTTGTCGCCTTCCACCCAGAGATAACCCGGGGGAATCTTGGTGGGCGGCACATTGCCGGACTGACGATACTTTAAGAATGGTTCGGGATAGCGTTTGCCGTTGATGTACACCACATCATTTTGCACACTCACGGTGTCGCCCGGGACCCCGATGACCCGCTTTATCCAGTCCTGACTGGGGATCACCGGCGATTGAAAGACAATCACCTGGCCGGTTTGGGGAGGACCAAAGATATAGGCCAGTTTGTTCACCAGCACACGGTCCCCGTTATGCAAAGTGGGCAGCATGGACGTGCCCTGTACTTGGAAGGATTCCAACACAAACGTGCGAATCAAAAACGCCAGCACCAATGCCAGCAAGAGCGTCTCCACAAGCTCACGAAACCCGCCGCGCCTTCGTTTCACCCGCCCAGTTCCCTCCCCTGCATGAAAGGCGTCAAAAAGGCGAAGACGCCCTCTCGGCGTCTTCGCTGATCGTAGCCTACCGCCGTTCTTTGATCCGGGCTGCCTTCCCGCGGAGGTTGCGCAAGTAGTACAACTTGGCCCGCCGCACCTTTCCGCGCCGCATGACCTCGATCTTTTCCAGCCGTGGCGAGTGCAGCAGGAAGGTCCTTTCGACCCCCACTCCATAACTGACCCGCCGGACCGTAAAAGTCTTGGACAACCCCGTCCCCTTCTTGGAAATGACCACACCCTCAAACATCTGGGTCCGTTCCCGGTTTCCCTCCTTAATGCGCACCGCCACGCGCACCGTGTCGCCAGCCCGGAAATCGGGAAGATCGTGGCGCATCTGATCCTCTTCGAGCAACTTAATGTAATCCATTGCCTTCTTTCCCCCCTTTTAAACGCACGGATTCGTCCAAGGTTACCGACCCGGCCGGATCCGGTCCGCCTGCCGACAACAAGTCGGGGCGCCGCTGACGCGTGCGCTCCTCGGCTTCGGCCTCCTGCCAGGCCCGGATCCGCTCGTGATGACCCGACAGCAACACGGGCGGCACACGCCATCCCCGATATTCTTCCGGTCGAGTGTATTGTGGACCTTCCAGCCCGCCGCCCGGACGACTAAAGGAGTCTTGCCGCGCGCCCGCCTCCGCGCCCAGTGCTCCCGGCAGCAACCGGATCAGCGCATCGACTAAAATCATCGCCGGAATCTCCCCGCCGGTCAACACGTAGTCGCCCACCGAAACCTCACGGGCGCCGAGAATCTGCCGTGCCCGTTCGTCGATACCTTCGTAATGACCCGCCACCACCACCACGTGGGGTTTGTGCGCCAAATCCTCGGCCATAGCCTGGTCGAACCGTTCCCCTTGCGCGGACGTGATAAGAATCTCCGCCGGGGCCGCCACGTGCGCGATGGCCCACTCCACGGCCGGCACCACCACGTCGACCCGCATCAACATCCCGACCCCTCCGCCAAAGGGATAGTCGTCCACCGCGCGCCGGGGCCCCACTCCAAACGTCCGTAACGGGACCAGCCGCACGTCCACCAGGCCCCGGGTCTGGGCGCGTTTAACCATGCTGGCGCCAAACACCCCGGAAAACATGTCGGGAAACAGCGTAACCACGGAAATGACCATGCTACTCCTCAAGCCCCGGCAAGAGTTCAACCTCCATCTTGCGGGCTACCAGGTCCACTTGGCGCACCACCGAGCGCAGCGCCGGAATCAACAGCGGCTTCTCCGCGGCCCGGCGGACCTCGAAAACGTCTGTTCCGCCGCCAGTTCGGATGATATGCCCAATCTCCCCCAGCACCCGTCCGCTGTCCGCCTCGATCACCGTCAATCCCACCAGTTGGTGCCAATAAAATTGATCCTCGGGCAACGCCGGCAACTCCGCTGCGGCCACCATCAGTTTCCCGCCGCGCAGTTTTTCCGCCAATTCCCGGCTGTCGGTGCCGGCAATCCGCATCACCATCAGGCGGCCATGCTCGCGCGCCGTCAGCACCCGAACCGCCATCCCCAGTTTGTCGATGGTAACCGTCCGACGGTTTAACAGCCGTTGGGGGTAATCCGTCATCGGCAGCACCCGGAAAGATCCGTCAATGCCGTGGGGGGAGGTAATCTCGCCCACCACCACATACCCCGGCCAGGCGTCCTTCACCCTACTCATGCGTCGCGTGAGCCGCGGTTTGTTTGGCTTCTTGGATCTTTCTCAGCACACCCGCCTTGCGCAGGATCGAACGGGCGGTATCGGTCGGTTGCGCCCCGTTGCCGATCCAACGTACGGCTTTAGCCTCGTCGATATGAATGACGGCTGGCTCCTTGGTCGGATCGTAGTACCCGATCTCATCAAGAAACTTCCCGTCCCGGGGCGACCGTGAATCGGCCACCACCACGCGATAAAACGGCCGCTTCTTCGCACCCATCCGACGGAGACGAATTTTTACCATGTGTGTCCCTCCTTTCGCACCTCTTGCCAACATCATCGCCTTAACCCAGCGGAGGAAACGGCATTTTGGGCATGCCGCGCTTGCCTTTGGTCCCTTTCATCTGACGCATCACCTTGCGCATCTCTTCGTATTGGCGGAGCAGCCGGTTGACCTCTTGGACGGTGGTCCCGCTGCCCCGGGCAATGCGCCGGCGGCGGCTGCCGTCGAGGACGTCCGGCCGCCGGAGCTCTTGGCGGGTCATGGACGACAAAATCGCCTCGGTGCGGACCACGCTCCGATCGTCGATGGCCCCTTTCGGTTTGGTCATGCCGGGCATCGCCGGCATCATATCCACCAGTTTGGACAGCGGCCCCATTTTCTTAACCTGGGCGAGCATGTTTTTGAAGTCCTCAAGCGTAAATTCGGCGTGGCCGATTTTTTTGGCCAGCTCCGCCGTCCCCTCGCGGTCCATGGTACTCTCCGCCTTTTCGATTAAGGACAGGACATCGCCCATGCCGAGGATGCGAGACGCCATCCGATCGGGATTAAACGGCTCCAACGCGTCAACTTTTTCCCCTGACCCGATAAGTTTGACGGGCAGTCCGGTCACACTCCGGATCGACAGCGCCGCCCCGCCCCGGGAGTCACCATCCAGTTTTGTCAGGATTACCCCGGTAAGTGGCAGTTTGTGGTTAAATGTTCCGGCTACGCGCACGGCGTCCTGCCCCGTCATGGCATCCACCACCAGCAGGGTTTCGTGGCCGGGAACCCGGGCCTGCATGCGGGTCAATTCTTCCATCAGCGTGTCATCCACATGCAGGCGGCCGGCGGTGTCGATAATCACCACGTCCCGGGCCAATTGCCGCGACCGCGCGATGCCCAACTCGGCCAGAGCCACCGGATCGCGGCCCGTCTCATAAGCCACCGGCACCTTGATCTGAGCGCCCAGCGCCGTCAGTTGCTCGACGGCCGCCGGCCGGTAGACGTCCGCCGCCACCAGCAACGGCTGACGCCCTTGGTGTACCAGCATGCGCGCCAGCTTCGCGGCTGTGGTGGTTTTGCCGGAACCCTGCAGACCCACCAGGTAAATCACAGTGGGAGGATTTGAGGCCATCCGCACCCGTTCCAGGCTGGTTCCCATCAGCGCGGTCAGTTCGTCGCGGACGATGCGAATGACGGCCTGAGCCGGCGTTAGACTGGTCAACACGTCTTGGCCGATGGCCTTCGCCTCGACTTGGGCGAGGAACTGCTTGACCACCTTAAAGTTGACGTCGGCCGCCAGCAAGGCCATGCGCACTTCGCGCAGGGCTTCTTGCACATCGGCTTCGGTCAGCCGGCCTTTGTTGCGCAAGCGTTTAAACGTTTGCTGCAGTTTCTCGGTTAATGCATCAAACATCGGCCGCGCCCTCCTCCTCGGCCAACCATTGTGCGATCCGCATGGCTTCCTCATACCATTGGCCCCGAGCGGGTGCCTGGGCCAGCGCCGCCATCAGGCGATGCACCCCCTCCCGGCGCCGCCGCAACGCCGCCAACAACCGTAGTTTCTCTTCATATTCTCCCAACACCCGCTCGGTCCGTTCCAGCAAATCATGCACAGCCGAGCGGGAGATGCGCTTGGCCTCGCTAATCTCCGCCAACGACCAGTCTTCCAGGTAGTAAAGACGCCATACTTCCCGTTGATGATCCGTCAACAACTCATCATACACATCAAACAGCAGGGACGCGTCCACCCAGTCCACCCGTCAGCACCTCCAGTGTCAAGGACAATTACTTGACAGACAGGGGAATTCTACGGCACTTATCGACCGTTGTCAAACCATCCCGAGACCGTCAAGCGCCCGCGCAGCCGGATGGCGCCGGGGACCGGTCAATTCCCCTCGCTCGGCCCGGTTCCAGGCGCCCCCGCGCCGACCCCATCCTGGCCGGTCGCGAACAAACTCCCGACCGCGGTGAGAGTCAGCGGATACAATAATGCCCATCCGCTAAACGGGAGCAGCCCCAAGCAGATGATAGGGGTATCAGGGCCATGATTTGAGCCGCCGGTTCTCCCCGCAACAGCCGCAGCGCCGACGCCATCGCCATAATGTACGGCACCAGAAAAATTGTGCGGGGCCAACGCACCAACGTCCCCAGATTCACCCGCCAGCCCCCGTACACCCCGAGCACCAGGGCAAAATCCACTCCCAGCCCCGCTAGCGCACCTACCGGCGTGTGATGGCGCGGATGCAAGCGGCCGAACACGGCCGGAAACTCGCCCAACCGCGCTGGCGCATAGAGCATCCGGGAAAACCCGCAAACATTGCCATCAATGGCCACCACCGTCACCAAAAGCGCCACCACCCTGGTGACCGCTGCGCCCGCTCCGCCAAACCCTAAGCCCACCAGGCGGCTCAAGGGGGCCAATCCCCGGGCATGCCGATACGCTCCGGTGCCCACCGTGACCACCGCCAATGCCGTATACAACACGCCGACCACGGTCTGCGCCAGGATAAATGTGCGCGGCAGATCCCGGCGCGGATCGCGGAACTCTTCCGCCAAATGGGCAACCATCTCCCAACCCACAAAACTCCAGAAAATGATCACGGCCGACGATCCGACGGATAGCCAGCCGTCAGGGAAAGACGGATGAAACGCGGCCGCCCGCACATACGGCACTGCCCCCACGATCGCCGTCACCACCAGCAACACAATAAGCGCCAGCCAGGCCACTTGCATCCAGCCCGCCACCTGCACTCCCCGAACATTGAGCCACAGTGACGCCGACAACATGCCGGCCGCCAGCCAGACCGCGGTCCAGGCGGGCATCGCCAGCACGCTGGTCAAACGCTGCGCGCAGAACCCATGCTGGTCCTCGTCGGTTCTAGCCATCCGCTGAGAGACAAGGCGCGGGTAGAGCCGCAGGAGCTGGCGGACGAAACCATCCTGGTGACCGAGCGGGGCTGCAGTTATCGGGAACTTTTCGAGCGGGCGCTGGCGGACGCGGGCGTCACCGCTCACCGGAAAATCGAGTTTGCCAGCTTGGAGGCCATCAAGCAATGCCTTGTGGCCGGACTCGGCCTCGCCATATTGCCGCAGATGGCGGTAGCGCGTGAGGTCGGACAGGGTGCGCTGGCGGCTCTCCCCTGGCAGGGACCGCCTTTTCCGATTGTCACGCAATTGTGCTGGCACAAGGACAAATGGCAATCTCCGGCGCTCCGGGCATTTTTGGAGATGACGCCCGCAGAACTCAAAGCGCCCTGCCAGCAAGCCACTTAGCCACCGCCAGACGCTCTTCGGCAACAGACGAACCCATTGCGCCCGGGGACCCCGTTTTGCGAAGGCGTCCTTTTCCCCAGCTGAAGGCAACGGGATTAGGCGGCTCCGCCCCCGTGGTGGCAGTCAACGGCGGGGGCGCCAGCCCGTCCCGCTGCCCGACACACCCCGGGGCAAGCCACAATGCACGGAACCACCGCGCCCTTCACGCCCTTTAGCCAGCCGCCCGCGCATGTCAAACCCATCCGCCGGATGTTCAGCGGCCGTTGAGGACGGCGGCCGATCCCAGGCGTTCGGAGACCTTCTGCGCAGCCTGCGCGATAATGGGCCCGAACTCTTGGGCCTTCCCTGCGGAAAGGCGGGCGGTGGGGGCGGAAATGCCCAGGGCCGCCACAATTCGGTTGCGGCGGTCGGTAATGGGTGACGCTACGCAACGCGCCCCGATTTCCTGTTCTTCATTGTCCACGGCATAACCATGCTGGCGCACCAACTCCAGTTCGGCTTCCAGCAAGGACCAGTCCGTAATGGTATTGGCCGTGTTCGCGGCCAATTGCGGATGGCTCTGCTTTAACAACCCACGCAGTTCGTCCCGGTTGGCCAGCATCGCCTTACCGACCGCGGTGCAGTGGATGGGCGCCCTGCGGCCCACGTTAAGCTGCATGCGCAGGAGGTTGTGGGCGTCCACCGTGGCGACGTAGACCATGCTCAGGTCGTCTTCGACCGCCAAATTGACCGCCTCGCCCAATTGCTCCGCCAAAGCATCCATAATCGGCTCGGCGGCCCGGGCAAGAGGCCACGAACCCATGGCCCGCGCCCCCATTTCCACCAGCCGGATACCCACCCGGTAAGGACCCTGTTCACCGTCTTGCTCCACATACCCCAACTGCATCAGGGCATGCAACAGGCGATAGGCGGTGCTTTTGTGAATGCCCACCTCCTCCGCCACTTGCCCCAGCGGCATCTGCGCCCGTACCGCCAGTGCCTCCAATATCCTTACCGCACGCTCCACGGATTGCACCGATACGCCGGTCTCCGCGCCGCCCGCTAATAAACCACGCCCCACCCGCTACCACCTTCCGCTCCCTGTCTGGCCCCTTCCGTCGAGGCTCTACAAACGCATGATATCGCATGGTTTATCTCAGGAAAAGCCCGAGCGGTTGCCAAACCACCCCCGTCCCGATAAATCCCCCGTCGCCAGCCGCTCGGAACGACGACAACGCGGGATCCGGGCCACCACATTGCTTTCCCAAACACCACCACGCACATGATCGCCCGAGACCTGTCTGGCCGGCCGGCACCCGATAAGGCGGCCACTCTAACGGGGTCCCAGCCAAAGGCCAGGCAAACGGCAGGGAGAATGCGGCCTAGCGCCGGTCTTGGCTCAAGGCACGGACAAAACCTGTGGGCCATTTAGCAAAGTCTAACCATCCGGCTCTCCGCTACGAGACAAAGCCCGGAGGCGACGCCAATGGTCGCGCGGCATCATCCTTGAGCCAGCGCCGCAGGCCTTCTAAGACGCCTTGCGCCCCGGGATAGTTGGCTCGATAAATGCGGTCCGAAAGATGCAGGGTCAGTTCCGCCGAGCCGTTGGCCACCAACACCCCCTGATAGCGGCCCTGCAGCATGTCGCTGTCATTTTCGGCATCCCCCGCCACGAAACAATGATGCGCTGTAATCCGCAGGTTTTGCAACACGTAACGCAGCGCGCGCCCTTTTAGCGCTCCTCGCGGAATCACATCGAGACGGCCATCGGCTGGATCCCACAACGTCCGCGCAGGCACGCCCGCCCGGATCAGATGGGTCCGCGCGCTCGACAGCCCGTCCTCGCTCTCTACCCGATAGGCCAAGCGCCAGTGTGAACTACGGCCCGCGTACGACACCCCGGGCACGGAAGTCAAGGCATCCTGTACCCGGCGCGGTGACCAATCCTTGCGCTGCTGAAACGCCCACCGGTCATCCGCCCGCAACTCTCGGCCCCAGTAGACCTCCGCCCCGGTATCGGTCACAAGTGCCACCGGCCCCGGCAGGTTGTGGCGATGAATCAACCCTTCCGCATTGTGGCGGGTGCGCCCGGTCAGGTAGATGACTCCGATGTCCGAACGACGCGCCAAATAGTCGGCCAAATCGTTTTCCCCGCCAAATCCCACCAGGGTGCCATCGATATCAGTAGCCAGAACCCGCCGAATGCCGCTCATGTCCCATCACCTCCCGGTAGACTCGAGCCAACTGGCTCCCCATTTTTTCCCCGGTATAGTGCCGATGAATTCGGTTTTGTCCCGCCGTGCCCATCCGACGGGCCCGGGCGGTGTCACTCCAAAGCCGCAATAGGGCTTCGGCCATCAAATCCAGCCGGCCGGGGGCCACCACCACCCCGTCGGTCCCGTCGGCAATCCAGTCCTGAATGCCGGTCACGGCGGTCCCCACCACCGGCAACCCCGACGCCATCCCTTCCAGCACCGCCATTCCGAGCGTAGGTCCCTGGTTGGGGGCCGCCATCACCGACGACGCCGCCAGAAACGGAGCGACTGCGCGATGCGGCATCGCTCCCAAAAACTCCACATGTGGTCCGAGCCGATCGCGCAGTGCTTTAAGACGCGCGTCTTGGGGACGGCCCTGCTCGACTTCACCGGAATTGCCTCCGACCACCAAGAAACGAAATTCGTCCGGCAGCCGAATCTCACCCAGTGTGCTCAAGAGGCCCTCGAGTCCACGGCCTGCGGCCAGACGCCCCACATAGATGGCGGGTCTGCGCGGAAGATTTAGCCGCTTTAATACCGGACCCGCATCGCGGCTGAAAAACTGGGTCGGTTCGACCCCCGGAGGGACCACATAAATCGTGACATCCGGTGACAGGCGACGAATGAGATCGCCCTCGCCCAGATAGGACACCACCACCGCGTCCGCCTGGTTCAAAATTTTCCGTTCAGCTGCGGCGCGAACCGGGGAAATGACGTCGCCGGTGCGGGCGACCCACTGGGCCAGTTTGTACGGGGTATGAATCCAGGGAATCCCCAACTCCGCCGCCAGTTGCTCCGCCACCAGCCCGGATATCCAATAATGGGAGTGAATCATCTGGTAAGCGCGGCCTTCTTGACGGATCAGCGCCAACGCCCGCGCGGCCAGTTCGGGGGCGGATGCCGCCCATCCCTCGTCGCTAACGGGCACGAGCGGCAGATCCATCCGGAGGACTTGCCCTAAATGGCCCAGGCTAAAACGGACCGGGGCCTCGGGACTGCGCCGGACGGTAACCACGTCGGTTCCGTAGCCTTGGAATTGAATATACCGCGCCACTTTGCGAACAAAAATTTGTTGGCCGCCAACGTCCCCGCCATCAAGCAGATTAAGGGGATCGGCCTGCAACGAAAGTTGTAAGACGCGCCGAACCATGAACGACAAAGCCTCCCATCGCCCTGGCCACAAAAACCCAGGGCACCCTGGGGGAGAGGAGTTGAATTGGTGTTCACCTTGAGCCCCCAACGCCTACGAAGTTAGCTGACGGGTTAGGGCCGTGGACTGCCCCTTGCTTACGCAATTCACCCCACAAGACTGGATCCTCCGCTCCTTGCGAACTCGGCGTTTTCAAGGTACTTCCAGTATACGGCGGGCCGCGGCGGGTTGCAACCGGTTCACCCGTGCAGTTCCCCGAGGATTGCCTGAAGATACGAGTCCGGGTCGAAGACCAGCAAGTCGTCGGCCGATTCCCCTACTCCCACAAACCGGATCGGCAGTTGCAGGTGGTGGGCAATGGCCAACGCCACCCCGCCCTTGGCCGTTCCGTCCAGTTTCGTCAAGACTATTCCGGTCACTTGTACCGCCTCGGTAAACACCGCCGCCTGAGTCAGGCCGTTTTGGCCGGTGGTCGCGTCGATCACCAACAAGACTTCATGCGGCGCCCCAGGATTTTCTCGCCTGATCACGCGCACCACTTTTTTCAGCTCTTCCATCAGGTGGGCCTTGTTGTGCAGACGGCCCGCGGTATCAATCAGAGCCAGGTCCAAATGGCGGGCCCCCGCTGCCCGCACCGTATCAAATGCGACCGCCGCCGGGTCCGCCCCGGGGCTTTGGTGCACGACCTCCACTCCGGCGCGGATTCCCCACTCCTGCAGTTGTTCAATCGCCGCAGCACGGAACGTGTCGCCGGCTCCCAACACCACGCGGTGGCCCCTTTGGGACATTTGCCGCGCCAACTTTCCGGCGGTCGTGGTTTTTCCGGTTCCGTTGACCCCAACCAGCATCCACACTTCCGGCCCGTCTGAGGTAAGCTGGTACGGATCCCGCCGTTCGGTGTCCCCGACCGCCAGCATCTCCGCCATGACGGTTCGCAGGACCGTCAGCACCTCCTCGGCGGTGCGGGCGCGTTCATGTCGCAAGCGGCTGCGTAATCGGCCAAGCAGGATCTCCACCACCTCCGGCCCGAGATCGGCTTCATACAAGATGGCCTCCAGTTCGTCCCATAAATCCTCACTCCACTCGCGCCCCATGACCAGGCCGCGAATCCTGTCGCCAAATCCCGACCGGGTTCGGGTCATCCCGTTTTTCAACCGTTCCCAAAATCCTGCCATGTTTCCTCCTACACTTCCGCGGGGGTCTTGTCCCGCTCCAACATGACTGATACCAAGCGACTCATGCCCTTACCGTCGCCAGCCACGCCCCAAAGCGCGTCGGCCGCTTCCATCGTCACCTTGTGATGCGTCACAATCATGTACTGGCTGGCCGTCCGGTTAGCCGTCACTAATTGCGCAAAACGCGCCGCATTGGCTTCGTCCAGCGACGCCTCGACCTCATCCAGAACCACGAACGGGGCCGGCCTGACATACAAGAGGGCAAATAGCCAGGCGATCCCGCCTAAGGCCTTTTCTCCCCCCGAAAGCAATGCAATATTGCTCCGGCGCTTGCCGGGGGGCTCAACCCAGAGCTCCAGCCCGGCGTCAGCCTGTCCCTGACCCCACAGAAAGCCGGCATCTCCCCCGCCGTAGAGGGTCCGGCAAGCCGCTTTGAACGCCTGTTCAACCCGTTCTGCCGTCTCCCCGACCCGGCGCTCCACTTCCCGGTCAAGTTCTGCCAGGGTCTCCTGCAACTCCGTCTCCGCGTGCAGCACATCATCGCGTTCCGACGAAAGATAGCGAAACCGTTCCTCCAACTGCCGGTAAAGAGCCAGACTGCCCGCGACCACTGGCCCAATTTGCGCTAGTTGCCCCTCGACCTCGGTCACGCGCTCCTCCGCCGTTTTGACTTCGGCGGAGTCAAATGGTTCCACGCCCTCCTCCGCCCGGTACGATTCCCAGCGCGTGCGGAGCCGAATCAACTGCTGGTCCACCTCCCCAATCAAGCCATCGAGTCGGCGTCTGTCATATTCCAGAGTCCGCAGCCGCTTTTCCGCTTGCGAGATGTCATCGCGTAAGCGGTTTGCCCTGGCGGCCGCATCGGCTTGACCCCGATTGGACGCCTCGCGTTCCGCGGCAAGTTGCTCGATTCCCGCCAGCGCCCGCACCCGGCTGGCCAGGGATGCCTCGCGACGCCGCGCCAGTTCTTCCAATTGCTCCGCATGCCGGTCGATTTGGCTGGCCATCCGCAAGAGTTCCTGCTGTTGCCGCCTGGACACTGCCTCATATTCCCGCAAACGGCCCTCCGCTTGCTCACGGGCTCGGGCGGCCTCCGTCAACGCTTGCGTTTGTCGCTGCCACTCCACCCGCAAATCCTCGCCTTGCGCTTGCAGCGAGGCCAGTTCCCGGTCGATCGCGGCCAATCGCTCAAGCGTCGCGCGATAGTCCCCCATCCAACTGGCAGGATCGCCCGTCGCGGATTCCTGCTGCACCTCGTGGCGGACTGCGGTCCACCGGTTGCGCCGATCGGCCAGAATCTCCCGCAGGGCATCAATTTCCTGATCCACGCCGTCCAATTCCTGTCGACTCGACGCCAGCAACTCTTCTTTTCCGGTCAAAACACGCCCTTCGTCCTCCACCCAGCGGGTGATGGCTTGCATCTCCACCTTGCGCGTGGCGGGCGTCTCCCGCCCCGTGCGACTCCCCCCGGTAATGGCGCCGCCCGCATGCAGCAGTTGGCCGTCCAGCGTCACGGTGCGGTATCGGAAATGGTGCAGACGGCCCAAACGCACCGCAACCTCCAAGTTCTGTGTCACCAGCACGCGACCCAGGGCGTGCATGACCGCCATCGCCACCGGGCGCGGAAATTTCACCAAGTCCAGGGCCCAGCCGACCACTCCCGGTTGCCGACTGAGGGATCGGTCCCGCTCCGGGACGTGGGCTGTGCGAATGGTGTCCAACGGCAAAAAGGTGGCGCGTCCCAGCGCGTGCGTCTTCAGATGGCGAACGGCCGCTTGCGCTTCGGTTTCGCTCCCCACCACCACGTCCAGAGCGGATCCGGCCAAAGCGGTTTGGATGGCCAACCCCAATTCCGGGTCGCTGTCGACCAAACTGCCCAAGGTTCCCAAGATGCCGCCGAGGATTCCGTCTTGTTGCGCTTTGAGTACGGCCCGCACCCCAGCCGGGAGGCCCTCCCCTTCTGCCTCCAAATGATGCAAGGCCCGCAGGCGAGCCTGGCGCTGTGCCAGCTGCATACGCAAATCGGTCACCTCGCGCTCGAGCTTTTGGCCAAAGTCCCGGAGCGTTTGACGGTGGTCGGTCAGCCGCACCAGTTCTTGCGTCAATTGCCGCACCAGGCGCTCAAGCTCTTTGGCCTCCTCCCGCCGCATCTGCCAAACTCGCCCCAAGTCTTCCCCGGCCTTAAGATTCAGCGCCCCCTCCCAACGCGCGATCTGCCTCTCCCGCTGCTGACGCTGTTCGTCCAGCGGAGCCCGTTCGGCCGCCAGCTTACGGGTCAGCAACTCAACCTGGGACATCTGGTCCCGAACCCGAGCGGCTTGGCTCGCCAACTCCTCCTCCCGTTCGCGCGCTCCTTGCACCGCTGCCGCGCGTCCGGATGCTTCCCCGCTCCCTTGCTCCGCCTCCGCGGCCTGTTGCCGCAACAAATCGGCCTGATCTTGCACATGCGCCCTCTCGCGCTCCAAACCCGACAATTCGGTTTGGAGACGTTCGGCCTCGGCCTGAGCGGCCAATAAACCGTCATGGCTGGTTTGCCAACGCGCCCGCAATCCCGCCAGTTCGCGATCCACCGCCTGCAGTTCGGCGCGGCCGGCGACAATCCGGGTCTCCATGGCCTGGGCCGCCCCCTGCAGTGCGGACCGCTCCTCAACGGCCTCGCTGCGGGCTGCCTCCAGCTCCCGGGCGCGTTGCATCGCCAAGCGGTACGACGTCAGCTCAAGGCGGATCCGGAGCTGTTGGCGCACCGTTTCCAGTCCCAAGTAGTGCTCCTCGGTGCGGGCTCGGGCTTTTACCTCGGCCATCTGTCGTTCCGTTTCCGCTAACAGATCCTCGACCCGGGCCAATTGCCGGCGAGCCTCGGCCAGATGCGCCACGGTCTCTTTGCGCCGCACCTTGTACCTCGAGACGCCAGCGGCCTCTTCAAGCTGTTCCAAGCGCTCAGACGGCCGGAGCAGCAGCGCCGCTTCAACCTTTCCCTGACCGATCACAGCGTAATTGAAACGCCCGAGACCGCTGTCCAAAAATAGGTCGGTAACATCCTTCAGTCGGCTCGGCCGGCCGTTAATGAGATATTCCGATTGGCCGCTCCGGTAGTAGCGGCGGGTGACCATGAGCGCTTCCGGCCAATCGGGCATCTCGCCGTCTTGATTATCAAACGTCAACGTCACTTCCGCCATTTTGGCCGCCGAGCGACCCGAACTGCCGTTAAAGAGCAACTCCTCCCAGCGGTCGGCCCGCAAATCGCGGATCCGCTGTTCGCCCAACGCCCAGCGGATGGCGTCAACGATGTTGCTCTTGCCGCCACCGTTGGGACCCACCAACGCGGTGATACCCTGCGGAATCTCAAGATGGACATCTTGGCCAAAAGATTTAAAGCCATAGATGTCAAGTCGATTTAAATGCATTCGGTACCACCTGTTCCTGTCGTTGGTTTTCGCCTCATGCTCGCAGTCATTCGGGGTGCGGCGCCCGATTTCCTGCCGATTCGCGCGGTGCTGGGCACCATACATGTTTCGGGTATCTCTCGGCAACATTTTGTACAGGATTCCGGTAAAGGGAAGCCCTGGCCTTTTGCGAATGGGGAACGGGGGAGGCAACCATGCGGGTCATCGACAAAATTGCGCAATTGATATTGCAAGACCCCTATATTACGGCCAAAAACATTGCCCGCAAGCTGGGCTATGCGGAAGAGAAGACCGTCTACTACTGGATAGACAAATCGCATTTTAAGGGTTTGACCGCCTTTAAGCGCGCGGTGATCAATGGGCAGTTTCAACCCGGAACCCCCTTTAAGGTCCGGGAATCGCGGGTTCGCTACGGCCGCGTGCCCGTCATTTCGGGCACCACGGCCGAGGGACACCCCATTTCCACGGGAGACACCATGCCCGCGCCATCCGGATCCAAAGCGCACTGGGTTTGGGCCTACCCCGGACCGGCGTTGCCGGGTTTTCTGGTCGGTGATTGGATTTGGCTAGCCCCCTTTGATGCGCGCCACGGCCGTGCCTGGGCGCTCGCCATCGATGGGGATCACCATCTGGTATTGCGCGCGGTTTTCTACGACTCCGACATCGTTCGCCCCGTCGATCCCGCCTTGTACGTTGTCGACCGCACCTCCCGCCTGCTTTTTTCGGTTACCGAACTGACCCGCAACTTTTAGGCATTGGCCCGCATCCCCATTTCCGCCGGCGCGTGGGCTGTCGCCGGCTTTGGCCGGCCTCCCGCTTGTCGCTGGATTAGAATCCAATCATACGGAGGGGTGTGATAAAATAATCCCCAATCGTTTGTTATGTGGTATGCCGGATACTGTGCCTTTTACACGGTTCCTGCTTAAAGGCGGGAGCGGTGGTTCGGCGAATAGGGAGGCATGGCATGTTCTGTCGAGGCTGTGGGGAAAACATCCCGGTCGATAGCGTTTTTTGTCCGAGCTGCGGAAAAAATCTGTTGAGCGTCGACGCCACCGCGCCGCAACCTTCTCGGCCTCTGCGCCGTTTTCATATACGAGATCAGGCCGGACGCCATCCGTTGCGGAACTTGGACGGTCTCGCCCCCGCCGACAGCGCAAGCCCAGCCGCGGAACGGGGGCGGTCCCCGCGCAAGAAGATCTGGAACCTGTCGCAACGCGTTGGCCAATCAACCCGACCCGGCTTTCAGGATGTGGCGGGATTGGCCCGTAGCGCGTTCCGCGTAAAATCTCTGCCCACCGAAGGCGTTTTATTTTATGGCGGTGTCGGCTTTGGGGTGGTCGGATTCGTGCTGGCCGCGTTGCGCCTGCCGGCATCCGGATGGCTTGGATTTGGCATCATTTTGGTGTTGGGCGCGATTTACTGGCAGGGGCGCCTCCCCGATGGTTCGCAGCCCGACACCCAAACCGAAGGTAAGGAGATGACCCAGTAGCGTGCGTTGTCCACGATGCGGCCAGGAAAACGGTCAAGGCTCGAAGTTCTGTCGATTCTGCGGCAAGAAACTGACGGCCCCGCCCGGAAAGAAAACGAAATCCGCAGGGGGCAAGCATTTGCCGACCCTCATTTCCGGCGACACCCATTCCGGTGCCAAGTCCCCCCCCGCCGCAAAATCCTCGGGCGGCAAAAAACGTCGCCGGATAAGATGGTTCCGCATCATCCTGTTGGCGGTCTTCATGGTATTCCTGGCTGGAGGCAGTGCGGCGGGATATGAATTCTGGAAGGCCTGGACAACCCTTCCACCGGTAGCCAATATGGTCGCCATGAACAATGCGGGACAGGATTCGACAGTTTATGACCGGTTTGGAAACAAGGTCGCCACCCTGCATCTGTTCGTAAACCGCGTGACGGTCCCCATCAACCAAATTTCGCCCAACTTGCAGCATGCCTTGGTCGCCATTGAGGATCATAATTTTTACCACAACGAAGGATTCGACTTGGCGTCAATCGTTCGCGCCGCCTTCGTAGACCTTACCCACCACGCGGCCTTGCAGGGGGCCAGCACGATTACGGAACAGTTGGCCAAAGATCTTTACCTCAGTGATCAAAAAACGCTGGTTCGAAAAATTCAGGAGTTCATCATCGGCCTGGAACTTGCCCGCTCTTACTCCAAACCCCAAATTCTTGACATGTACCTCAATGAAGTCTATCTGGGCAACGGGGCGTACGGCATCGGCGCGGCCGCTAAGAGCTATTTCAACGAAACCCCCAGCCAACTGACGCTGGCCCAGTCGGCCGTTTTGGCTGGCCTTCCGCAGGCCCCGTCGGCTTATGACCCGCTCGTCAATTTGAAGCTGGCCAAAGCCCGCCAGCAGCAAGTTTTGCAAGCCATGGTCAAATGGGGATACATCACGCAAGCAGAGGCCTCCGCCGCCTATCGGGCGCCGCTTAACCTAAACAGCACGCCTGCCGCCTCCACCAATCCCAATCAAATGTACCCTTACCCGTGGTACATCGATCAGGTGGTCAAAGTGCTGGAGCAAAAAGGCTTCACCCAAAAACAGATTTTTGATGGCGGACTCAAGATTTACACGGCGCTCGACCCCACCATCTACAACATTGCGCAAAATGCAGTGGATTACTGGATGAATTACAACTTTGGCGTCTCGCCCCGCACCAATCCCTATCACCAGGCGGCTACCGTGGTGGAAAATCCCCATAACGGGTACATTTACGCCGTCATCGGAGGCAGAACCCATCCCGGCGCGTTCCCGCTCAACTTGGCCACCGCCCGCCCTGGCACCACGAACTTCGCGGGGCGGTCGACCGGGTCCTCCATCAAACCGCTTTTGGAGTACACCCCGGCCATCGCGAAAGGGTACACCCAAATGTCGGTCATCCAAGATGTTCCCATCTTTCAAAACGTCAACGGGCAAGCCTGGTGGCCCAAGAATGACGACGGCAAATACCGGGGATACATGACCCTAAGAGATGCACTGGCCATCTCCGACAACGACGTGGCGGTCCACCTCCTGCACGACATCGGGCTCAATTACGGTTTTAACTTCGCGGTGCAAAAATTCGGCTTGCCGCTGACCGCGGCCGACCGCAACGCCGGGCTGGGAATCGCCATTGGCGGTCTCACTAACGGGGTCAACGTGCTCGACATGACGCAGGCCTACGCCACCTTTCCCAACAACGGTGTCCGCATGTCGCCCATCTGGGTAACCAAAGTGGTCAATCAGAACGGGGCGGTGGTTTACCAGAACACTCCCCACGGACAATCGGAATTTAGTCCGCAAGTCGCCTATATCATGACGAAAATGATGGAACGCGTCCTCTACCCCCACATGATCCCGTCCATCGGACCCGGCGCCTATCCGACCGGGGTGGCGCTGGGCATCGGCCGGCCAGCGGCCGGCAAGACCGGAACCCAAAACGGCGAGGCCGACGCCTGGTTCATCGGCTACGAGCCGCAACTCACGGTAGGGGTATGGGAAGGCAATCGGCTGGGCGAAATTCCCCAGCCCTCCACCGTCTCGGGTCGGGGTCCCGCCTACGGAGACGTTGCCGCCGGACCCATTTGGCAGACCATTATGGAGAAAACCAACGCGGCCGAGAACATCCCGGTCCAACATTTTCCCCAACCCAGCGGCCTGGTCTATGTTCCCAACATCAGCATAACCTCGGGACTTATCGCCGGTCCGTATTGTCCCGCCAACCAAATCGAGGGCGCCTGGTTTATTCGCGGCACGCAGCCGACCACGGTGGGTCACAGCCATTTCCCGTTGGCCGTTACCGCCACCTCGTCGCCCGAGATTTGGCAACCCGGGTGCGGTCCAGCGGTCACCTCGGTCTTCTTAAAGCCAGCCTCGGATTGGCACAGCGGAGTGCCCTTGCCGCTTGATCACATTTACTGGCCTCCCACCCAAACCTGTAATCCGGCCAGCTTCAGTTCCAGTTCGTCGAGCACCCCCAGTTCGCCCAGCAGTTCCAGTCCGTCCTCCAGTCCGTCGACCTCGGCACCGCCGTCCACGAGCAGCAGTTCCACCCCGTCACCGGGCTCGCCCTAGCCCGGCGTGACCAGCCAGGGAAGGACTGCATCTGGCGGCCCGGGGGGCCTCGCCGAAGCCGCGGGCCCCCGGCGACCGCCTTGTCGCTTTCCATTATATCATTAAGCTACTATGAATGACACAGACATGATGTCTGCCTCACATGCCGTGTACTCCCTTCGGCTACATATCGTTTTCGTGACCAAATATCGACGGAAGACCTTAACGCCAGAACTCCTCGCGGCCTTGCACGAGGCGTTCGCCGACATTCTGGGCGCCTGGCGTTGTACCCTGATGGAGTTCGGGGGGGAAGCGGATCATGTCCATTTGCCGGTGGGTATCCATCCCGCGCTGAACCTTTCTATCTTGATTAACCATCTCAAGTCCGCCAGTGCGCGGAGGATGCGGAACCGTTTTGCCGATCACTTGCGAAAGTTTGATTGGAAACCGTACTTTTGGCACCGGGCCTATTACATCGGTGTCGGAGGGCCATCCTTGGATACGGTGAAGCGCTATGTCGCGGCTCAAGGGACGCAAGAAAAACCCCGCCAGGCGGCCAAGAGGCCGCCGCCCGCTTGACCCCACCAGTACCCGCTGTAAAGCTCGCCTCTGGGCTATCGCCTAAGAAGGGGAATGTGCGGGCATTATGTTCAAATCCGGGCGCTGACTTTGGCTGCTGACCCGGCAATAGGCCACGATCTTACGCGGACCTGGCGTGGCCGGACGCTGATGTCGGAAGGCCAAGATTTGATCTTCGGTATAATAGCGACAGCCCGTGACGGTACGACCGGTGGGTTTGAGTCGCCCCTCCCGGTCCCACCGTTGAATCGTCTTGATATTCACCCCCAGCAGGTGAGCGACCTCGTGACTGGTTAGTGTGCGTCGGGGGCGAGGCGGCAACACCGGGTGGGACGGCAGATGGCCAGTTTCCCGGTTCAGGTGTCCACTTTGGCGGGCGAGGCTGCCACATCGCTTAATTGTTTCAACAGTTGGCGAGCCGCCTGCTGTTCGGCCTCTTTCTTGCTGCGGCCCACCGCCCGCGCCATCGGCGTGCCCCCCACGGTCACTTCGACCTCAAAACTCTTGGCATGGTCGGGACCGTAGGCCCCCACCAAATGGTACGCCGCTTCGGCGCCCCGTCGGCGCAGCAGTTCGTTCAGCGCGGTCTTGTGGTCGCGTCCGGTTTCCCGCCCTTCGACCGTGGTCAAGGCGAAATCCAACACCTCGAGAATGAAGCGACGGGCGCCGTCGATTCCGCTATCGAGATAGATGGCACCAATCAGGGCTTCCATCGCGTCAGCCAACAGGGACGGTTTGGCCCGTCCCCCGCTGCGTTCCTCGCCGCGCCCCAGCCTTAACGCTTGACCGACCTCAAGCCCCAGCGCCGCTTCGGCCAGAGTCTCCTCACAGACGATGGCGGCTCGCCCCTGGCTTAACTGGCCCTCGGTCCATTGGCTGTTGTGCTGGTAGAGCCACTCGCTGACCACGACCTGCAAAACCGAGTCGCCGAGAAACTCCAGTCGCTCATTGTGAACCTCTTTCCGCATTCCCTCATTGGCAAATGACGAATGGGTCAGAGCCTGACGCAGGAGGTCCGGATTATGAACCCATTGTCCTAATTTGTCGGCCGTCATGTCACCGCATGCTCCCGCGCGACGAGGCTCGCGTTTTGTCCGCCGAACCCAAACGCGTTGGACATGACAGCCCGAATTCTCCGCGGTTGCGGGTGGTTCGGTACGTAATTCAAATCGCATTCGGGATCGGCCTGGAATAAATTGATTGTCGGCGGCGCAATTTGATGGGTAATGGCCAGGACCGACGCGATGAGTTCCACCGCTCCTGCCGCTCCCAGCAGATGCCCGGTCGAGGATTTGGTGGAGGAGACCGCCAAATTATAGGCGTGAGCGTCAAAGACTTTTTTAATGGCCAGGGTTTCGGCCACATCGCCCTTGGGGGTGGACGTGCCATGCGCATTGATGTAGTCAATCTCGTCCGGCCGCAGGTCGGCGTCGGCCAGCGCGCGTTGCATGGCCAAAATCGCACCGCGGCCGTCCGGATGCGGTTCCACCATGTGGTAGGCATCCGCCGAGCGGCCGTAGCCGACCAGTTCCGCATAAATTTTGGCCCCGCGTGCTTCGGCGTGCGACAATGTCTCGATAACCAAAAATCCGGCACCCTCGCCCATCACAAAACCGTCGCGATCACGGTCGAAGGGGCGACTGGCGTGCGCGGGGTCGTCATTGCGGGTCGACATCGCCTTCATCGCAGAGAATCCGGCGAAGGCAATGGGAATCAATACCGCTTCGGTTCCCCCCACCAGCATCATATCGGCCTCTTTGTGCTGAATGGCCCGAAGACCATCTCCCACGGCGTTCCCCGAGGAAGCGCAGGCCGTTACCACGGTTTCGTTGGGGCCATGCAGGTCAAGGCGCATGGCAATTTGACCCGCGGCCATGTTGCCAATCATTTTGGGGATGAAAAATGGCGACACCCGGCTGGGCCCGCGGGTCAACAAGATTTGATGCTGATCGGTCAACGTCTCCATGCCGCCAATCCCGGTGCCCACCATGACACCGGTCCGATCCGGATCAAACGACTTCACCGCGGCATCTTGCCAAGCCATTTGGGCCGCCACCACGCCCATCTGGACAAACCGGTCCATGTGCCGCGCGTCTTTCCGGTCCAAATATTGGTCGGGGTCGAAATCCATCACCGGTGCCGCGATGCGGGTCGGGTAATCCGTCAAATCATGCCGTTCGACCAGTCGGACACCGCCGATCCCGTCGGTAATGCCCTGCCAAAACCCTTCCAGCCCAGACCCGACCGGACTGATGACGCCCATCCCGGTGATTACCACTCGTTCCATTTAGTTCGCCCGGTCCTCCTCGCCAGTTGGCAAAAAAGCCCTCTTACGAGGGGCTTTCCGCGTTAAGAGTTTTCTCGAATATATTCCACCGCGTCCTGCACAGTAGCAATCTTTTCCGCCTCGTCATCGGGAATCTCCAATCCGAACTCCTCTTCCAAAGCCATGATCAACTCCACGATGTCAAGCGAGTCGGCCCCCAAATCGCCGATAAACGAAGCCTCCAGGGTCACTTCTTCTTCGTCAACCCCCAACTGATCCACGATAATCTCTTTGACTTTGTCGTACACCTGCTCTGTCGTTGCCACAGTTTCACTCCTTCGTGAAGATTAGTCCATCACCAGTCCGCCGTCGACCACGATGGTCTGTCCAGTTATATAACCGGATTGGATGAGGAACCACACCGCTTCGGCAATCTCGTCCGGTTGTCCCGCCCGTCCTAGCGGAATTTGCTGAATCAGTTGCTGATAGGCCGCTTGCGGCATCTCTTGGCTCATCTCGGTGGCAATCAAACCAGGCGCCACCACGTTGGCGGTAATATTGCGGGACGCGAGTTCTCGCGCCACCGACCGTGAAAACCCGATCACCCCGGCCTTGGCAGCCGCATAGTTGGCTTGCCCGGCATTGCCTAAAATTCCCGCTATCGACGAAATGGTGACAATGCGGCCAAACCGTTGTTTCATCATGGGTTTGGTTACGGCTCGGGTACAAGCGTAAACCCCGGTGAGATTGGTCGCCAACACCGCGTTCCAATCTTCCGGCCGCATCCGCAACAATAACATATCCCGGGCAATGCCAGCATTATTCACCAGGATGTCTAGGCGTCCCCAGGCGTCCACCACCGCGCTTACCATCGCCTGCGCGGCCTCGAAATCGGACACATCGGCCGCATGCAACAGACATTCTCCGCCTGCTTGCGAAATCGCCGCCAATGTGGCTTCGGCGGCCTCGCGATTGCCCCGGTAGTTGACGGCAACCCGAATCCCCGCCGCCGCCAGCCGCAACGCAATCGCCCGGCCAATGCCGCGCGACGCGCCTGTGACCAGTGCCACCCGTCCCTGCCACTCCTGCCGTTCCATGCATATCCCATCCTGTCTGCATTGGGTTAAACAGGCCGGAAAATGGCTGGCCAACCGCAATTCGTTGCTATTATAGCCTCCGACCTAGACCAGTTCAAGTGCCCGTGTCACGCCCTCGACGTCCTCTACCGTCAAGGTCGTCAACCGTCGCTCAATCTTTTTGACCAGACTGGTCAAACTGCGCCCCGGTCCCACTTCCACCAAAGCGTCTACCCCCTCCGCGATGGTGCGCCGAACCCCCTGCTCGAATTGCACCGGCCGAAACACTTGCCGGACCAGCCGTGGAACAATCTCCCCAGGCTCGGTTACCAGCGCACTGTCGACGTTGGCAACAACCGGAAAACGGGCGCGCAGCACCGTGATGGCACTCAGCGCCTCGGCCACCACCTGCCCTGCCGACTCCAAGAGCCGCGAATGAAAGGGGGCGCTGACCGACAGCCGGACTGTCCGTCCGCCTGCCTGACGGACCAGCGTTTCGGCGGCGTTCAGTCCCTCGTTCACCCCGGAAATCACCACCTGGCCAGGCGCGTTATAGTTTGCTGGCTCCACCCACCCCACCTCCGCCGCACGCCGGCACAGTTCGCCGACGACATCGTCCGCCAGACCCAGCACCGCCAGCATGCCCCCCGTGCCTTTGGGGACCGCCTCTTGCATGGCGCGCCCGCGAATCCGCGTAAGACGGACCGCATCGGCAAAGCTTAGGCTTCCCGCCGCGACATACGCCGTGTATTCACCCAATGACAGTCCCAATCCCAACACCGGCTCCCAGTCGGGCCGCAAGGTCTTAAGCACCCGCCAAATCGCCACGCTCGCCGTCAAAATGGCCGGCTGCTGCACCTCCGTATCCCGAATCCGGTCGTCAGGTCCGTTGAAAATGACAGCCGTCAAGGAATACCCCAGCGCTTCGTCGGCTTCTTGGAACGTCTCCCTCGCCTCCTGGTAACGATCATAGACGGAGCGTCCCATGCCAACATACTGCGCGCCCTGGCCAGGAAACATCACACCCCATCGCGCCATTTTTATCCATCCTCTCTTCGCGGGCCCGTCGCGGGCGGCGAATCCGGCGCGTCGTCCCCCAACTGCCACTTAGCTAAATCCTGCGGGGTGAGCGGACAGACGATGGCGCCATAGGCGCCAGGCCCAACATGGGTGGCAATCACCGGGCCGATTGTCCCTTGTAACAGACCTGCCAGCCGGTAGGAAGCCCGCAAGCCCGCCTCCAGCTCCTTGACCGCGAGCGCATTTTGGCTTTGCGACAACGCCGCCAGCACCGGGCTGTTTTCGGGCACCTTAAGCCGGATCTGCTGCAAAATCGCCGGCACCATCTGGCGTTCTCCGCGGACCTTGCGCACCGGCCGGATGGTGGCGTGATCCAGTTCCAAAATCGGCGTCATATTGAGCAGCTTGCCGACCAGATGCGCCGCCTGGCCAATTCGGCCGCCACGGGCCAGATACTCCAAAGTCACCGGTGCCAGCACCAGCACGGTGCGTTGGGAGAGGATCGCCACTTCCTCCGCGATCTGTGCGGGATCCGCCCCCGCCGCCGTCCGCCGTACCGCCCACCATACCAAAATGGCTGTGCCGAGACTCGCGGACTGGCCGTCAATGACGGTAATCCGCTCCTTATCGGTCAAGCGCGCGGCCAGCTCCGCGGCGCGCACGGTCGCACTGAGGCTTCCCGCGATATGAATTGACAGAATACGGTCGTAGGCTTCCTCCACCAAGAGCGTCCGGTACAAAGCGGCGAACACCCCCGGAGCGGGAGCGGCGGTGCGGGGCAGATCGCGGGAGGATTGCAACCGGCGCACGAAGTCATCATGCGTCAAATCGATCCGGTCGCGAAGACTCTCCCCGCCCCATTCCACCGTCAATGGCACCGTTCGCACCCCATGCTGGCGTAGCCAGCCCGCATCCAAATCCGCGGTCGAATCCGTCACCACCGCGATCCGCATGGAATCTACGCGCCCCACCGGATGACGTTGGATCCCCACGTCAAACCGGCTCCGAAGGCGACCAGCACCACCACATCCCCAGGTTTTACGCGCCCTTCTTGGCGCGCTTCCCAAAGCGCGACGGGGATGGTTGCCACCGACGTGTTCCCGTAGCGCGCAATGTTATTGGTGACCCGGCTGGGATCCAGGTGAAACCGGCGCATGGCCGCGTCAATAATTCTTTGGTTGGCTTGGTGCGGAACCAACAGATCGATCTGGTCCACGCCCAGGCCGGCGCGCCGCAACCCTTCCTCGATGGCTTCCGGCATCGCCTTGACCGCAAACCGGAACACGTCGTTGCCGTTCATTTTGAGATAATGCAGCCTTTCATCCACGGTTTGATGGGTGGCGGGCAGTAGCGACCCGCCCGCTGGCATGCTAAGCAGGTCCCCCCCGCTGCCGTCCGCTTGCAGAAAGGAGGCCAGCACGCCATGTTCCGCCTGCTGCCGCCCTTCCAGCACAATCGCCCCGGCGGCGTCGCCGAACAACACGGCGGTGGTTCGATCCTGGTAATCGGTGATGCTGGACAGTTTGTCCGCCGCGATGACCAGAATTCGACGAAAGGTGCCGCTCTCAATCATGGCCGAAGCCATGGCAATGCCATAGATCCATCCCGTGCAACCGGCCTGCACATCCACGCTCGGCACCGGTCGCTGGGTTAATTGCGACTGCACCCGGCAAGCCGTGGAAGGGAACACCGTGTCTCCGGTATTGGTGGCAACCACAATAAAGTCGATGGCGTCCATCTCCAGCCCCGCATCCGCCAACGCGGCCTGCGCGGCCCGCCAACCCAACACCGAGGTGGGTTCCTCCGGGGATGCGATATGGCGTTCACGAATTCCGGTCCGGGTCACAATCCATTCATCACTGGTGTCCATCATGCGTTCGAGGTCATGATTGGTCAAAATTTTCTCCGGGACGTACGTCCCAAGTCCCCGAACCACCGCCCGTATGGCCATGAAAATCCCCCTCTTGAATGCGATCCCGGATCCGTGCCTGCGATCCCCGCGCACAATGTTTCTCGGCAATCAGAATGGCTTGGCGAAAGGCCTTGGGCTCGCTCGAACCATGACACTTGTAAAGCGCCTGATCGAGACCGAGCAACGGGGCTCCTCCATATTCCTGGTAATCCAGCAGGCCTTTTAGCCTTCGAAGTCCGTCCCGCAGAAAAAACGCCGACAGCTTGCTCCGCCAGTTGGCCAAAAACATGGCCCTAAGCTCGCCCATCAGATCCCGGGCCAATCCCTCCGTCAACTTCAGCGCGATATTGCCGGAGAATCCGTCGGCCACCACCACATCGGCCTTACCCTGCAACAGTTCGCGCGCTTCCAAGTTGCCGATAAAGTGCAGCCGGGAGTCCTTTTTAAGCAAATGGTGGGTTTCCTTCACCAGCGGGGTCCCTTTGCCAGCCTCCACCCCGACGTTTAAGAGTGCGACCCGGGGTCGATCAATGCCATACACCTCGTGACAGTATAACGATCCCATCAAGCCGTATTGATACATCTGGGATGGCTTCGGATCCAGGTTCGCCCCGACATCAAGCAGCAATAGGCCCCATCCCTGGAACACCGGCAGGATGGCGGTCAAGGCGGGCCGTTCGATCCCCGGCATCCGGCCTAGGATGAAGAGGCCGGCAGCCATCAAGGCCCCTGTATTCCCGGCCGAAATCACCGCGTCCGCCGCCCCGGATGGGATGAGGCGAATCGCCCGCACCATCGACGAATCGGTTTTTTTGCGCACCGCATGGACCGGAGACTCCGCCATCTCAATCACTTCCGACGCCGGCACCACCCGAATCCGCGGGTGATGGGCGTCCTCTCCCAGCAGACGCCCGATTCTTTTCGGGTCGCCGACCAGAATGGCTTCCACCGACGGATGGGCGTGAACCGCCTCACGCGCTCCCGCCACTGGCGAGTCCGGAGCATGATCGCCGCCCATCGCGTCGATTGCAATTCTCACGAATGACGTGCCTCCCCCGCAAAAAGTTGGTTGGTGGATGTTGAGACGATGATATCATGCGCCAAGATCACCGCTTGGCCGAGTGGCGGAAGCCATCCCGCCTATATGCGACCCAATGCGCCCGATTCCTTGGCGGCATTAAGCGCCACCACCACGAATTTGGCCCGAAACACCGGCAGGGCGCGCACCGTACTGACCACCAACACCACCCAGCGGGTTCCAGCCCGTCGCAGAACCTCGGCGGTGGCCACCACTTGTTCACCTGCCTGCACCGGTTGTTTGAATTTAGCGTTCGCCAGACCCGTCAACACCACTTCCCCGTCCACCACGGCCAACGCTAAAGAGTCTGCCTGGGCAAACAGAAAGTGTCCCCGGAGAATCCCGGTGCGGTGAAACCCCATCGACGGGTCGGTGTCCAGGACCGACCGCGCCGACCGTCCCAGCTCCAAATCCACCAAGTCTCCCACCAGCTCCTGACGCCCCATGGCCCGCACCGATTGCGCCCGGCGGGCCAAGCCTTCCGATCGCATGCGCAGTTCGGGTATCCCCAGATGAACGCGATCCAGCCGAATCGTAGGCACGCTCACCCCAAGAATCCGCGCCAGGTCCTCATCGGTCTGCAAGGGATTGCGCTGAATGAGATCCGCCAGGAGACGCTGCCGCTCCGTCCGTCCCAGCTTGACCATAACCCCTCCCCTATCTATTATGACCTTATCTTAAGACTATGTCATAAAGTATACCAAAAAAATTCCATGGCGCACCACCATGGAATTTGACTGGTCAGGCGGCCTAGGACTTCGGGTTCACGACCAGCCGACCATTATAATAGCCGCAGTGCGGGCACACGTGATGCGGCAACCGGTCACGGTGGCACCGGGTGCATTCAACCCATTGGGGAGCCGTCAAGGTCCAAGTCGAACGACGCTTGCGGGTCCGAGACCGCGTCAATTTGCGCTTAGGTACTGCCATGGACACTCTCTCCTCTAAATCGATTTGACCATTTGGCCATGCCTTGCGGCAAAAATGGCGATGCGTGACGCGGGTTTGTCGCCGGTTTTCGCCTGCCGCCGGGTTCCCCCCGGCGATTTCAGGTGGGTTGTGCCACCGCTGCCCAGGGCATGCCCTTCAGCCCGGGCACCCGCCGAGCCCACTGCGTCGGCCAGCCTGGTCCAACCGCTGGCGACCGTCGCCAAGCGCCGGTGCCGGTCCGTCCGCTGCCAACCGTCTAGGTTCGGTCAGGGGGCAATAATGCACGCAACCCCGCCAGGCGGTCATCGGGCCAGGGCACGCACTCGCACGGTGCCTGATTCCAATTCACGCCGCATTGCGGGCAGAGTCCGCGACACTGCGGAGAACACACCGAAACCATCGGGAGACCCAGCCCTACCGCGTCGGCCACGAGATCATCCAACACCAGCCGATCGCCGGTAAACCGGCTGTAATCTCCGTTCGGATCGGAGGGCCCGGGTTCCTCCCGGAACTCCTCGACTGCGGAAAACGGAACCCGCAGCCCAAACGGTTCGAGACATCGGGCGCATTGTGCCTGGCACTCCGCCTCCCCGCTTACCTCAACCACCAGCGCACCACCCGTATTGCGCACCCGCACCCGGACATCCGCCGGATTGATCAGCGGAAACTCGACCCGGGCCTGGCATTCGTGCGGCCAGGGCTCGACAACCCGAGTGAACTCCTCGCGTCCTGCCCATTTTCTTACATCCGACACGCGAACATCCATGGCGACACCTCGTCAAAACGGTTTTTAGTATAACCCGCCGCAAGAAAGTCTGTCAAACCGTCGATCGGTCTCGTCTCTCGGGGGTGCACCTCAAAATTGTGATCACGCCGCGATGCGCCTTTGGACTGGCACGAGTTGGGCGCAGGGGTGTTGTGCCCAAAGGCTATCCCAGCGTTGGG
>JAJZZA010000099.1 GCA_021797825.1 Bacillota bacterium | reverse complement strand
CTGACTTGCAGACTGGGAATTGAGACCTCCACGTCCCCCTTGCGCGTCATCGAGCAGGAAACTTTCGTTCAGTCCTTGCGAGACTTCCGGATGCATTGGTGAGGACAACCATTACAACTTAGCCGCGCGGAATATAGCACGATGACCCGGTGGGAGCATCCCCGCCCTGCCTGGTTATGTCAGCGCCCGTGAAAATTCGCGGGCCGTTTCTCGAGGAAGGCGGTCATACCTTCTTTTTGATCTGCTGTGCTGAACAGCAGACTAAAAAGGCGGCGTTCATGACTTAAGCCAACCTCCAGCGGAGTGTCAAGCGCCATCAGCACTGCTTCCTTGGCAAAGCGGACCGCCAACGGCGGCATGGCGGCCACGGTCTGGGCCAGTTCCAAGGCGGCTGACTCGACCAGTTCTTGGGGTACCACACGGTTAACCAGCCCCATTTGCAACGCCTCGTCCGCCTTAATCGTCTTGCCGGTGACGACCAGTTCCATCGCCCGCGCCTTGCCGACGGTCTTGGTGAGCCGTTGGGTGCCGCCAGCTCCCGGCATAATCCCGATTTTCACCTCGGGTTGCCCGAAGCGGGCGGTGTCTCCCGCAATCACCATGTCGCACGCCATCATGAGTTCCATCCCGCCTCCCAGAGCCCATCCGGACACCGCCGCGATAAGGGGTTTGCTGAACTGCCTGATGCGCTCCCAATATGCCAGCATGGGTAACTCCTGAATCGTCACGGGGGTGTTTCCAACCAACTCGGCAATATCCGCGCCCGCAGCAAACGCTCGGTCGTGTCCGGTCAACACCACCACCCGCACCTCGGGGTCACCGTCTAACGCGGTCAGCCGGGTGGTGAGCGCCTCCATCAATTCACCATTTAACGCGTTTAACACATCAGGCCGATTCATCCGCAAGACGGTTACCAATCCCTGACGCTCTTCGATCAGTACCATACATCGCACCCCTCTCGATAGGTTGAACCCGGAAAGTTCGCCTTGCCGTTTTGGCAGAACGCCGTTCCGCGGTATCAGGATACTGCAAGCCACACGATCTGCCGACCCGTTGCTGCCCGGATCGTTCGTCTTTTGTCCGAACCATTTTGGCACCTCCCCGCGCCGCCGGCCCCTCCCGCCAGGACCCTTGGCAAAATTCGGGGGATGTCGCACCGCCACCCGTCCAAACTTGTGCCGACGCCTTGCCTACCGGCACCCCCTTCGCCGCGAAACCATCTTGGCTACCGGGATACGTGCTAGCCGCCTCCGGTCCGTGGAATCGACGGTACCGCGCCATCCCTCACGCATTGCGCCACCGCCAAGGCCAATTCATGAACCGCATAGCGTTCTTCGGCTAGTGTGCTGTTAGGGCCGCCCACCTCAATCATGAGATCCCCCGGCATCAACTGTTGGTTGTAGCGATAGGGAACCATATCGATGCCTTTGCCGAGCAAAATTCCGCCTGCCACGGCCTTAAGCGCTTTGGCCAGGTGAAGCGCCACCTCCAAATTTTGGTGCCAATAAGGGTTGGGCAGGAGTTTGTTGGTGCCTACCACAATCATGATGGGGGCCATCTGCACACCATGCACCGTCACCGCGGGAACGGTGTCCGGCGCTCGGTGCAAATCGATTAAGAGATGGACATCGGGGTACCATCGCAGCAGTTGCTTGGCGGTGTAATAGGACCGGCTGTAACTGGCCAGCAGCCCTTCCGACATGTTGTCCACCCGGGATTGCACAACACCCACACCGTGCGACCGCAAGTCCTGGGCCAACCACCATCCCACCTGCACAATCGTTGTGCTCCAAACCGTGGAGTACGCAGCCGTAGTCCCCGCCGGCAATGCCGGAAAAAACGCCTCGTGGCTATGCGTTTGATAAATCCCAACCAACGGCCGGTTGCCCAATTCCGCCCAAACTCTTGCGTTGTCGCCGGGCAAACCGGGGAGACGTTGGTCCTGTTGAGGTGGACGCGGCATCGGCGTGATGGGTCGGGCAATCGTCGATTGCACCAGCGCCATCGTTGGGATCTCGAATTGCAAGAGCCCGTTAAGACTGGTAAGGTGCACTCCCGATATGTCCGCCAAACCGGCCATGGCGATGCTTTGCCAATGCAAAGCGAATCCGGCCGGTTGTCTGGCCAGCCCGATAAGCGGCATCCCGTCGCGAAGCCATGACCGAAATGACTTGGTCGACAGTTGGAATTTGGTTACCACACGATCGAGCACCGACGAAGTCGGCGCCGGTTGACCCAGTCGGCCAGTCACTGGCAGAGTAGGGGGGGCGACGGGTAGCCTCCACAACGTGGCTCCCGCAACGAGCAGCAGACTGCCATATATGCCAAGACTTGTCCAGGGTATGCGGCGCCACCGTGGCCAAGCCGGGGTGCGACGCCAAAACCGGCGCTGGCGCGGCGCGCCTTGACGCCGACCCGAATCTTCGCCCCCGCGATACGCTCGCCTCCTGTGGGGCCGAACCCTGCCTAGCCAAATAATGGTGGGCTGACGCCACTTCCTCCTGGCCACCGCGATCCCCCCTGCCGAACTCGTCCTTTTCGGCAACATATGGCATAACGTGGACGATTAGACCATTTTGTTCCTCGGGGAATCGGGCGAGAGCCTTGATTTCGTCACGTGCCAAAAAAATTTTCGCAGGCGGCAGCCGGTTGACCAACCGTGCACCGGCTCGGCTCAGTGCGGAGAAACGTGCCATGGGGGTTTGGGGCCGGGCCGCCCCGCTGTTTCCGGGGCTCGCACCGGGAGGACCGTCTCCCAATCTCTTGCCGGACCGCGTCCGGTTCGCCGCGTCGCGCGCCACCGCCACTACGCTTGGGCTGCGGCCGCCGGTTCCCACCCCGGAGGTGCCAGCAGGTGACGGCTCCTCACGCACCGAACAGCCAGGATGGCAACCGCCACATGCTGGCACAAGCGGCCGCCCCGCTCATCGCGACCAGAGGGCGACGAGATCACGGCAAATAAGGGCGCGCGGGTTCCCGAGCGATCGCCGGATTCGCCCGGGCCCGAAATGCGTGTGCTAGCCGGTTCGAAACGATCGATGCGCCTCGACGAAAGGCCGCTGCACCCTCGTGCGCCCTCTCACGGCTGGCTTTCCATCGCGTGGTTCACATGCCGCCAGGTGTCGCATTGCTAAGGCGCTGCGTCACCCGGTCCGAGCCGGCAATTCCTTTACCACAGCTAGAACCCGTGTTATAATGCGACGTCAGGAGGTATGATCGTGGCCAATATTAAATCTGCCAAGAAGCGAATCCGTCAAACAGCCGTGCGCACGTTGCGCAACAAGATTCGTAAAACCATGGTGCGCACCGCCATTCGCCGGTTCGAAGCCGCCGTGAACCGCAAGGATTTCGAAGCGGCAGAAACGGCGTTGCAGTTTTGTTACGCACGGCTCGACCGGGCCGCGCAGAAGGGCGCCATTCACCGCAACAATGCCAGTCGTCACAAATCTCGGCTAGCCGCTCGCCTCAACCGGGCGAAAGCGGGATAAACCAAGGCCCCCGGACCGGGGGTTTTGGTTTTTCTTAGAGCAGCGCCACAAAGGCGGTCAGCCACGTTTCGGGATCGCCACCACCGCTTTTAAACGCCCGATCCAGACGAAACGCGCGGTTCAGCGCTTCATCCAACTGCCGGGGGTCCCATCGGCCGGCGGCTTGCCACAGTTTTTTGGCGGGATAGGGTTTAAGGCCTTCACGCTCCTGGAACTCCTCAAGCAACACCCCTTGACGGCGCGCGGAACTCGCGCGGCTGAGCTGCCCTAGCGTTCGCGCCAGCGTCACCAGAATCACGATCGGCAGCTTGCCCTCCTCCAACAGCCGTCTCAGAACCGCCAAACTTTTGGCTTTGTCACGCATCAAGACGGGATCGGTCAGTTGCCAGAGGGCGCTGTCCTGGCTGCCGGCAACCGCGAACTCCCGCACGTCGGCCTGGTCCCAGCGACGGCGGCGATCAAAGAGGGCCATCTTCTCCAATTCATGAATGGCGTGAAATTCATCTCCCGCCACCAGCGCCGCCAAGGCCTGAAGTCCCGCGCGGGTTATCTGCAGATTCCGTGCTTTGGCCTCCTCCGTCAAAAAAATGGAAAATCGGTCCGGGGGCAGCATCCTCAACAGCACCGTGCGGTGCGGCCCGAAGATGCGTTCAATGGTCGGCTGGGATTTTCGCTCCCACACCACCAGCACCACGTCTGGAACCGGATCGACCAGATAACGGGCCAGACTCTCGTCCTTTTTCGGCCATTGCGCCTCCTTTAGCACAATCACCCGGCGAGCGGCCAATAGTCCGCCACCCGCCAACATGTCGCCAATGTCGCGCCAACTGGTCGGCCCGGACAAGACTTGGTACTCCGCATCGTCCGCCCCCAGCCAGGTCCGCCGCAAGCTGATGATTAGCCGCTGTCCCCAAAATGCCTGATCTCCCACCATCAAATACACGGGCGCCACGTCGCCCCGGGTTATCGATTCTAATGCTGCCCGCACATCCATGATCCGCCGCCCCTCCAATTCAGCGCAGACCGTCGAGGCCAACCGACCGCATTACGCCTGGGAATTTTACCGCGGAACCCCGCACTCGTGAAGGAGGCAGTCACATGCGGCCTGTTTCACGTTCCGCGTCCCCAGACCGGTCCGTCGGCCAGCCGACCGCGGTACGTCACCAGGGAGGATCCGCCTCATCATGGCGGGCGCGAAATTTCTGATGGATTCGATCGAAACCACGCATCAGATTGTACCGGACATCGGGGCCTGGCGGCACGGACCAGCTTGGATAGTAGCTGGCCGATACCACAGCCCTGGCTAACGGGATGTCGGGCATGGGTGCCGGCTTCGCTGATGCGGAACCCTAATCGGACGGCCCCCGGGCTTGGCGCACGGTGGCGACGACGTAATGAACGCTCCCGCCATCGAGCCCTGACAGATTGCGTTGGGGGTTTCCGAGGTCATCCTCAGAAGTTCCTGGTTTGACGACCGCGCCGCGCCCTGCGGCATGGTGCGCCTTATGGCAGACCGCAACAGGCGTCGATTCGGACCGCTCCAGCCCTATCGCTTTATTGTGGAACAAACGTTTCGGCATGTCTAGCCCAGTGGGCAGCCCGCTTGACCCCTCCCGGCTTGACCTGGGAAGGGGAATGCGCGGGCATTGTGTTCAAATAGAGCCCTTGGGTTATGAGGTTGGACATCTCAAACCCGACAGACCGGAAATCTTCGTTCCCCGACGACACCAAATACGTCCGTAGGTGGTGTCCAACATCGTTACATGCGTAACACTGAAGACGGGATCGATGGCGATGTTACCCAAAGTGCTGTGCGTCACCGCGAGTTGTTGCACGTCCCCGATGCGCATAAAAGCTGCGCGATCGATCATGCGTTCTTGAGCTATTTGGATTTGGTGACTCACCAGCACTGGATCGGGTTCGATAACTCCGCCCTGTCCATCGGTCGTGATGTGCGAGAGGGCAACATGCGATGATCCGGTAACAACCCAGGTAAAATCCTGCGTATTGCCATGCAGTCCCCCGGTAAGGTCGGCATGGCTAACGTGTATATCACGCGAGTAGAAAATATCCATGCCGTTCCCGTGAATCGAGATGTGAGATGCCGTCGTTCCCACTTGACAGGATAGGTCCAACTCCGTATTTCCCCCTGAACCGCTACCGACAATCGTGACATTGCGAATGACATTGTCCATCCGGTAAACGTAAGAATAGTTCGCCGGATTACAAACTGTGATGACGCGAATGCCAAAAGAGTTGCGGTTGTACTGATGGGTGCTGCGAGCGGCCAATACGATGAGATTCGTCAGGCTTGTGTAGCTGCCAAAATCCATAATATCGGTGCCGGCATCATACATTGCGCTGTTCAGAGTCATATCGGAAATAGAGGAGCCGCTGCCGCCTCCCGTGTGCATACCGTGCGCCGCGACAATTTCAAAGATGACAGTACTCAACGAGACGCCAGGGGTTTTCCGACCAATCTTGTTAATAATTGTCGTGGCATGGGGGCCGGCCCCCACAATATGGATGGGTCTGTCAATGACAAAATCAAAAAGATGGGGTGAGCGTTGATCGAGCAGAAAGCGCCCAGGGGGGAAGTAAACTTCACTATATGGGTGGCTTTCAGCCGCCGCAATGGCTCTACGAATGGCATTGGTGGAATCTCTGACCCCTGACGGATCAGCGCCGTAATTAACCACATTGAAAACAGGCGGGTGAGAGGTCGGGGATGTGACCGCGGGTTGCACGGTCACGACTTGACCTTGACCAGCAGCCGACTTCTGTGGTCGGGAATTCTCAGCTATGGGATATGGGATTCGCACCCCAGTACCGACGACGACGATGCCCCCCAAAGCCATCACGACGACGATGCTCCAGATTCGTGTGCTGGTTCTGGTTCCTTTTCCCAAACGCATGACGACCTCCTGGAATGCTCTCATTGTGACGCGAAGAGTGGGGGATATGCTCAATGGGATGATATTACCAAATTCGGGCGTAAGCCTGGTTAGAAAGACTACAATACTATAATTGAGGGTTTTCTCGGTTCCTTCCGGAACCCGTACCCGAAGACCTCACTCACAGGATTCGTCTGCTCGGGGATGGCTGTCGCCCCTTTTCGCGAGGAAGCGCATCCCTCACTCACCGCAGCCATGGGGCCCGGGTGGAGAAGAAGACGTCTTGCCGTCTGGGTATCCGCCCGGTGGTGCCCTTACCCAGGTCTTACCCGGCCCGTTATAGGATACCCGCCGATCCTTTCAGCACGAGCTGGCAGCGGGTGATCTCAAGACATGATCATGCGACCTGCGGATACAAAAGGCCGACCCAGCCGCTTGCCGTGCGGAAGTGGACGTTTCCGGATTGCAGGACGCAACCTGATCGCGACAGCAACGCGGCGACCAATTTGTGAAAAGTGGCCGAGACGAGCGTTACCGGGAGTCCTGGGGATTCGCTGGGAGGCTGCCAACCCGTTCCGGTGTAAGCAGGATTGCTCAGTGACTCGCCTGATGAGCGCCCTCCGGGGGACCGGACACGACTGGGCACCAGCCCGTCCCGAATTGGGGGACTGGGCACCAGCCCGTCCCGAATTGGGGGACTGGGCACCAGCCCGTCCCGAATTGGGGACGACCGGTCCTGGAGACCCTAAGAAGGCGTGGCGTGCTGAACCAGGAATAGGGCCCCGGTCTGATCATCGGCTTAACGCTGAGCAGACTGGGATAAGTCCATCAGAACGGTAACAGTTTATGAGCACGCCCAGCTGACCCGTCTCCGTTGGCGACGACTAGGGAGAGGCGGTAGGCGTTATGGGGGTTTTTAGACAATGTGCTTGGGATCGGGCGGAAGGATAGCGGGCGCAGCGAGTTGCAATATATTGCGCCGAGGGATAAAGGACAACACGAACCACGGTGCCTGGGGGCGGGGGCGTGCAAAACCGCAGGGCGCGGGCAGTGAGACTAACATATACGGTGTCTGTCTGACAGGTCTTGCCTAACGACGCCAGCGAGGCGATTTGCAGAAAAGTGGTGCCGGCCGCCACCGTCAAGGACAGGTCTTTAGCGGCCATAGGTAGGGGTGGGAGCAAAAATTGGTCAGCGGCGCCTTTGGCTATCAGTTCCCCGGCATAGAGGGCTTTTCCCGAGCCGCGCCCGGGTCTAATCACGTTGTGCCAACGTTGTCGAACGGGGATGATGGGCGAGGGTGTTTGCGCAACTGGTGGCCGGGAGGCCGCTGGGGATTGTCCGCAACTGGTGGCCAGAAGCCCCACCATTACGGCCAGAGACAGGATGGTTGCGATGGGATGGATTCTGGGTATGGAGATGTGTGGCACAATGGGTCTCTCCTTTGTCTGACCGCCTCGTATTCATCGTAGGGTGTTTGTTTGCCGTCGTCCACCCTGGACGCCAACATTCATGGAGCTTTGGGAGCCGGACAAGCAGTCTGGGGGAGGAAATGGAAGACGGTCTGGCCGGCTCCGAACGCCAAAAGTTTGCGAGGTGGGCCACGCAGTTTTTCGGGCCGAAGTCAGTAAGATGCATCGTGCTGAATTGTTCAGCATCCCCGCGGCCCATCCCCCCGCGGGGTCCGTGTTGTGTGGATGGGGTGAGCGTCTAGCGCGGTGACGGCGCGGGGTCGGTTTCCAAGGCTGATGCCCGGGTGCCGGATGAAGATGGCGGCAATACACACGGGAAACACGTGCGCAACGTCCCCAGTGGACTCCCTTACTGGGAGGTGTTGGCGGACGGATGTCAAACTGCTGACCTCTGGCTTCACGTTCTCAACCCCTTCGCCCAGCAAAACGGCATCTGCTGCCGTAGAAAGGTTATTGGTCTCGACCTTCCGCCCTAGCCCGGGCCGCGGGCAAAGGACCGCAGGACGAGGGCATGTGGTCTCGACGCCCAGGCGTCTCCCCATCATTCCGGCAGTCGGGATGGTTGGCCCGGATATTCTCTCTATGACGTTAACTTTGGCAAATTTCCGCATGATGCCGAACGATTGCGATGGCAAATGCCGGCAGTTGATCGGCGGTTTTCCCGATGGCGAGGGTGGCAGCAGGGCCCCCATCGAACGTTGGGGTTCCATCACTGATAGGATGTTTAGCGTGTCCGGGTCAATACTGCGGTGCGGAGCTGGCGAGCCGTAATCGATCAGCTACCCAATGAATCGCGTGCGCCGCCCGCACTGTGACGCGCACGCCCTGCCGCCGACCAAAGCGCGTCGGACACACGGTAGATCCCTCCGATTCCTGCCGGAACTGCAGATCCGAGAGGTCATCGCCCGGTCGGCCGCTCGTGGTATCGGCGGTCAGACGCGGTTGACGCGTGCTTCAAGCGAAGCTATCCTTATAATCAGTAATTCTATTGAACTCTATAATAGCGGGAGGAGGGGACTCATGCGGGATTCCGATCGAGTGTTTAAGGATGCCATTTACGAACAAATTGCGCGGGTCGGGCGAGCTGTCGCCAACTCGCGCCGCTTAGAACTGCTCGACCTCCTTTGCCAAGGGCCGATGACCGTGGAACAACTGGCGCGCAAGAGCTCGCTGTCGGTGGGGAGCACCTCTCAACACCTGCAGCACCTAAAAGAGGCACAGCTCGTGCGCGGTGACCGGCGAGGCACATATGTGGTTTACCGCCTGCGTGACGATTTGACGTGTTCTCTCTTTCATACTTTGCAAACCGTAGCGGGTCGTTATTATGCCGAGATGCGGGCTGTGACGGAAGAATTCCTGGACAACTATCGAAACTTGGAAGCGGTCGGCGTCGGCGCCTTAAAGGAGCGAACAGCGCGGGACTCGGTCATTCTGCTGGACGTCAGGCCGCCCGAAGAATATGCGGCGGGACATTGGCCGGGAGCGCTCTCGATCCCTTTAGAAACCCTTGCGGACCACTTAACCGAATTGCCTCAGGATCGCACCATCGTGGCGTATTGCCGCGGGCCCTATTGCGTCTTGGCACTGCACGCGGTCGACCTGCTTCGACAGCAAGGATATCAAGCGGTGCGGCTGACCGAAGGGGTCAGTGACTGGCGGGCCAAAGGCATTCCGATTGCCAAAAGTGATCGAGGCTAGCGCCCGTCGGCGCGGGTGATCTGACCGCCATGATTGCGGCCGAAGGCTCCGGTGCGGGAGGTGCGGGCGGGGCCGCTCAGGCCCGTAACCTACCATGCGCGACGGTTTTCTGTCGCCGCCCCCTTCACCGCCCGGGAGAATTTCATGAAAGGAGAAGAACTGGGATGAAAATTCTGTTTATCGTCAATGACCCTCCATATGGCAGCGAACGGGCCTATAACGCTATGCGGCACGCCAACGCGGTGGCGAAAAACCAGGATGTGGCCGCCAAAATCTTCTTTATCGCCGATGCGGTGTTGTGTGCTCACCGCGGTCAACTTACCCCCAACGGCTACTACAACCTGGAACGCATGATTGCCATCGCTGTTCGGCACGGCGCCGAATGCGGGGCGTGTGGATCTTGCATGGACGCCAGGGCACTTACGGACGACGTCTTAATTCCCGGCGTGCACCGCAGTTCCATGGATGAACTGAGTGCTTGGACTCTCTGGGCCGACAAGGTTTTGGTGTATTAGTGGCGAAGGAGGACGTGCGATGCGTCAAGTCTTAATTTGCGGCGGAGGAGTCGGGGGTCTGGCAGCGGCTCACCGGCTTCGCGCCCTGTTACCGGAGTCAGATCGAGTGGTGGTGTTCGAGCAAAATCCCGTGCACACGTTCTGGCCGTCGTTGCTCTGGGTGATGACCGGGACCCGCGGCGCTGATCAGGTTGTTCGGCCCCTGACCGCGCTTCGCGAGCGCGGGATAACGGTCGTGAGGGGGTCTCTCGACTCAATCGACGCCGAGCGGCGAACGGTTACAGTGGGAGAAAACACCTGGTCGGGGGAGGCGTTGATCATTGCGCTCGGAGCGGAGTATGATCTGTCTCCGATTCCGGGGCTGAGCACCGAGCCGGGAAATTTCTATACGGTGTCCGGGGCGGAATCTGTTTGGCATCGGCTGCGATTGCTCGAACAGGGCCGCGTGATAGTGCTTATCAGCCGCACACCGTTTAAGTGTCCCGCGGCTCCGTATGAGGCGGCCATGCTTATCGACGGGTATCTCCGGAAAAGGCATCGCCGGGAGCGGACCGAGGTGGCCCTGTGGGCTCAAGAACCGGTTCCCATGGGGGTT
>JAJZZA010000098.1 GCA_021797825.1 Bacillota bacterium | reverse complement strand
AGGGCACCAGCAGCGACAGTGGTAGCGTGTCGATCAACGCCTCCTTTACCCCTGTATCGGTTGCCGGCACCTCCGTGGCCACGGTCGCCGGTTTTTCCGTGGTCGCGGCCACCAACCCGCTGTCTTTCCAGGTGGGCCCGTCGGACCACAGCTACAACCGGGTCCAGACCTACCTCGGGCAGTTTAACAGCGTCACCTTGGGGCTGAACAACCTGACCGTGGTGGGATCAAGCACGGCGCAGACCGGCAACGCCGAGTACGCCATCAATTTGGCGCAAAACGCCCTGTCGATTCTGACCAACGCCCAAGGCCAGATTGGTGCCCAGCAGGACCAACTGACCTACACCATTCAGAACCTGCAAACGGAAAACACCAACTTGCAGGCCGCCCGGTCGACCATTATGGATGCCAACATGGCCAACGTCTCGAGCAACTTCGCGCGCGAGCAGATCTTGCAGCAGACGGGGCTGCAGGCTTTGGCGGCAGCCAACCAAATGCCCGGACTGGTGCTTAAGCTGCTGGGTTAAACGTTGGGGATTGGGGGGCCGAGGCCGACCCCCCGGATTCCCGTTGCGCAGAGGAGGTGACCACCCGTGTCGGGCATTGCGATTAACTGGCAGGGCATTTACGGGCAAAACAATGTGGCGGCCCAGATGCTGTCCGACTTTCCGCTGACCACCATGGAAAGTTTGGCCATCCAGCCGCTGACCTGGCAACTCAATCAACTGCAACAGCAGATCAGCACCTTGAACCAAAACCAGCAGGCGTGGCAGACCCTGCAGCACGATGCCCAGGCCTTTTACACGGCGCTGTCCGGGTTGGGCTCGGGCACCGCCCTGCAAAACATGTCGGCCACCAGCAACAACCCCAGCGTGGCGACCGCCGCCGCCGACGGCAACTCGCCGCCGGGAACCTACACTATGAGCGTGCAAAGGCTGGCCGCCAACGAAATCGACGGCACCGCGTCGACGGCCATCAGCATCACCAGCGCCACCACCGCCTTGGGACTGGCCACCGCGACCATTGGCATCACGATTGGCAGCGCCACCTACGACGTGGGGGTCAACTCCAGCACCACCCTGGACGGCTTGGTGACCGAACTGACCCAGTCTGGCGCGCCGCTGGTGGCTTCGGTTGGCCAATCGGGCACCGCCTACTATTTGCAGTTGTGGGGTACCCAGACCGACCAAACTTTTCAGTATGTTTCGGGATCCACCGCCTTGGCCGATGTCGGCATCCTGACCAGCACGGCCAGCGGCTATTCGGTCAACGTGGTGCAGCACGCCACCACCTCGTCGGTGCTCTTTCAAGGCGCGACGGTGACCAATCCCACCAACACCGTGACCAATGTCATTCCCAACGTGACCCTCAATTTGGCCGGGGTCGGATCCACCGCCATTACCATCACGCCCAATTACACGGCCGACAGCTCCTCGGTGCAGCAGGTTTTTCAGGATTGGCAGCAATGGGTCTCGGATACCTACAACCTGGCGTTTGGCACGTTGCCGCAGGCGTCCACCGCCAGCGGCGGGCAAACCAGTTTTCCCTCCAATCCCAATCAGGTGATCCATAGCCCGGTGCCCATGGCCGAGATGAACCAGCTGGCCAGCGCCATGACCCAATACGTGGATCCGGCCACCGGCTACTCGCTGGGAAGTTTGGGCGTCGCCTTTGATTCCAGCACCCAGAATTTCACCGTCAACTCCTCGACCCTGACGGCCGCCCTGCAAACCAACCTGGCCGGGGTTCAGCAGTTCTTTCAGCAGTTGGCGTCGACGGCGCTGGGACCTATGGTCAACGCCTTTGGCGCCGCCTCCAACAGTACCACCGCCGAGGTGCAGACCCAAGACAGCAATCAACTCAATTACGTTCAGCAGCAGCAGACGTTGGTGCAAGATGAGATTCAACAGGCTCTGCAAAATGCCCGCAGCCAATATAGCGCGTTTGTCAAAACTCTTAACCAATTGGCGCAAGTGCAAAGCCTGTTCGCCGCGAACCTCAATGTCAGCAATAGCAATAACGGCGGCAGCGGCGGTACCCTGCTGTAAGCGGCGCCGAGAGGAGAAAGGCTTATGGACGAAGCGTTATTGGCGAGATACCAGGCCGGCCAGGTGGCGTCCGACAATCCGGACTACCTGGGCCGGGAGCTTTACCGGGCGGTCTACCGCGATCTGCTGCAGATGCGGGTGGCCTTGCGCGAACAGCGCTGGGATCGGCTGACCAACAAGGGTTCCCACGCGCAATGGATTATCACCGGCTTGCACGACAACGCGCTGGCTGGCACCCGGGAAGGCGAGATGTTTCGAATTACGCACCGCCATCTCTGGCAACTCTTAAACCAGGTGATGGCCGAACACCGGGAGGAGGCGCTGGCCTCGCTCGAAGCATTTATCACCGATTTCATTCATCAGCTTGACGCCCGGCTGGAGCAATCCCGGGAGGGGGCGACGGCGGTGGTGGCGGGAGGGCGGACCGAATGGACGGGATAACCACAGGCATCACGGTGGCAGTGATCATGCGCAACGAAGAGCAGTTCATCGCTCAGTGCCTGGCGTCGGTGCAACCGATTGCCGAGGCGATAGTGGTGGTGGACACCGGGTCGACCGACCGCTCGGTGGAGATTGCCCGCTCCTTGGGGGCCGAGGTGGTGCGGCGCGAATGGCCGGAGGATTTTGCCGTGGCGCGCAACTGGGCGCTGGACCTGGTGAAAACCCCGTGGGTGCTGATGCTGGACGCGGACGAGCAGCTATTGGCGGAGGACATCGCCAAACTCTTAAAGGCGGTTCGCATTCCCAGCGCCGACGCTTATAACATCCGGATTGTTTCGCTCACCGATCGCCTCGAGGATCTGGCCGAGGCGCGCGTTACCCGGCTCTTTCGCTCCGATCCCCGCATTCGCTGGGAAGGCCGGGTCCATGAACAATTGGTGGCTTCGGTGGAGCGCGCGGGCCTGCGGGTGGGGGCGGCGGATATCCGGGTGTTGCACTATGGCTACTTGAACCGGATCATGGAGGATCGCGGCAAGCTGGAGCGAAACTTAACGCTGCTTAACCGGGAAGTCGAAGAAGCTGTGGAACCCGACAACCGCGCCTATCAGCTCTGGCAGCGGGCCCAGACCCTGGGGCCCTTGGGCCGGCGGCAAGAGGCGATCTCTGATATGCAGCAGGCCATGGAACTGCTGCGCCAGCGGGCGGGACTGCAACCCTTGTTCTTGCTGACCCTGGCCCGGCTCTACGCCGCGGAAGGGGAGATTCTGCAGGCACATCAAACCCTTCATGAAGGTCTGCGGCGCTTTCCGGACTACACCGACTTTCTTTACCTGGACGGCATGCTGGCCATGCAGGAGGGAAAGTGGGATCAGGCCGAAGCCGCTTTTGGCACGGCGTTGGAACTGGGACCGCCCGTCCGCCACCTGCAGTCGGAGTTGGGGGTGGGCGGATTTAAGGCACTCTGGCAGTTGGCGCGGGTGGCGCGGGTCAAAGGCGAGAATTCCCGGGCGGAAGCCTATTACCTTAAAGCGATTCAGGTGGCGCCAGCGTTTCGGCCAGCCTGGCAAGAACTGCTGGGCTTTCTCAACAACAACCCGGTGTCGGTAATTGGCGAGCATCTGGCCTTGGTGATGCCGCCCGCCACGATGGCGAGCACCATGTCGGGATGGTCGGTGCGCGATGCGCTGGAAGAGTCGCTCTATCAATGGGCGATGGACCAGGCCCGGGGAAGTCAGGCCGGCTAGGGCGCGGGCTCACGGGACTCTTTTTCAGGAATGGCACAACCAACCCGACGCGACCCGTCCGCGAGTTGCCGGGGGGAACCCGGGACGCGGGGGGAGTCCCGTCCGCTCTGGGCTTGGGGAAAGGCGCGCTTGCCATCCGGGCGACGGGGGTGGCCGGCCTTTATCACTCGGTTGACGCCGATTACAGTGATCCTTCCGTGGTACGCTGGTCAGGTTGGGCGCTCGCCGCCAGGCGGGCGCGATGGCAGATAACCTGGGGCTATTCCCGTTCCGACCGCAACGGCCTGGCCCGGGTCGCGTTGCCGTCCGCTTGGCCACGCCATGCCAGTGGCTTGGAGCCGTGGCGATGGGGAGAGGACACCCGGGGAGCGACCTCGCGTTATGATCATCGACATCTTTTCGAGGCGGGTTTCTTCTTGCGATGGTGTCTTTTTTTTGGGAGCGGGGCTGACCCCGGGTTTGAACCCAAGGGCTGTCGCGGGCGATCCCGGGTTTGCCACGGGTTTGTGATCGCGGTCGTCGGGTCGATTGTCCCTGCTGGCCGACCGTGCATGGTTCGCCGCCGTCGGGGAAGGGGAAGCGGAGCGGCTGAATAGGGCGGTGGCTTGCCGGATGTGGCGTTAGGCCAGGGGCCGACGGGATGGGGCCGAGGCGCTCCCCGGTTTCGTTTGCGGGCGAGACCGCACCGTCTTACGGCAAATTGGCCACACCCGTGCTATACTCAAGCCGCAGAACCGGACCGTGAACGAGGGGGAGACCCTAATGGCCCAATTGCCCGGCAAACCGCCCACCCTGCTTGTCATCGACGACGACCCCGGCATCATAGACGTCTTGACGGCCTACGGCGAACCCTGGGGATGGTCGGTAAGAGCCGCCGGGTCGTTGGCGGACGGGCTCCGGCAGCTGTCGGCGGTGGCGGCGCAGGTCATCATTTTAGACTGGCAACTGCCCGACAGCGATGGGTTGGCCTCATTGCGCGCGCTGCGTCAGCTCACCGCGGTGCCCGTCCTGATGTTGACCGTGCGGGATCAGGAAGCCGACATTATTCGCGCGCTCGGCCAGGGTGCCGACGACTATGTGGTCAAACCGTTTAGCCCGGGCCAGGTGCTGGCCCGCTGTGGCGCGCTGGCGCGGCGGGACCGGGCAGGTACCGCCGGTGAGACCGAACCGATCCGCAGCGGGGATTTAACCATTGCGGCTGCGACCCGGCAACTATGGCGGGGGGAGCAGGAGGTGGAGCTGACCGCCCTGGAATGGCAATTGCTCTTGCTGCTGGTTAGCCATCCGGGACGGGTGTGGACGCGAGGCGAGCTACTTGACCGCATTTGGGGGGATGTGGGCGACGTCTATGACCGCGCCGTGGACATGGAAATTGCCCGCCTGCGCAAGAAGCTGGAAGAGATTGCGGAAGCCCCCCGCTACATTGAAACGGTACGGGGGGTCGGTTATCGATGGCGCGCCAATCCACGCACCCCGGATGGACGCTAGGACTTTGGCTGATGCTGACAATTGCCGCCGGACTGGCCTTAGGCCTATCCATCGCGTTAGGCACGCTGTGGGCGAAGTTCGGGCATCTGCACCAGCCCGCCAGTTTCGTCGCCAATCTGGCGATAGCGCTGGGAGTTTGGCTGGCGGTGGCCGGAATCGGGTGGCTGGCGGCGGACCGGTTCGATCGCGTGCTGGCCCGGGAGTGGATAGACGTCTTGAGCTGGATTAACGCCTTGGACGACTATCAGTGGCAGCCGCTTGCGATCCCGGATGCCGGTCCTTGGGGCCAGCTGCGCTACGCGCTCAATCAAATGGCCAAGCGATTGGCCGCCGCCCAGTCGCAACGCGACCTGTTTTTGGCCAGTGTGGCCCACGAACTCAAAACCCCGTTGACGGTGTTGCGGGCCAACCTGGAGGGATTGGCCGCCGGCGAATTGGCCGAGACTCCGGAGCGCTGGACGGCGCTGCACCGGGAGGTCCAGCGCCTGACCCGCCTGGTCAACGACTTGCTGTTGATCGAGACCATGCGCACGCCCGTGTCCTCGATCCAGCCGAGACGGTATTGGCTCAGTGAGCAAGTGCACGAAATGCTGATGAAGTTTTCCCCCCTGGCCGGGGTGCGCGAGATTGTCTGCGCCGGCAACATTGACGCCGTGGAGATTGTTGCGGACCGGGAACGGATGGAGCAAGTGCTGAGCAATCTTATGGACAACGCGCTTCGCCACACGCCGCCCGGGGGCCGCATTGACGTTACGCTGCGGGATCTCCCCGACCGCGTGGAGTGCTGCGTCGAGGATTCCGGCCCGGGCATCCGGCCCGGCCTGGAATCACAAGTGACTCAGCCCTTTGTGCGAGACCCGCGCTCTCCCGGGGCCGGACTGGGACTGGCCGTGGCGCTGAGTTTGCTGCAGGCGCAAGGCGGCACCCTGCTCGTCGGCCGGAGCCAGCTGGGCGGGGCGCGGGTTTGTTTGACCCTGCCCCGCGCCCGCTAACGCTCTAAATGCTGGCGCAGGGCTTCGTATTCATTTAAGGAGATTTCGCCACGGGCTAAGCGGAGCTGCAATATGGCCAACGGGTCATCGGCGTCGCGTCGCCAGTGGGAGAGGTGGCGGAACCAGGTCGCCGTGGCGACCGCCAAAACCACGAGGATTGCCAACCAGATTAGGGTTCCCGCCCACATCATGGCCATCATTTTCGATCGCCTCCATCGCGCTGATGATTGGGATGCCGCGGCCGCCAACAAATCTTTCGCCGCCTTATAAGCGAGCCGGCGAGCTGCCCCCCGGGATTCGCCTGCGGCCCGCCTGACCGGGTGCCGGGGCATCCGGGATTCTTGGGCATCCCGGGTGCGGGCTTGGCATCACGCCGACAGGTTCTCAGGAGACCACCAACGTCCCCGCCATCCCCGCCTCGGCGTGCCCGGGCACCGGGCACAGGTAATGGTAGGTGCCGGCCGCCGCGGCGATAAAGGTGGTGCTGCGATGGTACTGCCCCTGGCCGGTCTCCGGCCAGATCGGGGGAATGAACGAACCGGGAAAGGCGACGGGTCCTTGCATCATGGCCATTTCGCCAAAAGGCGGCGATGCCGTAGTGACTTCGAAACCGTGGAGGTCACCCTGGTCGCCGTTGATGAGAACCACCGTGACCCGGGCGCCTGGGGGGATCACCACGGTCGGGTTGATGAGACCGTCAATCTCCCACGGCATTCCCGCCACATGAAGCGCCGCCGGAGCTGCCAGCGCTACCAAAACGGGATGGGTGCCGTGATAGGTGACCGTATTGGTCGCGTGGTCAATGGTTGCCCCCTGTGCGCTTTGTCGTACCACCTGTCCGACTTGGGCCGGTGTCCAGGGCACTCCTCCCGACGCGGCCATCATGGCACCCCCGGCCCAACCGGCCCTTCCCCAGACGGGCCGCGCGTGACCCATGAACCGATTCATGGCGGTGGTCATCATGCCGCTTTCCGCAGCTGACTCCTTGCCCTGGCCTCCCATCATGGTGCCCCAATCCCCCATATGATCGGTCTGCGAAGGCGTTGCCTCGGTTGCGGCGGGACTGGGCGATCCGTAAGCCGCGGCCAGCGCCACCCCGCCGACAGCGCCCGCTACGATGAGTCCGGTGCCTATGGCTAATCCGTTTAGCCGTTTCATCGCTGATTCCTCCTCGTCAAAATCCTCTCCCTGGGGAGAGATCCGGTTCTTTTCGCTTTGGATTCCGCCGTCCGCTGGCAAAGCGCCCGTCCGCCGCTGACGCCTGGTCATTTCGCGTGGTCGGTGTCCCGGGGCCGTCACGCGGATTGGGCCATGGGTGCGAGTGCCGCCACCCGCGGCGGTTGCTATTCATCGGCATGCGCCCGGGTTCCCCGGGTTCACACCAACCAGCGCGCGGGTGGGCCATCTTAAACGTCGAAGGACCGCTGCACCTCTGCGGAGACCACCTCACGCTGCCGATATGTTCAACTGGGCGAGCATCGGGTTGAGCCGTTTCCGGCACCGCACCGTTTTCCGCCCCCGGAGGTGGTGCCGCCGCTATTCGCGCAGATGGGCCCGCAACTCCTCAAATTCATCGGGGGTAATTTCCCCACGCGCCAAACGCAACTGCAACTCGGTCAACGGATTGCCAGCCGCGCTTGCCCCCCGCTTCGATCCGCCGGCACCCGCGGCCCGCACCGCCCACGCGACCAGCAGAATAACGCCAGCCAGGACCGCAAGCCCGAAAATCGCCATAAACCAGAGACCAACCCACGCCCCGCCCCAGTTAAATCCCATCATGGTTCCCCATCTCCTTTCCTTGCGCTCGGCTTTACCATAACGACGATCTGTGACGCTGTTGTGTCACTTTTGTCACAGTCCTGTAACCAAAAGGATTGCTGCTTTCAGTCCGCGCATACTGTCGGCAAAAAAAACGATGACTTGGCGGATTGGTCGGGGCAAGGCTGGCCGCGGCGGGGAGTCGGACTTTAGCCAGGTGGCTGGTGAAGACTTCGCACGGTGTCTGGTTGACTCATGGGGTCCGTTTAGGCTAACCAAACCGGCACAGCTTGTTCTGCTTCGGAAAACCCTTCCAGAGAACGCAAAGTGTGTATGCCTAACCAAGCCCGAGCCGTGGCCGTTTGTGGCAGGCGGCACCGGGGGCCCGCACCGCTTAGAACGCGGCTTGCGTGGGGGAGCGTTGCCCGGTATAGCCTAAGCCTTCCAGGCGCTTGGCGGTTTGGCGGGTGACCTGCTGCTCGGGGTCCCGCCGATCAAAATAATCGACGCCCAGTTCCACATACACCGGGTGGGGATGTTGGAGCAGGGGCCAGATCGTGACCACCAGGGTATGCAAGACGATCACCGCAGCGTGTTTCTTCCCGTTGGTCCGCGCCAGGCGCCGGTACTGGGCCACCAGGTAGGTGGCTGTCGTCCGCCCCACCGCGTAGGCCGCTTCGACCAACGCCGCTCGCCAGGGCCGGCTCCCGGAAATCGTCCGCCCCGACCAGCGCTTCCCAACACGCTCCTTATTGCCGGGGGCGAGGCCGGTCCATTTGGCCCAGGTTGCCGCAGTGCGAAACGCCGCCGCGGTCGACTCGATCGCGGCCATGATGACTTCGGCGGTTCGCCGGCCAATCCCAGGGATGGGCTGCAGCCGGCGGGTTAATTATGACGCCCGCTTCTCTTTGTATGCGGGCGACGTATGTTCCAAGGTTTTCACCATGGCTTCTTGGAATGGAGTAAACGGCGAATAATAGCGCCCAGGGAGGCATTCGGTCTTGAGCAGTTTCCCTAACCGCGCGATGAGATAGAGGTTGGGGGAGTCGCTCGGCAACCCCAGGAGGGTAATGACGTTGGTACCGAGCATGATCGCGCACCACCGTGAGGGGATGATCGCGGAATTGGGCCGCGAAGGTTTGCCAGAGCACGATGACGCGCGCGATGAATGGACATCGCGCGCGTCACGGTCATGATCTCCGGGGTGATGGCCTGGAGGGCCCTTGAAGCATTTACGCCCGGAGGGCGTCGGCCAGAGTGCGCGGGCCAGATCCCCCAGAGCGCCTAACCCGGCACCCGGGAGGAAGTGGGCGGCATCCACCAAAAAAGACAGGCCGTATACCCCCAGGCGCTTCCTCGAGAACGGGTTCTGGCTGAGTCGCCAGGAATAGCCGTGACACTGCGGGGTCGGCTTGGGCGGGGAGGGGCCCGGCTTTCCGATAGCCTAACCCGTTTTTTTTAGCCAGGTGCGCAGCGCCGTGGGGCTGCGCCGAATGCCTGTTAAGGCTTCGATGCGATGGGCTCCCCCGCTTCCGGTAGCGTATGCGGGGGTGGCGCGCGATAACGGCTGGGCGAATCGTATCGGTATGGGCGTTTAATGCGGCGGACGTGGGATGGGGATTAAACCGTCGGAGCGCCTCGAGACCTCCGGCCTCATCGGCATGAAGGTCATTCCGCACGGTACCCTCGGACACCCCCGCTATCCGCCCAGTAGAGGACGAGCAACTTCCGTTGCCCGCGGGGGTAGGGATGGGGATATCGCTTGGCCTTTAACCCGGCCATAGCCTCTGTTGGGATGGGAACCGGGGCCATTCCACCACTCCTCCTCGCATCGGATGGGAGACCTCCACGTCGCCGTCAAGCGGTCTCATTCTCAAAGTGTCGTATGGCTATCTGACCAGTCCCCCCGTGGTGAGCACATGATGACCCGCGGACCACTCCAGTCGCGTATGACCGTGCGCCGCCGAAGCCTCATGTTATGCGACCGCTGTTCGCACCAACAAAGTGAGAATGGGTACGAGATCACAGAGCCCCCCAACGCGCGGCTATGTATACTACAGTGTGAGCAAGAGCCATCAAGCCTAACCGAGCAGGAAAACTTTGTCCAGTACCTTGAAAGACATACAGGATGCATTGGCAAAGAAACCCATCAAGAGTGATGGGCGGGCAGTATGGATATGTGGATCGGGGACGAGTGCTAATGCACCACCGACCCCATTAGTACATGATGGGCTCCATGAAGTATCAGTATCAGGGTTTAACGCAGCCTGACGGGGTGGTTGTGATGATAGACGGTTCGGACACAGCCGCCTTCTTGGGCATCCCAATGATGATGACAAGAAGCCTTGTTCCTCGTTAGGACTCAATTCTTGGCGGGTTCCCGGGTCGCCTTGGACCGGTCACTTTCTCGATCCCCCACCACGTAGCGGCCCCCAACAGCGCCAGAATACCCACAATCGCATACATCGGGCGAACCAACCACGCACCGGGAACTAGCAAAATAGTGGCTGTCCCGGCGATAGCACCCATTTCATCGTAGGCCCCCAACCGAGCCCGCGCGTGCCCCGCTTGCCCGTCGGGTGCGGTCGCCAACATGACCGTCATCACCAAATCCTGCACGAGCCAAGTCGCCACCCCTTCGATCCCGCCTAATACGACGAACAGCGGGAAAGACACGCCGCGCCATAAAATGAGCCAGCACAGGCCCAACACTGTGAAGAGCAACGGTATCCACCGCAACGGTCGTACCTGGATGCGGGCCAGCACGACGCTCTCCAACAGTCCCGACCCGCCCCACATCGACAATACCACCCCATAACCAAACGTCTGCTGGTGTAAGACGTGAAAGGTATAAGGGGTGTACCTAGCAATTGTGAGTAATCATTTACCAATAATGGAAATCTATGGCACGCAAAGGAGTTTTTGAGGTCGCCCACGAAGTAACTCCTCATCATACAAGGTCTGCCGGACC
>JAJZZA010000097.1 GCA_021797825.1 Bacillota bacterium | reverse complement strand
GGGCTGGCAGGAAATTGGCAACAAAAAACCCGCAATCGCTTGCGGGGTCTACGTTTTGGTGGTGCGCCCGACAGGACTTGAACCTGTGGCCTCTTGATTCGTAGTCAAGCGCTCTATCCACTGAGCTACGGGCGCATTGCCATATTATTTTAGCACGCCGCGACAGGACCCACCAACCACCCGCTCCAGGTTGCATCCCCTGCACGTTAATGGCGGAGGGAGTGGGATTCGAACCCACGCTAGGCTTGTAGCCTACTAACGGTTTAGCAAACCGCCCTCTTGACCAGCTTGAGTATCCCTCCGCAGCAAGAGTTATGGTAGCACAGCGAAGAGGTTGTCGCAAGCGCAGGTTGTCTTTCACAAAATTGGCGGAGGGGACAGGACTCGAACCTGCAAGCCCGCAAAGGCGGTGGTTTTCAAGACCACTGCGTTACCAGTTACGCTACCCCTCCACAAGCGGCAATAATAGTTTAACGCATTGCGTCAATGCCGTCCACTTTCACATTTGGTACCCGGTCGGCGTGTCGCCGGTGATTTCCGTGGCACCGTTTAAATACGGTTGCAGCGCCGGTGCAACCCGCACCGTGCCTCGCGCCGTCTGATAATTCTCCAGCAAGGCCGCTATGGTCCGCCCCACCGCCAAAGCACTTCCGTTCAAGGTGTGGACAAATTCGGTTTTCTTGGCGCCCTCGGGCCGAAAACGTATGTCCGCCCGCCGAGCCTGAAAATCCGTCATATTGCTGCATGACGATATTTCCACATAACGTCCGTAACTAGGCATCCAGACCTCAATATCGTACATCGTAGCCTGTCCAAATCCCATGTCACCCCCGCACAGCAGGACTGTGCGATAAGGCAGGCCCAGATCTTCCAGAACGCTTTCGGCATCTTGCACCATAGCCAATAACGCCGCTTCCGATTCGTTCGGCCGGACGAAACGCACCAGTTCCACTTTGTCAAATTGATGCTGGCGAATCAGTCCGCGGGTATCCCGGCCAGCGGCACCCGCTTCGGCACGAAACGACGCCGTATAGGCCGTATACCGCAATGGCAGATCCTGGTCGCTTAAAATCTCGTCCCGGTGCAAATTGGTCAGGGGCACTTCCGCCGTGGGGATAAGAAAATAATCGTGCGGGCTCACCGCAAAGGCGTCGTCTTCGAATTTCGGGAATTGACCGGTACCGATCATCGAGTTCCGGTTGACCAGGTACGGCGTCGCCATTTCCACGTAGCCCCGGGCCACCGCATGGTCCAGCATAAAGCCGATGAGGCCACGCGACAGGCGGGCCCCCCACCCTTTTAGCACCGAAAACCGCGCTCCGGAAATCTTGCGTGCCCGCTCAAAGTCGATAATGCCGAGGGATTCACCCAGATCCCAGTGCGCCCGCGCCGCAAACGCCATGGCGGGAGGATCGCCAAACCGGCGCACCTCGACGTTGTCTGCGGCGTCCATGCCGGGCGGAACATCTAACGACGGCGTATTCGGCACCCGCATTAACAGATATTGCAATTCGTCCTCGAGCGGTCCGATTCCGGCTTCTAGCGCCCGGATTTCATCTCCCACCCGTCTCATCGCGGCAATGAGGTGGCTGGCGGTTTCCCCTCGCTTCTTTTTGACGGAAACCTCTTCCGACGCCAGATTGCGTTCGGCCTTAAGGCGTTCAATATCCGCCTGGACTGCTCGCCGGCGTTTGTCCAAGGCGAGAATCTCGTCAATCGGGGCATCCACTCGCTTGATAGCTAGCAGTCTTTTGATCTCTTCTGGCTCCTGACGAATTCTTCTTAAGTCCAGCATGGTGTCCTCCCTGGCGGCGGATTAGTCTTCGCTAAACAGTGCGGCGATGGCCCCTGCATACGGCGGTCGCAGAATACCGGCGTCGGTGACGATGGCAGAGATCAGATGGGCCGGCGTCACGTCAAACGCCGGGTTATAAACCGGAAATTGCGCCGGGGCGACAAGCTGTCCCGCCACCCGGCGAACCTCGTCGGGATGGCGCTCTTCAATGGGGATGCGATGGCCATCTGGCGTCTTGGGATCGATCGTCGTCACCGGAGCCACCACATAAAAGGGTACCTGGTGATAATGGGCCAGCACCGCCAAGCTGTAGGTGCCGATTTTGTTGGCCGTATCACCGTTGGCGGCAATCCGGTCGGCCCCCACCACGACCGCGTCGACGAGTCCTTGCGCCATTAAGCTCCCCGCCATACTATCCGTCACCAGACGCGCGGGAATTCCGTCCTGCGCCAACTCCCAGGCGGTGAGCCGCGCGCCCTGCAAAAGCGGTCTGGTCTCATCAACCCACACCTGGCTAAGACGCCCGGCAGCATAAAGGGCCCGGATCATACCGAGCGCCGTGCCCATCCCGACCGCCGCGAGCGAACCGGTGTTGCAATGCGTCAAGAGGGACGCGGTCTTTGACACTAAAGACGCTCCCCATTGCGCCTGGCGATGAGTCCGGGTCCTCTCTTCCGCGGCCAGGGTGTCCGCCGCTTTTCGCAAACGGCTGACGGCCTCCGGCCCCGTCGCCGTTCCCAACTTCTCCAACCCGAAATCGATGGCCGCCGCCAAGTTGACCGCCGTGGGCCGCGCATGGCGCAAACGCCCCGCGGCATCCAGGACCCGATCCCGCGCATCCGGGCGCGCACTCACGCGAACCGCCTCCACCCACAGGCCGTACAACCCGGCGACGCCGATCGCCGGCGCGCCGCGGACGGCCAAGTCCGCTATCGCGGCAACGACCTCCGCGGCCGACCGGCAGGTCAAATACTCTACTGCACCAGGCAGTTGGCGTTGGTCCAAGATTTTCAGCGTGTCCGCTTCGGGCCACACCGCCGTAATGGTTCCCACGTCTACTGCCCCCCGTCTGCTGCGCAACAAAAAACTCCTCCCAACTGTCGGGACGAGTAATTTACCCGCGGTGCCACCCAAATTGATGGCCCATGCCATCCACTTTCCGCCGATAACGGAGGCCCGCCGGCTTTCACCGGAGTCTCAGGAAGCGGAATGCTTGCATAACGACCGGATTTCACCCGACACCGGCTCGCTGAACGTTATCGCCAAGCGTTGACTTCCGTCTTCGACTAAGGCAATGTGTTAATTGGCAATAGTGTGCCCGAGACGCTACGGCGTGTCAAGATCGATCTCCTTTTCCGGGTGTGGCTCAAAATTGTGATCTCTCAAATTATGCCACAAGCGACGGGAAACCCAGGGCTTGTTTCGTATAGGGTTGAGCATCCCAAAACTCCTGCCACCGGCCCGATCGATGGCGCGCACGGAGGGTGGCGATGGCTTGCGCCCCCGATGCGGTCCACCGCATGCCCCCGGCTGTGAGTCGTTGCTTGAATACGCTTTTACAGGCGCCTTCCACGATGCCGGATCCGATCGGCAGCCCCAGGGCCCGGTACCGAGGATAGTCCATGCGAGCGTGCTGATTCTGGAAATACCGGATCGCGTCGGTGACGGCGGCCGGAACGTTCGTTCCCGCCGCAGTGCGTGCCTCCAACGCCGCGAGTACGGGATCGGGTCCCTGCGTTTCCAACGCCTCACTCAGGGGCCGCGCCATCGCCGAGGAGGGCCACCAGACGACAACTGCGCGCGTCTAACCCCGCCTGAAGCGCATGGGTATACCCCCGATGCCAGAACTCCGGACGCGATTCAAATCCGATACAATAATCGGGCGTTCCGACGGGTTGAAGGAGGCTCTCCGTCCCCGCACCGTCCGCCGGGGCGGACGAATCGTTGATCAAGGGGAGGCAGACGCCGATCTTGCCTTCTCGCCATTGTTTGGGGGTCATTTGCGCCATGACCCCGTCGACGGCCACCACCAGGGCCGAGGGGCTTTCCGACGCCGCCTTCGGATCGGGCCCATGCCCCGCCGCCACGGCGGCGATGGCGGCTTGTTCCTCGGCCTCCGCCACGCCGCCGACACGATGGGCGATGCGACGCAACGTTTCGTCATCCACGGTCACGCCGAGGGCGGCCTGTAAGAGCGCGGACGCTTGGTCGAACGGCGCTTCCACCGCAAAGCGCACGGCCAGAGCCCCCCGTTTCGGCGACACGTGATCCGGCCCCAGGCCCCATCGCCGATCGGCCGGGGCGTTCCCCCCATGGCCCTGCGTACAAGCATAATACGCCCGGGCCAACCGGTAATCGCCAAAAAAGCCGATAATGGCACGTGGGCGGTCGGAAGCGACCCGCCGCATTGACTGACCACACGTGGGACAACAAGGAATGGCGTCATCGGCCGCGTGCGCGGCCGCCCAACGGGTCACCACGCCCTGACTGATGCGGGTGGATAGCGTTTGCACCCGGGTTTCCGCCTCGGCCAGTTCGACCACGCTCTCCCGAACACTGGGCGGGATGCGTTCCCACACGGTCTGGATCAAAGACTCGACCTCCTGACGAAGAAAAGTTTGCCATTGCGCCTTCCAGGACTTGTCGCTCACGTTGTCTTGCGGTATCATTGCCCCACCAAGCTCCTCTCACGGGTCGCCAGACCGCCGTTTTGAGGAGCTTTCGACATGTACCGGCTAAACTCCTTTGCCATCGCTTCCAAATGTCAAATCTCTAAGGAGAATAAGAGCCTTACAGGCATAGCGAGAGTGGGCCGACATCGTCGCGCATCTTGCATCGACCATTAGTCGACATACCTGGAACTTAATGCCTCACAAAATTAAGGCACACCCTCCTTTTCCGGGGTGTGCTGTACTTTGGAGCGGAGCACCTGACGGTTATGTCGCGTAATGGGAGATGCGGGGTGCGCAACGAGGACGGTCCCCTCTCGCTGCGCCGGCTAGGCTTTCATTCTCTGAGAAATGTGACGTTGGGCAGCGCTGGCCAAGGAGTTTGGCCGGCTCAAAACGGCGGTCTGGCGATGTGGCGGGTCGCTTCCAACCGCGTGCCATTCTCGGCTTCTTTGGCGATTTACCGGTTGATCCGGGCAGATTATGTTTAGGCGAAGGGCCATGGGGGGGAACGCTCTGGCCGACCCGCGCTGGGGCCTTGGCCCGGACCACGTGTCGCCGAAACCGGGGACCCTGCGCCTTGCGGTGGAAGTCCCGTTCCACCAAGCGCCCGCGCTCTGGCAGGCACCCCTCGGCGTGAGCGTGGATGACGAAACGCGGCGTCGCATCGCCCATAATTTGTGGCATAATCTGGGGGAGTCACAGTCTTAAGCCACACCCTCTTTCCCCATCACTGCATCCCCCTATGAGGAGGTTAAGCTTTGAACCGCATCGCGACCTACTCGATTGTCGCGCACGACGCCCGCAGCGGTGTCTGGGCGGTAGGCGTCCAATCCAAATTTCTGGCGGTTGGCTCGGTGGTGCCCCATGCCCAATCCCAAGTCGGGGCGATTGCCACCCAAGCCTGGGCTAACCCGACCTTCGGACCCAATGGCCTGCGTTTGTTGCAAAGTGGTCTGTCCGCCGAAGAAACCCTCCGCACCCTCATCGAGTCTGACCCGGGACGAGAGCACCGCCAGCTGGGAATCGTCGACCGGTCCGGCCAGAGCGCGGCCTGGACCGGCGAGGCGTGCATGGCCTGGGCAGGCCATGAAACCGGTCCGAGCTTCACCTGCCAAGGAAATATCCTGGCGGGGCCAGCGGTGGTTGCCGACATGGCCCGGACATTTCGCGACAGCGACCCGCACCGCCCGCTCGGCGAACGAATCCTCGACTGCCTCACCGCGGCCGAAGCCGCGGGCGGCGACCGACGCGGCCGCCAGTCGGCGGCTTTGTTGGTGGTCAAGGCAGGCGCAGGCTATAACGGTCTGAGCGATCGCTACATCGACCTGCGTGTCGATGATGACCCCGAACCCCTCGATAAATTGTCCCGGCTTTTGCGCCTGCATCATCTCCACTTCGACAAACCTGCACCGGAACAACTTAAGCCGCTCGCGCAATGTGATCCGGACCGCATCTTGGAGGGATTGCAACGCCTCGGGTATCTCCCGTCTTCTTCCCGTCACTTCGACACGGCGGCTTGGGATGCGCTGAAGGCCTGGGCGCATCGGGAAAATTTTGAGCAGCGCTGGGTCGGGTCCGACCGGTTGGACGAAGAGATGATGGCGTATTTTTTCGAGCAGGCAACACCGCGCCCAGGGGACGCGCCCTAACTGCCTTCCGCTTGGCGGGCCTTGCGCACCTTTTCAACGAAATACGCGTGGATGCGGGTGTCGGGGCTCATCTCGGGATGAAAGGCGCTAACCAGGTACTGGCCTTGTTCGGCCATTACCACATCCCCCTGATACGTTGCCAGCGCCACCACCCCGGCACCCATCCGGGCGATTTTCGGGGCCCGAATAAAGACCGCCGGAAACGGATCCGGGCCTAGCACCGGAATCGGCAAGCTCATTTCGAACGAAGCCACTTGACGGCCGTAAGCATTGCGGTCCGCGACGATATCCATGAGTCCGAGGCGCGCGGGCGAGAGGCCCACCACCTCCGTGGCCAACAGGATCAGGCCCGCGCACGTGCCATAAATCGGAAACGGGCGGCTCTGGGCACGCTCCCTAAGCGGCTGCAGCAACCCGTATTCCTCCATCAGCAAACTCATTGTGGTACTTTCCCCGCCCGGAAGGATAAGGCCATCAAGGTCGCTTAACTCGGAAGGCCGCCGAACCTCTACCGGCTCCGCACCCACCCTGGCCAAATGGCGCTTGTGTTCGCGAACATTTCCCTGAATCGCCAGAACCCCAACCCGCATGCGTTAAATCCCCCGGTCTTGCATGCGGTCGGCAGCGGTCAGCGTAGACATTTCCAAACCGCGCATGGCTGGTCCCATGCCTTCGGACACTTCCGCGATAATTTTGGGATCGTTGTAGTAGAGCGTGGCGCGCACGATGGCCCGCGCCGTCTTCTCCGGATCGCCTGATTTGAAGACGCCGGAGCCCACAAAAATCCCATCCGCTCCCAACTGCATCATGAGCGCCGCGTCGGCGGGTGTCGCCACTCCGCCCGCACTGAAGTTGACCACCGGCAAGCGTCCCAACTCCTTCACCCGTCGGACCAAGTCCAGCGGTGCCGCCAGTTCCTTGGCGACGTCGGGCAGTTCCGCATCGGGAGTGGACATCACCTGCCGAATTTGGGCGTTGACCGCCCGTAGGTGGCGAACCGCTTCCACCACATTGCCGGTGCCCGGTTCGCCTTTGGTGCGGATCATCGCCGCCCCTTCCGCAATCCGCCGCAAGGCCTCGCCCAAATCCCGCGCACCGCATACAAATGGTACCGTAAACGCCCACTTGTCGACATGGTACTGCTCGTCGGCGGGAGTCAACACCTCACTTTCGTCGATGTAATCCACCTCAAGCGATTGGAGAACCTGGGCTTCCACAAAATGCCCGATTCGGACTTTGGCCATGACGGGGATCGAAACCGACTCCATAATGGTTTTGACAATGCGGGGATCCGCCATCCGGGCAACGCCTCCGGCCGCCCGAATATCCGCCGGCACCCGTTCCAAGGCCATCACCGCGACGGCGCCGGCTTTTTCCGCGATAACCGCCTGGTCCGCCGTGGTCACGTCCATAATGACGCCGCCTTTAAGCATTTCCGCCAGGCCCGCTTTGACGCCAAATGTTCCAACCTGCTTCTCCATAATTGCCTCCCTAGCTTGTTCCCGTGCCCCGAGCGTTTACTCTTCAACGTCCTCGGATTTCACGTTCGCCAACGCCCCAACGGTGTGTCCTTCTTCAAGCCGCATAACCATCACCCCGTGCGAGGAACGCCCTTGCTTGGAGATTTCTTTGACCGGCAGCCGAATAAGCGTGCCTTCGCTCGAAATCACCATCAATTGCTCGTCGCCCGTCACCGGCAGGATCCCCACCAGATGCCCGCTTTTCATCGTCAGGCTCATGGCCTTGACACCCTGACCGCCGCGGCCGGTGCGCCGGAACTGACTAATCCGGGTGCGCTTGCCGTACCCCTGTTCGGTCAGCACCACCAGTTCGGGTTGCTGCGAAACGGTAGCCAACGATACCACCCGGTCCGACTTCAGCAATTTAATGCCTCTGATCCCACGGGCCGCCCTGCCCATCGCCCGGACCTCCTGTTCCTCGAAGCGAATCAGCTTGCCCTCCCGGGTGGCCAACAGAATGTCGTCTTTGCCGGTGGTCGGCTCGACCCCGATCAACTCGTCGTCATCGTCGAGGTTAATGGCAATGATGCCTCCCCCCCGCCAAGATTCATAATCGGACAAGCAGGTCCGTTTGACAATTCCTCGTTTGGTGGCAAAGACCCAATACTGGTCGGCTTGCGCCTTGGTCAATGTCTGAACCGCGGCAATCCGCTCCTCGGCTTGCAGCGCAAACAGGTTTTGCACCGAAATCCCCTTGGCATGACGGGATGCTTCCGGAATCTCGTGGACCTTCACCCGGTAAATGCGGCCCCGGTTGGTAAACGCGCAGAGGTACGCGTGGGTCGAAGCAATAAAGAGGTGCGCGATGAAATCGTCTTCCCGCACCGTGCTGCCGGAGACCCCCCGTCCGCCGCGCTTTTGCGAGCGGTACTGCGAGGGCGCCACACGCTTGATGTAGCCCCGGTGCGTGAGCGTCACCACCATGTCTTCTTCAGGAATCAGGTCCTCATCGGACATCTGTTTGATGGCTGGTCCCAGTTGGGTACGGCGATCATCGCCGTATTTTTGGCGAACCGCCTCCAAATCCTCTTTAATGATGTTAAAGACCAGTTGGTCATCCGCCAAAATTGCCTCGAGCCGCGCAATCAAAGCCAAAACCTCCCGGTATTCCTGCTCAATTTTCTCCCGTTCCAGCTGCGTCAGCCGCTGCAACCGCATTTCCAGGATGGCCGTGGCTTGTTTGTCAGATAGCCCAAACCGGTTCATGAGCCCGGCGCGCGCCGCGTCCACCGATTCCGCCGCGCGGATGATGGCAATCACGTCGTCCAAAAATTGCAAGGCAATCCGCAATCCTTCCAGAATGTGCGCCCGCGCCTGGGCTTTGGCCAATTCGTACCGGGTGCGGCGGATAATCACGTCCTTGCGGTGCAAGATAAAGTAGGTCAGCATCTCCTTCAGGGAAAGAATCATCGGCCGTCCGGCCACCAAAGCCAAGAGGATAATCCCAAACGTCTGCTGCAACGAGGTGTATTTGTACAACTGGTTCAAGATGACTTTGGGCACACCGTCGCGCTTCAGATCGATCACCACCCGGACTCCGTGGCGGTCCGATTCATCCCGCAGGTCCGCCACCCCCTCGATGCGCCGCTCGTGGACCAAGTCGGCGATTTTTTCGATGAGGCGCGCTTTGTTGACTTGATAGGGGATCTCGCTGATGACAATCCGCGGCCGACCGCCTGCCCCCTCCTCCACTTTGGCAATGCCGCGCATGGTGATGATCCCGCGCCCGGTGCTGTATGCCTGGCGAATGCTATCGCGGCCCATAATCATCCCGCCGGTGGGAAAATCCGGTCCCGGCACCAATGGCAGCAAGTCGTCGAGGGTGGCGTCCGGGTGATCAATCAGATGTACCGCGGCCAGGCAAACCTCCGACAAATTGTGCGGCGGGATGTTGGTCGCCATGCCCACGGCAATCCCCGCCGAGCCATTTATCAGCAGGTTGGGAATTTTGGCGGGCAACACGGTCGGTTCTTTGGTGGTCTCATCGAAGTTGGGGACAAAGTCCACCGTGTCCTTATCGATGTCGGCCAGCATTTCCATCGCAATGGGAGACAGGCGGACTTCCGTGTAGCGCATGGCGGCCGCGGAATCCCCGTCCATGGAACCAAAATTCCCGTGCCCGTCGACCAACGGATAACGAATGGAAAAGTCTTGCGCCATCCGCACCATCGCGTCATAAACCGCCACGTCGCCGTGGGGGTGGTAGCGTCCGAGCACCTCACCCACGATCCGCGCCGATTTCTTATAGGGATGGTTCGGGGTGTTGGCGAGTTCCTGCATGGCAAACAAAATCCGGCGGTGAACCGGTTTCAGCCCGTCCCGCACATCCGGCAACGCGCGGCTGACAATGACGCTCATCGCGTAGTCGATGTAGGACTTTTTCATTTCCTCTTGGATGTCGATGGGCAAAACGCGCCCAATGGTCGCCATAATGTCCCCCTATCCTACGGTATCGAGATTGCGGACCTGATGGGCGTGCTCCTGGATGAAGTCTCTGCGGGATTCAACCTTGTCCCCCATCAAGACCGTAAAAATCCAGTCGGCGGCCGCCGCGTCCTCGAGCTCCACTTGCAGCAGAGTGCGTGTCTCGGGGTTCATCGTGGTATCCCAAAGCTGGTCGGCGTTCATTTCCCCCAGACCTTTGTACCGCTGAAGCGCAATCTCCTGGCCCCGGCCCCATTCCTGCATCAGATGTTCGAGCGCCCCATCGTCATAGAGATACCGCTCTTGTTTACCCTTTTTGGCCAGGTACAAGGGGGGTTGGGCGATATAGATATACCCCGCTTCGATCAGGGGAGTCATATAGCGATAGAAAAAGGTTAAGAGCAAGGTGCGGATATGCGATCCGTCGACGTCGGCGTCGGTCATGATGACAATCCGGTGGTAGCGCGCCTTCACGATATCAAACTCATCCCCGATGCCGGTGCCAATCGCGGTAATCATGGCCCGTATCTCTTCGTTGGTTAAGATCTTGTCGAGACGCGCCCGTTCCACGTTCAAGATTTTCCCGCGCAACGGCAAAATGGCTTGAAAGCGGCGATCCCGGCCATTTTTGGCCGAGCCTCCGGCCGAATCGCCCTCGACCAGATAAACTTCGGATTCGGTGGGGTCTTTGCTGCTGCAATCGGTAAGTTTGCCGGGCAGCGAGGAGGATTCCAAGGCGGTCTTGCGGCGGGTCAGTTCCCGCGCCTTGCGGGCCGCTTCCCGCGCCCTGGCGGCAGCAATGGCCTTCTCCAAAATTCTCTTGGCAACCGCCGGATTTTCATCAAAATAGGTGGACAGGCCTTCACCGACCACACTCTCGGTGGCGCCCCGCACTTCCGAGTTGCCCAGTTTGGTCTTGGTTTGCCCTTCGAACTGCGGTTCGGGCAGCTTGACCGACAGAATCACCGTCAGTCCCTCGCGGACATCCTCCCCGGACAGATTGGCGTCGGCATCCTTG
>JAJZZA010000096.1 GCA_021797825.1 Bacillota bacterium | reverse complement strand
CAAACCGTTATGGCGAATCGTTTTGGCTAACATCCTCGACAGAGGCATGATCATAGCGTGTATAAAACACTTGTCCTCGGCGTTTGATATGGTCCCGAACAGCCCTATCGTCAAGCATCCGTGATCGGTTAACCATATAAAGGAAATTACTCGTTGGGTAAGAGGGTGGTCCAAGCGTCCAAAAGGCCTTGGCGATGCCCATGGGGATCGGTGCCTTCATGGAGCATGAGGTGAACAATCTCCTCAAGGGGGTCGCGGAGACCCTCCGCCGCCAGCACGCGGTGGAGTAACGGGCCAGCCAGCGCCACCAAGACCTCCGCCCCGCGGAGCGGGGTGAGACGCCGTGCCCGCTCGGGGGGCACGAGCCCGCGCAGATGGTGGCGGAGCCGGTGACTGACAACCCGCGTGAGGAGGGCGGTCAGCACGAGGGCTTCGATAATGATCGGGGACGCACTGGTGATCGCGTCGAGTTGATAGAGGCGCTTCAGCTCTGTGAAGAGCAATTCGATCGTCCAGCGGGCCCACGGCGGCGACGTCTTCGGCGCTGAGTTGATCGGCCGCGATATGGGTGAGAAAGCCGTGATACCGGCCCGTTTCGGCATCCCGTATCCCCACCCACCGAAAGACCTCGGTGGCGGCCGCCTGCTGCCCGCGATACGCTTGACGCCGGAAGGCGACCGCGACCTCCACGTCCAGCACCTGACGCTGGAGGTGCGGCAGCACCGCTTGGAGACGCCAGCCGACCCGATCGCGTGCCCGCCCCCGGCGGACCCCAAGGACCCGGACAATCCGCGGATTGGCAGAGGTCTGGACGCGGCTCACGCAAGACCCCCCATGGCGGCGGATCCGGCTAAAGAGTTGACACGTGAAGTCGCCGAGGTCAAACAGGAGGAGATGGTCCCGGACCCACGGCCCGACCCGCAAGAGTTTCACGTCCGGAGTCGTCCCCGGTCGCATCACCACGCTCTGGGTATTCGGGGTGATCCCCGTTACCACCTGGATCTTGAGTTCCGCCGCCTTCTTCCCGCCCGGGAAGCGGGCGGTGGCCAACGGGGCAGGGAGCCGGACGATGGTCCCCTCCGCCACCACCCGATCCCGGAAGGCATGGAGGCGGTCGGCGACCGCCACCCGGGTGTGACGGATCAGCTCATCCAACCCGCGGGCGAGACAGGCCCGTAAGCAGGCCACACCGGCCGGGGTGAACCGGTCATAAAAGGCCGAGGGCACGAGGGTATCCCCCGAGACGGTTTCCTAGGCCCGCCGGAGCGAGGCGAGACTCCGTTGGACCCCGGTGCCGAACCCCAAAACTAAGACCCCCAGAAAGGTGACGGGATCGATCTGGCGTTGCCGACGGACCAAGCCGACCGTGGCCGCGGTCTCGCGTAGCCACGGGCTCGGCAACAGTCCCGTCAGCAAGCGATCCCGTTCCGCATCGACGCGACCGGGCATGGTTGACATGGTCACTCACTCCTCCTGAGACGCGGCGACCCGGCTATTCCATTTGAGGTCCCGCGGTTTTCAGAAGACTTCGCCACGCGGTGGCCCCGATCCTGATACGACGCACTCATTTTTTTATCGGCGGCAGCGATGGTCCCTTAACCGAACACGCATGGTATCAAAAGGAAGTGGGCCGCCATAAGCTGTAGAAGACGGATAGACCGCTTGGCCGGGCTGGCTGGAATGGCCCTAAAGCGTAATCCCGGCGGGGTTTGGCGCTTGTCAGGCAAGGTCTAGCGGGTCGCGCGGCGGGGCCTTCACTGGGGTCTCCTCATTCCCCGGCGTCGGGCCCAGCCGGATCCGTCGTGTCGAGCGCGGCGGGCAGGCGGAGTCGTGTCCGATTCTTCGCAGGCGCGGTGATCCGCGGCAGCCGCTGCTCAGGATGTCGGGAGGGCTGCAAGATGCTATTGACCACGACTCAGGTGGCGCTGTACGGGGCGGACTCGGTCGACTATACGAGTGCGGTGGCAACCGCGCAGGCGATGGGGATCCCCTGTGCCAATGTCACCGGAAATTTTAATATCGCCGCGACTTGGGTGGCGCGCGCGTCACATATGGTTATCGCCGTGGGCGGGCAAGCTAATCGCGCCCTATATTGGAACCCTTGCGGATGGGTGACCACCGCTTATTCGATGGCCGCCTACCCAGCCTGCACCACACCGTTCGTCTATTACCCGAGCAACCCGTACAGCGGTCCGATTCGGCCGGGATACTTTGCCAGCGGGGACGGGATCACCGGCTTGGATTCACTGCGATTGGCGATGATGCTGGCTCACTACGCCATCTATGGCGAGTTTCCCGCAGGCATGTGCTGCTTGCCGGCGACGACCGAGTTAACCGGTCAGACCTGTACGCGGCAAGCCTGCCAAGGCAGTCCGAGCAATGACTGTCCCAAGACCTCATAATTGTTGGCTGCGAGCGGCTTGCGCCGGCGCAATCCTTAGCGGGAGGTGGCGAAGTGGCGTGCATTAATCCGGGCTGTGGCTCGGAGGCTGAAAGTCCCGCTCTGTTTTTGACCCATTACCGGCCACTGGCCGAATATGCCAGCGGGATCCTGCAGTGGCCGCTGGCGTTAGTTGTAACCCAGTGGTATGAAGAAAGCGGGAAAGGGATGCGAAACATCTGCCAGCCATACAACAATCCGGCCAATTATGGAGGCTCGGGATCCGTGCATCCCTATCCCACGATCTGTATTGGCGTCGCCAATGGATATATCTCACCGATGCTCTATCCATTTTTTTTCAGGGTGTCGGCCAGCGATGCCAACGGTCGCAGCGCTCAACAGTATGTCCGTGATGCCTATCAAAATGGATACTCGGTGCCCCCGACCAACGGTTATGGCAGGGTTCCGGGCAGCGGACAGCGGCTTTCAGCCGGGTTTTGGGCCGCGTGCGCGGCGCTGGGGGCGATGGGCTGGGCCCAATCCAACTATTACGTGCCCGGTGACCTTCCCGCCACGGCCGGGAATATCTTAGTCAATTGGTATCGCGACTACTTTGCGGCGATGGCAGTCGGAGCGGTCGGCGAGCCCGTTTGTCCCTGCTGAACGGGCGTCCTGAAGCGCAGGGTTTACGGATCAACCGGATTGATGTTTTGAAAGCTGAGATCCCCGGCCGGGCATACCGTAATGTGTCCAGCCTGATCTTCGATCAGAGCTGCCCCGGTCGCCTGGACCCCGCGGAAAATCCCCTGTGCGTAAGGTTGCTGGCGACCGTCAACGGACCGGGAAATGACGACAGGTTGGTGTAGGCCTGTGGCGCGAGCCATCCAGCGCGCGAGCAGGTCGGAGACGGATTCCTCCGACAGGCGCAGGGGAAGGCCCTGGTCTAACGCTCTCAGCAGGTTTTGCGCCACCTCCCGCAGTTCGTACGACAAGCCCGTCTCTTTAAGCGATGTCGCGCCAGCCAGCGCAGGCAGCGGTGCCACATTGACCCCGATGCCGGCGACAATCCATTCGGTATGGTCGGTATCGCCGGCGGCTTCACAGAGGATGCCCGCGATTTTTCGCCCGTTGGCCAAAATATCGTTGGGCCACTTGAGACCAAGGCGCGGCCCACGATTCGATACCGGCTGGTCCAAACCCTGGGCGGCGGCTAAAGCCACCGCCAGCGTCCATAGCGGCAACTGGGCCAGTGCGATGTCGGGACGAACGACAACCGAAAGATATAGTCCCCCGGCAGGTGAAAGCCAGGCTCGACCCAGGCGGCCGCGTCCGGCGGATTGGCTACCCGCGACCACGATGGTGCCGTGCGGCGCTCCTTGCGTGGCCATTTGGGTAGCCAGGCTATTCGTCGAAGCAACATGCGGGTGGTACACAATTGTCCGACCTATCTTGGCGGTGCCCAAGCCGGCTTGCAATTCCCCGGCCAGCAACCCATCGGGCCGTGGACGCAGGCGGTATCCGTCTCCAGTGACGGCGGCGATGACATAGCCCTCGCGACGAAGTCGTTCAATGGCTTTCCAGATAGCTGCCCGGGAAACGGCCAACTGCACCGCCAGCGCTTGACCTGATACGGCGCGGCCGTCATCGGCAGCCTGTACCAGGGCGTGCAGCACATGGGTCAGGGTGATCCCGTTGTCACCGGGACGCTCGGCCGTGCGCATCATCGTCCAGCGGGGGCGCAGAAAGTGGTGGCCTGGCCAGGCGGTTTACGGCGTCTGGCGGGAGTCGCCGCCGGGAGGCGGGAGATGGTGACAACCATGGAGCACGCTCCTTTCTCCTGCCACCTTATCATGGCGGCCGGCAGTGTGGTGGGATTCGCATGAATTGCGCCGCGGCCGCTAACGCCGCCCGGCCCCTTTCGCCGGAACGGAATCCGTGCAACAAGCGAATAAACGGACATGGTGTCGGTCAGAACAGGGCGACACGCGGCACGGCAAGCGTGTGTTCCAGCCTTCGCTGCCGTGATGCGCCGCACGCCGTTAGGGGATGCGGCAGCGATGGCCCCATAAGGGCTCATTCGGCCGGACTGGCGGATGGTCGCGCGAGAATTTCCCGCGCGGGTGGCCGCGGTGTGGCCACCCAGTCGAGCGCAAAGAGCTGGTGAATAAACCGCTGTCCCAGGCGGGACGTGAAATCTCTGGGGTGAACAATTGAGAAATGCCTCCGCAAGTTGAGTCCCACCACCCGAACCTGATGGAACAAGCCGGTCTCGTGGGGCAAAATGGCCAACGGTGACAATACCGCTATGCCGACATTGGCCAATACCATGGATTTGATGGCTTGGGTCGTGCCCAGCACCAACTCGATCTTCAGATTGTGGACCCCGAGCCCGATTTGCTGCAGGGCTTCTTCGATGGCCATGCGGGTGCCGGAACCTGCTTCGCGCAGGATAATCGGCTCGGCCAGGAATTCCTCCACCGAGACTTCGGTGCGGGTGCGCCAGGGATGGTGGGAGGCAGTCACCGCCATCGGTCGATCTTCCAGAAACGGTCGCACCACCAGTCGCGGATCCGTTAGGGCGGCTTCGACCAACCCAAAATCCAGATCCTGATGCAAGACGTTGTCGAAAGTGGTCCGGGAATTGGCCATGATAACCGAGATCCGCGGCAAGGATTCAGTGGTGCAAAAACGCGGAAGCACCTGCGGCAATACGTACTCCGCGATCGTCATGCTGGCGCCAATCCGCAATGGGGCCGGCCGTTCGGTGCGCAAGGCGATGAGCGTGCGGCGAGATTCGGCTAAGGTTTGCAAAAGAGTGGTCACGTACCGGTACACCACCTCGCCACTTTCCGTAAGGGCGACGCCATGGCCGGTACGGGTAAAGAGTTGACACTCATAGTGGTGCTCGAGTTGTTGGATTTGCTGACTAACGGCTGATTGCGACAGATTGAGATGTCTAGCGGCTTTGGAAATCGCACCGATTTCGGCCACGGTCTTAAAAGTTGTCCACAATTGTTCGTTCACGGCGCAATTCCCACCCCCCCATTAAAAACTGCGGTGCCCGATATCGTGTACCGAGAAGGTCCTTGACGTATTTCGAATTTACCATAATCCCAGAGAAGTTCCACCGTTTTGGCAATCCATTTCGTGGAGGTGTTCCCATGGCGGTTCGCGACATGGCCGAGCGTTCGCCCGAATTTATCGAACTAGCGGCGCCCTCTAACCGGCGAGTGCACACGACCTGTTACATGTGTGCGTGCCGTTGCGGCATCGAAGTGACCGTAGAAAATGACCGCGTCCGATTTATTGCGGGAATTCCCGAAAGTCCGGTCAATCAGGGAGTATGGTGCGCCAAAGGTGGTGCCGGCATTATGACCGAGTACAGCCCGGCACGGCTTACTCAGCCTTTGATGAGGGATCCTGCCAGTGAGCGTGGTGAGGGGCGAATGATCCCGGTGGACTGGGATACCGCATTGGACACGGTCGCAGGTTGGTTGCGGGAAATTCGGGAGACCGACCCCAGCAAGTTGGCCTATTTTACCGGTCGCGACCAAATGCAGTCCTTTAACGGGAACTGGGCCAGGCAATTTGGCACACCCAATTGGGCAGCCCATGGTGGATTTTGTTCGGTGAACATGGCAGCCGGCGGAATGTACTCGGTCGGCGGGAGTTTTTGGGAATTTGGATGGCCCGATTTCGAGCGGTCGCGTTGGTTCATGATGTTCGGCGTAGCCGAAGACCACCCGTCGAATCCCTTAAAGCTGGGGATTGCGGCTCTAAAGAATCGGGGCGGCCGCTTTATCGTGGTGAACCCGGTGCGCAGCGGTTACGGCGCATTGGCGGACGAATGGGTGCCCATCCGGCCCGGTACCGATGGGGCGTTGATGATGGCCATGATGCACGTGCTGCTAAAAGAGGGACTGTACGATCCGGACTACCTGCGCCGGTACACTAACGCTGCGGCGCTGGTGGTGCGGGCCCCCGGTTCCTCGCAAGACGGCATGCTGTACCGGGCGGGCAACGGCGACATGATGGTCACCGTTGAGTCGGGGGCGATCGTTCCGTTCCTGGCTGCTCAAGGGCACGGGCTGTTGAATGCTACGGTGGAGCACGACGGGCTGGTGCTGGAGTCGGCTTTCCGAATATTTTCCCGTCGTTTGGAGCAGACCACCCCGGGTTGGGCGGCGGAGGTGACTGGCATTGCCAAAAAGACCATTGTCCGTTTAGCCCTGGAAATGGGGACGACCGCGATGCGCCATCCGGTGGTGCTGCCCGTTCCCTGGACAGATTTTTACGGTGAGCACCATCGGACCACAATCGGGCGCCCGGTGGCGTTTCACGCCATGCGCGGGTTGGCCGCGCACACCAATGGCTTTCAGACGGTGCGCGCCTTGTTTGATATGATGATGCTGCTGGGGACTGTCGATACACCGGGCGGTTTTCGCTACAAGAGCCCCTATCCCAAACAAGTTCCCCCGCCCGTCAAGCCGGCTTCGCGTGCGCAGGATTATGGGCCGAACCGGGCCGCCCCCGCCCCCTTGTTGGGTTACCCGACGTCGCCCGACGATCTCTTGGTGGATGGCGACAAGCCGTTGCGGATTGACGAGGCGTATTCGTGGAAATACCCTCTGGCGGCGCATGGCGGCATTCAAAACGTTATCCGCAACGCTCATGATGGCACGCCCTATTCCATCGACACATTGCTGATCTACATGGCCAACATCGCCTGGAATTCCACCTGGAACACGCTCGCGACGCGGGCCATGCTGTCCGCGCGTGACGAGAACGGGCAATACCGGATTCCGCACGTAGTGGTGATTGATTCCTACGACTCCGAAACCGTGGCCTACGCGGATGTCGTCTTTCCGGACACCACCTATCTCGAACGGTGGGATGCGGCGTCTTTGCAGGATCGTCCCATTTCGGAGACGGACGGGCCGGCGGATTCCATCCGCCAGCCAGTGGTTCCCGCGCCACCGGGCGTGCGACCGGCCGCCGACGTTTTGATTGATCTGGCCAACCGGCTGGCTCTGCCGGGGTTCGTGGAACATGGCAAAGCGAAGTACCGCAGCTATTTCGACTACATTCAAAAGTGGGAGACCGAGCCGGGTTCGGGAGTGGGGCTGCTGGCAGGGCGGAGAGGGCGTGATGGGAAGGATACACTGGTGGGCGAGCCCAATCCGCACCAACTTGCGGCCTACGCGAGCAACCGGGCGTTTTGGTATGCTCCCCTGACGGAGGGCCGCAAGTATTATCGGATGGCCAACCAGTCCTATCTGAATTGGGCCCGCGACGCCAAATTCAACCCGAGCAACGCGCCGATTGTGCTGAATTTCTATTCAGAGCCGGTGCAGACCTTTCGCCTGGCCGGTCAGGGTTTGTGGCCCGGAAAAAAACCGCAGGATCCGGAATTGGCGAAACGGTTGGCGGACTACTTTGACCCCCTGCCGTTCTGGTATCCGCCCTTTGAAGACGAGGTTGAGGGGCATAACGAATTTCCCTTGCGGATTATCACCCAGCGTCCCATGACCCACTACCATTCCTGGGGTTCACTCAACGCCTGGCTTCGGCAACTGTTAAACGAGAACCCGCTTTACATGAACCCGGTGATGGCGGCCCAGCTGGGTTTAGAAGACGGTCAGTGGGTGTGGATTGCCTCGCGAATTGGCAAAATGACTGGAAAGCTGCGGTATTCGGATGCGGTGGAACCGGGTACGGTGTGGACCTGGAACGCCATCGCCAAAGGGCCGGGGTCGTGGAGCTTGGATCCCGACGCGCCCGAAGCCAAACGGGCGATTTTGATCAACCATATTATTCCTGACACGATTCCCTTGAAGGGGCCCGGCACGTTTTTCAACAATGACCCCATTACCGGACAGGCGGGTTGGTATGACACGCGGGTGAAGGTATATCCCTCGGAATTGCAGGAAGTGTGGCCGCAGGTGGCCCCGCGCCAGCCGATTCGACCAGACGCCGTGGAGACTCCGCATATGATTTATTCCATTCGTAAACCAGCTGTGGGGGTCGCGCGATAGGGGGAGATAGCCGGTGCAATTGACGATCATCACCGATTTGAACAAGTGTGTGGGATGCAAGAGCTGCCAGGTGTCGTGCAAGGAGCACAACGCGTCGGGCGCCTTTGGCTCGGTTCCCGACCACGCACCATACAATGACCCGGACGGGATGTGGTGGAACCGGATCGTGACCATGGAATCTGGCGAGTTCCCCAACACCTCGGTGCTTTATCTGCCCAAGGCGTGCATGCATTGTTACGACGCGCCGTGCGTGCCCGTGTGTCCCACTGGCGCCTCCTACAAACGGGTGGACAACGGGGTCGTGCTGGTTGACTATGACGCCTGCATTGGCTGCCAATTGTGCATCTGGGCCTGCCCTTACGGCGTGCGGGAATTTGACGAGCATGAAGGAGTGGTGAAGAAATGCACCATGTGCGTCGACCGTCTGGAGGATGAGAGCTTGCCGCTGCGGGAACGCCAGCCGGCCTGCGTGCAAAGCTGTCCCACCCATGCCCGTGTGTTCGGGGATTTGGACGACCAGCAATCCGAGGTGTCGCAACTGGTGGCGCAGCGGCAGGGGTTCGCTTTGCTTCCGGAACTGGGCGCCCGGCCCGCGGTGCACTATCTTCCGCGACGGCCCAGTCCGGTCGTGTTGGCGGAGGAAGAGGTGCTAAAAGTGATGGAGGAGCGGTACTGATGAGACCGACGGGACCTTTGTTATTGATTACGGTGCTGCAAGGCCTTTCCGGCGGCATGGCGGTGGCGCTCACCACGGCACTGATCTTCTTGAGGCCCTCGGCGGAGCTTGCCCACGCGGTGCGGATGGAGCCGCTAATTATTGTTGTTGCGCTGGCGGGTGGCGTCGCCTCGTTCTTTCATATGCATCGCATTCAGGCCGCACGCTTCGTGCTGCGACGGCTTAAGACCTCGTGGCTAAGCCGCGAGGCGCTGACCACCGGACTCTACATCGGCGGCTTGACGGGGCTGGCGGCAGGAATCGATTTGGGGAACTGGCACGGCGCTCTGTTGCTCGGGACTGCGGCCGGCGTGGCAGGGTTGGGCTTGGTGGCGATGTTTGTTACCGCTATGCTGTATTCGACCATCACTGCCATGCGCAGCTGGCACTCCCCGCTCACCGTTATCGCTATGATGGGAGTGGGAGTGTTCAGCGGATGGCTGGTCATGGCCGCGATCTTTGCCGTGGTCGGGACCAATCCGGCGCCGTTGCGCGAGGCCGCCGCCGTGGCGGTGGTGCTGGGTCTCTTGCTGATGGCTGTCAAGGCGCAGCAATGGCATTTCTTCGCGGGGGCCCGCACCAGTGTGATGGCCAGCACCGGAACGGGATTGCCGCTGGGACCGCATCGCTTGCAGGACAGCGGGACCTCCCGCATTCCCTACAAAACCCAGACTCAGATCTGGCCGGACTTGCGCCCGGGTCCCAAGCGGCTGCTCTACGGGCTGATGTTTTTGTTGTTGACCGCCGTGCCGGTTGCCGCCATGGGGGCGATTTCAGCGGGAGCAAGTCCGGCGGGGTGGTTTGTAGGAGGGGCCGTATCGGCCGTGGTTGGGGCCTTTCTGGAGCGGTGGCTATTCTTCGCGGACGCGACGCATAGTTCGCGGGTGTGGTTTACCGACCACGTCAAACGCGCATCGCGCGTCGCGACCCACCGTGGGTCACCCGCCTTGCTGGAACGATATCGCCGCCTGTCGAAATAACGATGGCTATTATCGAGATTCTGGGCAACCCGGCGGCGGAATCCAGCGAGGCGCAGATCATGCGGGTGCTGGCCGGCGAGTGGCTCCCGGCGCACACGGTGTGGGCGGGGCGTTGGCTGGGGATGGCAGGGTCCAGCCGCCGGCCCTTCGGAAGACACCCTGAGGTCCGTTTCGGGTGGACCTGGCAAGGGTCCCGCCAGGGTGACATCATCCTGGTTTCCGGCCCGTCGCCGGAATTGGCAGAGGTTCCCGCGGGGATCCGGGTAGGGGTGCCTTTTTCGGGCATGCAACGGCTGTTGCGGGAGCGTTGGGGAATCGATCCCCATTGCCTTCGCATCCCCATTCCCGAGGTCTATTTCGCTCCCGGTGACGCGAGCCTGGTCTATGACGCCGTCCGTACCCTGCGGCTAGAGCAGCGGCCGCGGCTGGTTTATGCCGGGGGGTACGAAAACGGCCGGCGGTTGACGGCGGTGCTGGGTGCGGCGCGGGCCGTTTTGGGCGGCCGGGGTGAACTGGTGTTGGTGGACGGGTTGGCGGTGCGGGGACGACTGGCCCCGGTGGTGCATCATTTGGGCATGGCGGAGCAGGTGATTTTCGCCCCGACCCTGTCTGACGCGATGATGGCGGGCTTGTTGCATGGGGCGGATGCCATCGTGGCGGGGGTGGGTACGCCCAAGCTTCCGTTGCTGGCGCATTATGCCACCGCCGCGGCGGTGCCGATTGTGGGATGGCAGGACCCCATGCTGGAACAATGGGCGGGGGGGAGCGTGCTGGCGGTCCACCAAGAGAGCGCCTGGGAACCAGCGATCGCCGAGATATTGGAGAACGGGCGGCTTCGTGAGCGCATGATGGAACGAGCCCAACGCTACGCCGCGAAGCGCCACGCCGCGGTGGTGGCCGTCGAATGGCTGCAAGCCGGGGGGGTCGGCTAATCTCTATGAATGAGCTTGAATTTCTTCCGGTTTTAGGCAGGCAATCGGCCCAGTCGGGATTGAATTTCCTCAGGAACGCTAGCCAGAGAGGTCAAAAAGCGATGAATCGCCTGCCGGATGGAATCCGAGTT
>JAJZZA010000095.1 GCA_021797825.1 Bacillota bacterium | reverse complement strand
TCCTGAGCGGCAATTGTTACCAGTCCGGATGGCGGGTTTTATAGCCGGTCACCCTTCGTCCGTCGGTTCCACTCGGCGCAAGATCGCTCTGCAAGCTCTGTTCAAAATGCCACAGCGCAAAAAGCTCAAGGAAGACTTGACTTGCCGGTCACCCGTTCCCAGGATATAATGAAGTGTCTTTGGATTGGGGGCGGGTGTGTGCAATCGGACTCATGGCGTGCCATGGTTACCCGGATATCGGTAATCTGTGTCACGGCCCAGTTCAAACGGCTCCAAAGGGAGCTTGAGGAGCTTTATCGGCGTGCAGGAATTCCCCGACCGGCGGTACAAGCCTACCAAGACGCCCTACTTGCCTCGTTGGCGGAGGAAGAGGATCCGTCCATTTTTCAAGCCAACTAGGACTGACGAAGGGAGGTGAATCGATGGCCCTCATAAATGAGGAAAAGCAGGCCATCATTGCGGCTAATCGGCTGCATGAATCGGACACGGGGTCCCCGGAAGTTCAGGTGGCGTTGTTGACCCAACGCATCAGCGAACTGACCGAGCACCTGAAGATACACAAAAAAGACCATCACTCCCGTCGCGGGCTTTTGCAGATGGTAGGCCATCGTCGTGCCTTGCTCAACTACTTGCGAAAAAACGACACGGGGCGCTACCACGCGCTCATTAAACGCTTGGGATTGCGTCGCTAGAGCGGGTAGCCCCCGCTCTTTTTTGGGCAGTTCCAACCGCGTATGGCATATTGGGATCCCAAGCAGGAGGTACATATGGAGATTCGCAAAACGGAATTGGCAGTGGGTGGACGGAGCATGAGCCTGGAGACGGGGCGCTTGGCGCGGCAGGCTAATGGGTCCGTCCTTGTGCGGTACGGGGACACGGCCGTGCTGGTCACTGCCACCGCGTCGCGCAACCCGCGCCCGGGAATCGACTTTTTCCCGCTGACCGTGGATGTCGAGGAGCGGTTGTACGCCGTAGGGAAAATTCCCGGCGGGTACATCAAACGCGAGGGCCGTCCGAGTGAGAACGCCATCTTATCAGCGCGGCTGACGGACCGTCCACTGCGGCCCTTGTTCCCGGACGGGTTTCGCAATGACGTGCACGTGGTTTCAAGCATTTTGTCCGTCGACCACGATTACTCGCCGGCAGTCTGCGGAATGGTGGGAGCCTCCGCCGCTCTGACGATTTCCGATATCCCGTTCGATGGTCCCATTGGAGCCGTCGAAGTGGGGTTGCTCGGCGACCGCTTCGTGATTAACCCAAGCTCGGACGAGTCTCGCCAGAGCCAGCTTCATCTCATGATTGCCGGGACCCAGGACGCCATTCTCATGATAGAGGCGGGAGCCCAAATGGTTCCTGAATCCGTCATGCTGGACGCGATTATGTTCGGACATGACGAAATACGGCGCATTATCCAATGGATTGGGGAGTTTCGGGAAGTAGCCGGAGTTCCTAAAGCCGTTTATCCTTTGGTCCTGCCGTCACCTGGGTTAGTGGCGCGTGTTGAAGAGGTGGCCATCGAGCCCTTGGCGGAAGCCATGCGCTCTGCTGACAAACAACTTCGCGAGTCCCGCATCGAGGAAGTCAACCAGGCGGTTGCGGCCCAGTTACTGCAAGAGTTCCCCGAGGCGGGCGACACGCTTCCCGCTATCCTCAAGAAAGCCTTGAAAAAAGTGGTTCGCCGGGCCATCATTCACGAAAAAATCCGCCCCGACGGGCGGCGCTTTGACGAAATTCGTCCCCTGCACATTGAAGTCGGCGTGCTGCCGCGGGCGCACGGCACCGGCCTTTTTACCCGGGGCCAAACGCAAGCCCTGACGGCCATGACGCTGGGCCCGTTGTCCGACCAACAACGCATGGACGGCATTGGTGAAGAAGAGAGCAAGCGGTACATGCACCACTATAATTTTCCGCCCTTTGCCACTGGCGAAACCGGGCCGATGCGAGGGCCCAATCGCCGGGCCATCGGCCATGGCGCCTTAGCCGAACGCGCCCTGGAACCTGTGATCCCCAGTCCCGACGAGTTCCCTTATGCCTTGCGAGTGGTTTCCGACATTCTGGAGTCCAACGGTTCGAGCTCGATGGCCTCCGTCTGCGGGAGCACTCTGGCCCTTATGGACGGCGGAGTCCCCATCAAGGGCCCGGTGGCGGGCATTGCCATGGGCCTGGTGAAGGACGAAGAGGGGTATGCGGTATTAACCGACATCCAAGGCCTCGAGGATTTTCTGGGGGATATGGACTTTAAGGTCGCCGGAACCCGTGAAGGCATCACCGCCATCCAAATGGACATGAAAATCCATGGCCTCGCCCGGCACATTATGGAAGAGGCACTGGAGCAGGCCAGGGTTGCCCGGCTCTTTCTGCTCGACCGCATGGCGGAAGTTATCCCGCAATCCCGCAGCGACCTTTCTCGGCACGCTCCCCGCATCATCACCATGCACATTGATCCCGACAAGATTCGCGATGTGATTGGACCGGGTGGCAAAATGATCAATAAGATCATCGAGGCCAACAAGGTTGGCGACAAGAAAGTCGACATCGACATCGAAGACGACGGCACGATATTCATCGCGGCGATCAATACGGAAACGGCCGCTGGCGTGGTTCGCATGATTGAAGATCTGACCCGGGTGGCGGAGGTGGGTCAAGTCTATTCGGGACGCGTGACCCGTCTCATGAATTTTGGCGCGTTTGTCGAAATCCTGCCCGGCAAGGAAGGATTGGTGCACATTTCGCAATTGGCCCATGCGCGCGTCAACAAAGTGGAAGATGCCGTCAACGTGGGTGATGTGGTCACCGTGAAAGTGGTCGAAATTGACCAGATGGGCCGCCTCAACCTGTCCGTCAAAGAATTGTTGCCCGTTCCCGAGGGGTATGTTCCCGATGATCATCCGCCGCATCGCGGGGGCGGTGACCGACCGGGCAACCGCCGGCCCCAACGGGACATGGGACGACGGCGGGACGCCCGTTGACCGGTTTTACCCCGACCAACGTCACCTGACGGCAGGGCGGGTGGTTGCCCACGCGAAGAATCGGAGAAACGGGCGCCCTGCTTAAGGACGACAACCCGGGAGAGGCTACGAGGGAAGGTCAGCGGTTTGCAGCGGGCATGCACCCGCTGTTGCTTTACGCCTGCATGGAAATCAATCCCGCCCCCAGGCACTGAGCTTGGCAGACACGGCCAAAGCCCGCCACGGCGGCACGGTCGGTAGCCAGCACGCCGCCAATCGGGGCAATCCCTGCCCTCCGCCTGTCCGGCCGTCCGCCCGAACCGCCCGCTAGAACCGTTGACGGCAGAGGCCGCGATCCACGTGCCGGGATCATCTCCGCCAGCGCTGGTTCGTCGCTCAACCAACTGAGCGCTTGAAGGTGTCTGCCGCGCCCTCCCATGGTGAGCCAAAACCTGTTGGCGATCCAACCCGAACCGTGCCGGAACGTACGCCTGGCGGTACCCAACAGAGGGATGGGGGTCAGCACCCGTTGGCGGCATACGTCCCCGACGACGGACCTGCGGCCCCAACAGAGCCCGCCGCTGGCGCGTGCAATCGGCGAACCCGGTTGCGATGCAATATCAATAAAGGAGTCGGTTGGTCTATGGTGCAAACCCGCTTTTATGGCTTTTTGTCGAACCGCTACACTTCGGCGCTGATTTCTCCTGATGGGGTGGTAGAATGGCTAGCTTTTCCCCGGTTTGACGGCGATGCGGTGTTTTGCCGTTTGCTGGATCCGATTCACGGGGGATTCATCGGACTGCGCCCAACGAGTCAATTTACCGCGGCGCAGCGCTACCGCACGGACTCACTTATTCTTGAGACCATCCTGGACAGCGACCAGGGCCGGGCTACGATTCATGACTTTCTGGCAATTGGCCGGTCAGAATTCTGGCGGCGGGTGACGACGGAAGTGCCGTTGATGCTGACGTGCCGGCCTACGTTTGGGTTCGGCTATGCCAGTGCGGCCTATCAGATAACGGAGACGGGCGCCATCTTTACGCATCCGCAGGGGGCCGAAGGGATCGTTCTCATTATTCAGGGACCCGCCAAGAAACTCGTGCAACGCGATCAGTGGCAAATCGGTCCGGGCATGGTTGATGTCGTCGTTCGCCACTCTCCCAATTTGACCCAGGAAGAAGAGATCGTGACCGAGCCGTGCGAGGATGGCGACTATGTCGAGCGTGTGACCGACCAATATTGGAAGCACGGTCTCATTCCCTATCACGGTCCCTGGGCGGACATGTTTCGCCGGAGTCTGTTGACGGTAAGAGGCCTGACTTACCGGACCAATGGAGCCCTGTTGGCCGCCGCCACCACCTCGCTACCAGAAGCGGTTGGGGAGTCGCGCCAATGGGACTACCGCTACGTGTGGGTGCGGGATGGCGCGTATGCCGCGGAATCGCTCCTCTTGGCTGGCGATCCGGTGGCTGGCCGACAGTTTCTGGAATTCATGTTTAACACCGTATCGTTGGTGGGCAAACCTTTTGAGAGTCCCTTTTACCGGGTTGACGGCACGATGACGCGTGGCGAGAGCGAATTGCTGTGGTTGTCCGGATTCAAAAATTCACGCCCCGTGCGGGTAGGCAACGCCGCTTCGGGACAATTGCAACTAGACATCGAAGGCGATCTGTTGTGGACCCTCTATATCTATTGGAAAGTCACCCACGACCGCACGTTTATTCGCGACTATTGGTGGGCCATCGAGGCCCTGGTCGATTGGGTCGCGCGCAACTGGGACCAGCCGGACGCGTCATTGTGGGAATTCCGCGGCGACGACGACCGTTATGTCCATTCCCAAGCGATGTGCTGGGTGGCGATGGCGGTTGGGGCCGCCTTGGCCCGCGACGCGTTGGGGCGCGATGGCGTCGCCGAGCGGTGGACGCGGACCGCCGATAGCATCCGCCATGCGGTGTTGGATCAAGCGCAATCCTCCGCCCGCGCCATGTTTACCCAAGGCGAATTTCATCGCGGAATGGACGCCGCCCTGTTGACCTTGCCGCTGTACGGGTTTGTCGCCGCCGACCATCCGTTGTTCCAAGCCACGTTGGAACAGATTGAACGCGATTTGGTACATGATGACGTGGTGCTCCGCTATACCTTCGATAATATGGGGACGGCGCACTGGCCCTTTACCTTGGCCGGGTTCTGGCTGGCTCGGGTGTATCTGCGAATGGGCGACGTGGGGCGTGCCGACCGGATCATCGCCCGCCAAATGCAACTCACCACCGATTTGGGCTTGTTCGCCGAACATGTGGATCCCGACACCGGGGAACAACATGGCAATTTCCCCCAGCTTTTTCCCCACGCCGCCCTTATCGCCACGTTGGTTGAGCGTCAGTGGCTGGTCGATGGCCGTCCGCTGCCCGCCTTGTAGCGTCATCTCCCTGCGAACAGGATGACCCGACACCCAGCGGGATGTTCTACCGATTCGCCTGGTCTCATAGGAGACAAGAGCGCGGTGCACCGGCCACCCGGTGTTTGTGCAGAGTCTTTGCGAGGAGGGGAGAGGTATGCGGTTTCGCGTCATCTCCTTACGATCATCCGCTTTTCGGATTGGTGCCGTAGTAATGCTCGTGCTCTCCGCTATCCTATTCCTGTTGTCCCGAATCGTGACCGCTTCTCCGCCGGCATCAACGCCGATTGCCGTTTACCGGGTTCAAACGGCCCAGCGGGCGATGAGTCTCACGGTTAATGTCGTGTGGGGAACCGAGTACGTCCCCATCCTACTGCAAGAGTTCCGCCAGGCCGGCGTGCATGCCACGTTCATGGTGGGGGGGGCCTGGGCGGCTTCACATCCCGCGATTCTCAAGACGATGGTGCAAGACGGAATGGAAATCGGCAATCACGGCTGGAACCATCGTCACCCCAATACCCTTAGCCAGGCCGAGATTACTGGGGACCTGGCTTCGACCAATCGTATGGTGCAAAAGATTGTCGGGGTGTCGCCCAAAGTCTACGCCCCGCCGTACGGGGAATTCAACCGGGTCGGTTTACGGGCCGCCGCATCCCTCGGCATGCCCCTGGTGATGTGGACCATTGATACCATAGATTGGCGGCCGACCTCGTCGGCGGCCTATATGGTCGACAAAGTGTTGGCCCAGGCGGCACCGGGCGCGATTGTGCTGATGCATCCCACGGACCGCACCGCTATGGCCCTGCCACGCATTATTGCGGGGCTCAAGCGCCGAGGTTACCAGCTGGTCTCGGTGTCGCGGCTGATCACCCTGGGGATTCCGCGGTCCGACTCGTGACCGCGTTCGCGGCGCGGAGCCTTGCTGGGCTCACCAACCGCGCTTGCCGACCAGCACGCCACCCCCTTTTTGAGACTTTTCGGGGGGAGGCTTCGCCCGGTTCGCGACCTCTTGCCCGGTGCCGGCTGCGCTGCCATGGCCGTCGATGACGAAAGTCCCCGTCCGTCGCAGGCCGCGAGGCCCCGGCTGGGCAGGGAGCGGCAGGTGCCCCACGGGCAGACGGTCTCTTGCGCAGGCAAGCCGTTCCCGGGAATTACCCGGCGGGACGGTCCGCCGATGTGGGCAATCCCCTGGACACGGGGCGGCCGATGCGACTAATATGGACAGGAAAGCCCGTGATGACGCAACGCCATGAGGAGGAGACGCGGCATCGACTATCTGCAAACACTTCCGTCCGGACTGCGTTTGGCCTGGGACGACCAGGGATCGTTGGGGACAATGGCTATCGGCCTGTTCGTCGGAGTCGGATCCCGCGCGGAAACGGTCGCGTCCAACTGGGGGGCAGCCCATTTTCTTGAGCATCTGGTGTTTAAAGGTGCGGGCACGTTAGACGGGGCGGCCATCGCTCGCGCGATGGATGATCTGGGAGGGGAGATCAACGCCTATACCACCCGCGAACATACCGTATTTTATGCCAAAGTGCTGGCGTCCCGCGCATGGGACGCGTGGCAATTACTGCGCACCATGGTGTTTTACCCCCGACTGGCGACGGCGGATGTCGAGAAAGAACGGCAGGTCATCATCGCAGAGCGACACGAGGCGCTCGACGACCCGGAAGACCGGTGCGAGCAAGCCTATATGAAAAGCCTGTACGCCGATGCGGACTTGGTGCATGACATCCTGGGAACGGGGCGCTCTATCCGCGCGTTGAGCACCGCCCGCCTCAAACGTTTCTACCGTCAGTGGTATCGCCCGGCAGGAATGTGCGTGGCGCTGTCCGGACAAGGCGCGGCCGCTCTGGCCGACCGGATTCGGGAGCAAGAGATGGTGCCGGCCCGCCCGGAGGTCGCGGCGGTGGGCGAACCGGTGACCGTCCCGCCGATTCCGGTTCCGCGTGAGTTGCTGCTGAGAGCCGACGGCGAGCAAGTGCATACCATGGTGGGAACTGCCGCGCCTCCCCTGGACGACCCGAATTATGAGGCCACCCAACTCGCGGCGACCATTCTGGGCGGCCAGAATTCTTCCCGCCTATGGCAGCAGTTGCGGGAAGAGGCCGGTCTGGTCTATACCGTCTACGCGGCATACAGCGCGCACTCCCAATGGGGCGACCTGTCCATCTACCTGGCGGTCCATCCCCGGTCTCTCACCGAAGCCCTGCGCCTGGCGGGCAACACCCTGCGCACCTTCCTTACACAGGGTCCGTCCCCGCAAGAGATCGAACGGGCGCGCGTCTTAATAACCACCGCTCTCGCCTTCTCGCTGGAAACACCCGAAGGGCGCATGGTCAGGCTCGGACGCTGGGGTTTGGCGAATGCGCCCCCACCTTCCTTGGCCGACGTCCGGCAACGGCTGGAGGCGGTCGGCCCGCAAGACGTCCAAAGCGTCGCCAAGCAATTGTGGACCGACCCGGGGGAGGTTGCCCTCGCGGCGGTCGGCCCGATTCCACGGCGCATCGCGCCACTGCGGTCGTATTTCTTTTCCCCATCCTGGGAGAGCTAAAGGAGCGAACACAGCGTGACCAATGATCGGCTGCAAGATATGTTTCGGTGGCAAGATCGATTCAATCAGTCGATTCGCCAAGCCCGCAATCTTGACTGGGACTCGTCCACCTGGATTCAAAAAGAAGCCCTGGCGCTGATGGTCGAGCTAGCCGAGGTGGTCGAAGAGGCCCGATTTAAGTGGTGGAAAAACCCGCCACCGGTAGACAGTCGGAAGCTTCACGAAGAACTGGTCGACGTGTTTCACTTTTTTCTTAGCATGTGCCTGGACGCGGGCATGGACGCGGAGGCTCTGTACCAAGGCTATTTGGCCAAAAACCAAGAGAATTTTCGCCGTCAGCAAGGTCTTTCCGACAAACCTGGCTATTCGGTCGACCCGAGCTCATGAATGCCGGCCGCCCAGCATATCCTCGTCTATGCCACAAAAACACCGCGGGTGCCACGGGGAGGTTGGCGGTCCTGGCACGACCGTTGCGATCCCTTTAAGGACGTAACGCGTTGAGCCCAGATGAAGGCGCTGCAGCCTGGCGGGGCCGCAGGCGCCGTCCGCGGGCGGGCCGTGCAGAGTCGGCTTGCCAAATCCCGGCACTGGGGCAGATGAGGCTAAGGGATTGTGGTCGGAATGCCAGTGGCACCGCTTGGCGAGGATGCGCGTGACGAGTCGAGACGAGGAGGGGATGGCATGCGCTTTACCGAACTGGCCGCGAAAGAAATCATCAATCTTACCAATGGTGGACGATTGGGCCCAATTGGAGACACCGACTTGCTCATCGACCCGGCCTCCGGCCAAATCCAGTCGATGCTGGTACCCCCGCGGGGACGCTGGGCGAAACACGGGCAACACACCGAAATTGCCTGGTCTGCCATCCGTCGGGTGGGACCGGAAGTCTTGATTGTCGATCTGGAAGCCGTGCCGCTTATGCGCAATTCTGGCCGAAACTGACTTTCGTGAACGCCTCCGACTCCGGCCATACTATCCGTGGCTCGGAAAAGAAAGGAGGCGCCTTATGCAGAAAACAGTAGTCGGTGCATTTCGTGACCAGGCCAGCGCTGACCAGGTGGTGCGGGAACTTAAACACCGCGGCGTGGCCGAAAAGAATATTTCGGTGGTGGCGCGCCACCATGGTAAGACCGAGAGTGGTCACCCAGGCGAAGATGGCACACACAATCTTTCTAGCGGGCTGACTTGGGGCGGCACCGCAGGAGGAGTGGCGGGACTATTGGCGGGCGTGGGTGCCCTGGCCATCCCCGGAATTGGCCCGATTGTCGCGGCCGGTCCGCTGGCCGCCACGTTGACGGGCGCGGTTGCGGGCGGAATCGTGGGAGGGTTAATGGACTTTGGCATTCCCAAGGCGGAAAGCCAGCGCTATGAAGAACGGCTAAAAGCCGGCGATGTTATCTTGGTGGTCCGGGCCGACGCCGACGAAGTGAGCAAAGCGGAAAACCTCTTCCGGCAGCAAGGGGCGACCGACATCTACGTGCACTAAAGAACGCAGAACATTACGGCGGCCGACGACGACAGCCTGCAAGGAAAACGGATTAAGGTGGCGTGCTTGAGCGCGCCACCTCCCACAAACACCGCACGCGACGCCAGCCTTGTATTGTGCGGGATTTTTGTGAGGAATCGACCGCGTCTGGTGCACCCAGCCGATGTCTTGGTCCTTGAACACACCCAGGCCTCACCCAAAGCCCGTTGGCCTTTAGTCCTAACGTGGTGGCTGTCAATTCACCCCACGTGATACAAATCCGCTCGGTGTCGTAACGGGAGGTCGTTGTAATTCGCCTGTCACAGCACGCCGCTCCCGGCCCGGGGAGTTAGGCTGTCGGGCCCGGGGTTAAGCTGTTAGTGACGACAATCAGGGGTCCGCCAACAAAACGCGGATTTACAACGCTTGACTTGTAAATAAAAGGATCGCCCGCATGCGTAGAACGGACGATGAGTTGTTATTGTAAGGTCTCACGGTATTTGGCCAAAAAAGTCTCGGGTTGGCTGTCCGGGAACTGTACCATGAACGGATGCTATTCCCCGGCGACGGACGCGTTTGATGAAAGGGCTATGGCCTGAGCGCGCTCAAGTCCAGAGCGCGATTGCGCGGCCGTGCGAACTCTGGACTTGAGCGCTCTCGGGCGATATTATGACCCATCGAGCGTCCCGATGGACCCTTCGAGAGCGGACAGCCAATTTGAGAAAAAACCATCAAAAATCGGCCAAACAGCGTGAGATCCGACACAAGTCCATCATCCCGGGGATAAGTGTTTTGTCGACTATGCGGGGGAAACGGTGCCGATCGTGGATGCCGCCACCGGAGAAATGCATCCGGCGCAAATCTTCGTCGCGGTGCTCGGGGCCAGCAACTACACTTTTGCCGAAGCGCATCCGAGTCAAGACATCGCGTCCTGGATTCAGGGCCACGTCCATGCCTTCCAGGCTTTTCGGGGGGTCCCGGCGGCGATCGTTCCCGACAATCTCAAGGCGGGATTCGGCAACGATTCCTTGAATTTCGGGCCATTAGACCATAAGACAGGTAAATCCGCCGACCAATTATAAGGGGTTGTTCCGCTGCACACCCCGATTGCCCAACGTAACACATAGACGCGGCTGCGACTCGCTCTGGGAAGTGGGGGCACAACGACGGTCGTGCTGGTTCGCCGACGGGATGCAATGTCCCCACCCCTTGGCCGCCGAACGGCCTAGCGCGTTGGTCCATTCAGGCGAAGCAGTACGTCCTTCACCGGCTTGAGTGACCGTCTTCGACCAAGGCATGGCGGCCTTCAACCCAGCCTATCGGCCAATTGGACAGAATGTTCCGTTAAGTCGCTTCCTTAGCCCGATCGCTCACGAAGGCCCCCTTCCCTCCGTCTGCCGCCGTACTTGCTGCAGCCGTGCTCCGTGACGGCAAACAGGTTTCGGCCGCCGGCTATTTGCGGGCCCACAAGCCCCTTTACAGAAGCGGGCCGCCCGTTTCGCTAGATGCTATATCGTCTATGTCGAGGGCCTGAGTCAACTCATGCATCGGCCGTAGCCAGTTCGCCTCCATCACTGTTCCCAGGCGATCGAGGTCTTTCGTTTCGAACGTACGAATCATCTCTTCATGCTCTAGAACGGACGCATCTCCGGGCAAGGCCTGAGTGATCCCCAGTTTTTACCATGCTCGGAGTATTAGGTGTTGTTTTGCGCCGTATTTGGCTCGTTATCGGGTAGGAGGAGGCGTTTCGCCTCCGTCCCCCCACACCACCGTACGTACCGTTCGGTATACGGCGGTTGACTATTTGTGAGACAACCCGTGATAGGTGTG
>JAJZZA010000094.1 GCA_021797825.1 Bacillota bacterium | reverse complement strand
TCTTCGTGCGTGGACAGAGTGCAGCGCGACTTTAGGGAGGCAAGTGGTGGTCAGGTCGGGACACGAAACCTGGGAAGGCCTGGCCGAATCCGTCGATGACGATGGAGCGCTTTGGCTGCGGAGAGAGGACGGCATCCGCCAGCGGGTGGCGAGCGGGGAAGTGAGCGTGCGCATGGCCGATGGCCGCTATGCGCCGGATTAGCATGGCCTCGGGATATGCCGGCAAAAACCTCCGGATGGAACCCGGGCGGTTTGGTTGGCGATCACAGGGCGGCACCAAGACGCTGCCACCACTGCGGACGGAGGAGCGAAGGCGCAAGCGTAGAGAAAAGACCCGGCCACACTGGCTCTGAAATATCGATTGAGCGATTTGATCAAGAAAAATCCTTCGTCCTACCCGGTTCGCGGCTCGGTCCGAGGAACCGCGCCAACCGCTGTGCCCGGCTGGCGAACAGGTGCTTTGCCCGGTCGGCGCCGTTTGCCCCGGGTGAGCAGGGTTACGGTGCCGGCGGGCCGCGGCGCCACGGGACCTAACCTCCCCGCTGGCGGCGCGTCTTAACTTAGGACGTCATCGCTGTTGCGCAGGAGTATTTTCAACTCTTTGGACTCTCTTGCCAACTTTATTCCATCATCGATCTGATGGAGCGGCAGCACTTGGGATATGAGCGGCTCAACCAGCACTTTTTGCTGTTCGAGAAGTTGGATGGCCAACGGATAGTCGTAGGGCGTGGACGAGTAGGCACCCATAATTTTAATTTCGTCGTCAAAAAACCTCTTGACATTGAGCTCAAGCGTACCGTCAAACGGGGAGAATACCATAATGCGGCCACCCCGGGCCACGATATTCACCGCGTCTCTTAACAGCGACTTAAGAGGCGCGGTAATGATTACCGCGTTGATTTGAGACATCGGCGAAAGATACTCAGACAGCGATTGCCGGCTCACGTCAAACCCCGCGTGAGCCCCTAGTTCCATAGCCTTTTGGATTCGATGCGGGGAGATGTCGCTCACATAAACTTCGCGCGCTAGATTTGCGCGCGCCAGTTGCAGATGGAGCAACCCGATGGGGCCGACCCCCATGATTAACACCCGATCACCCGCCTGCAGCCCCATGATTTTTTGCCCATGGATGCAACAACTTAACGGTTCAATGAACGTTGCCGCTTCAATGCTGATGTTGTCGGGGATTTTGTGCAGGGTGTGGGCGACGTGTTCGCGGCTGACTTTAATAAATTCGCTGAAGCCTCCGGGAAATACATTGGTTTGCTTAAAGTGCGGACATAGCGAGTAGTCTCCGCGTTGGCATACTTCGCAGGTAAAACAGGGAACGTGGTGGGCCACAAACACCCGGTCGCCGACTGAGAGGTCCCGCACGTTCGAGCCGATCTCGGAAATGATGCCCGAAATCTCGTGGCCGAGAACCGCTGGCCGCGGGAAGGTTGGGTCCGTGGCCTTTAAAATATCCGTCCCGCAAATTCCACAGGCACCGACTTGTATGACCACTTCATCCCGCGAGGCAAGCGGGCGTTCAATCTGATTTATGACAAATCCTTCATGAGTCAAAGTCGCTACCTTCATCGCAATCTCCTTTTTGGGGCGGTTGTCGTGCGCAACCCGATTATGAGGGATTGCCGGTCGTGATGCAAGTTCATGCAGACACGAAAATTCAAGCGTTTTTCAAAAGAATTTCGGGGATCCCTGTCGGGCATGCGCGTGTCGGTTGCCGCAGGTCCGGCTTATACCGAACGGTCTCTGTTGGGCGGATGGATAACCGAATATCTTTTCACCGATAAATGAATTTGCTATGATGGCGAGGGAGGGATAGGCCATTCAACATGACAATCGGCTTTTGGCCAAAGTGGCCAAATGGTACTTTGAGGACAACCGAAATCAGGCCCAAATTGCTCATCAACTGAGGGTTTCACCGGCGACCGTATCGCGCATGTTGGCGGAGTCGCGGCGACGTGGTGTCGTGCGGGTGGTAGTAAACTCTGGCAACACGAATTTTGCCATGGATATGGAACATCGCATTGAAGCCGCATTTGACTTGGAGGAAGCGATTGTTTGTGACCCCCAGCCGGAAACGCCGCCAGACGTGATGGTTGGCGATGCGGCGGCTGAAGTGCTGGTGCGCTCCCTGGAAGACCGCAGTGTGGTGGGGCTGTCGTGGGGGATGTCGGTGGCGGCCGTTGTCCAACAGATTTCGTCCGGTGACTATCCCCAAGACATTATGGTCGTACCCTTAAGCGGGGGGATTGGGAGCGTTAGACAGGATATTGTCGGCAACACGTTGGTCATCGAACTGGCACGAAAATTGGATGGGCAAGGCGTCACCATCGACGCCCCGGCTATCGTGCAACGCGCTTCGACTCGGGATGAACTGATGCAGGAACCCACCGTGCAACGCGTACTGGGCTTAGCCAACAAAGCCACTGTGGCGTTGGTGGGGATAGGATCGCTATCGGAGATGGCCACTTGGAAAGCTTTGGGTTATATGACCGATGAACTGCAGGCCGGCTTAGGTCAGGCGGGAGTGGTCGGTGATATTGGCTGCAGATTTTTTGACATCAACGGGAACAAAGTTCCCAACGATTTTGATGCGCGGACGATTGCCATGGATCTTTCAGATCTCAAGGCGATTCCCCGTGTTATCGGGGTGGCGTGGGGTGTGCAGAAGGCGTCGGCGATAGTGGGTGCGTTGCGAAGCGGCATCGTTAACGTCTTGGTTACCGATCGGCTTACCGCTGAGGCTATTCTTCGGGTCGCGCAAATGCCTGAAACCTAACGGTGTCAGGCACCGTGGGCCGTTTCCCGAAAAGCTCCGTTGCCGGGGTTGCCGCGCCGGATGCATACCCTGTTGCAACGGGGCGCTGAGCGGGCAATCCGAATTTTGCGGAATTTGCGCAGCCCAACATTCGCCCCGCGACATCTTTGAACAGGCCGGAGAAAGCCTGCAGAGGGAACGCTTGCCCACGGCACAGGTTGTTGGCCGGGGGCGGAATCCCCAGGTTTGTTTGCACCTTTGCGTCGGGTCGACGTCCGTTGACGAAAGGCGTTGTGGATGAGACCTGCAACGCTGATGCGTTCACGATTTCACCACGCGGCAGAGGTTGACGCTCCGGCCACCTGTCGGCCTCGTCGGACGGGCCCGTCGCATCCGTCGGCGGCCGGGCAGGTCTTTCATGGCTACCCGTCCCCGCTTGTAATGGGCGGTAACGATGCCGGTTGCTTTCCCCACCGCAATGGTATGACGGGATTTGGAATGGTGGCACCGGCGGCTCGGATTGCCCGTTGAGCCTGCATCGTACTTCCCCTTCCTGTTTCGTCCGGTCGAGGTCTGGGTGATGCCGGATTGATATCCGGTTCCAGGACGCGCATCGATCCCCCCATCATGGCCACAGAATCGCACGAAGCGAATACCGCGCTCAGAGCACACCCGGGATGAGTCACGGAATACGGGTACCCGCTGTTTCACGCCGGCCCACAGCCTCACCGGAGGCTTCGTCCCATACCGGACGAGGCGTGATAGCATTGGCCCATTGAGTGTGGTTCCCAAACCCCTGCGGACGGGCGGAATTTCACGAAGGGTCGTCTTGCGATGCGAGATGCGTGCTCGGCATGCTGGCTGCCTCGGGATCGGCGCACGGCACCAGAGAGTTCGATCCCGCTTGGGTCGTGGGTCCGTCTAGGCGGACTTCCATTGCGTGCGCCCGGAAGTCAGGGACCGCCGGCCGGACTGAATTTCTCAATTCGTGTTATTGACAATCGTTCGCCAACTCCATACAATCGCAAAAGGATGCATGTGTTTGCTTGCGTGCAAAAATGTGCAGAAGAGACGAGGAAGGGGAGGGAGTATGGGGACGTTCCGCAGACGATATCGTTCAGTGGCGATGGCCCTCGCTTCGCTGATGCTGCTGGCGGGCTGTGGTCTCAGTGCCGCGGCGGGTTCGACGGCTAACACGGCGAGCGCGAGTCACCAGGGACCTTTTAAGGTTGCGTTCAGCAATGCGTTTATCGACAGTAACTTTCGTGTCCAAGAACAAAAGGACATGCAAACTGTGGCAAACGAGTTTGTCAAGCAGGGATTAATCAGTAGTTACACCGCCTACAACGCCAATAACAGCGTGTCAACCCAGATATCGCAAATCAATGACATCATTCAGAACCATCCCAACCTGTTGATTGTGGACGCCACTTCCGCGACGGCTTTGAACCCGGTGATCCAAAAAGCCGTACAAGCGGGAATCAAGGTCATTTCGGTGAACGACCTGGTAACCAGTCCATACGTGACCCGGGTGAACGTTAACTACATCGAATACGGCAAGTTGGCCGCTCAAGGTCTCGTCAAGTTGTTGCACGGCAAAGGGAATATCGTGTCTGTAAGGGGTGACCCCGGTCTTCCGGCCGATGTGACGATCTGGACGGGAGAGGCGGACGTCTTAAATCACTACCCCAACATCCACATCGTTTCCACATTTTGGGCTGATTGGAATCCGCCTACCGCCGAGGCCAAGATGGCCAGCCTCTTGGCCACCGGCATCAAATTCAACGGGGTGATAACCCAAGGCGGTGAGGCTTGGGGTGTGGCCAAGGCGATGATTAACGCGCACCGGCCGTTGGTGCCCATTATCGGCGGAGGTACGGTAGGGTTCCTGCAAATTTGGAATCATTACCGAAAACTTGACGGATATAATGCCTATACTGTGGGCAATCCCCCGGCGTTGGCCAGTTACGCGCTGGAGGTGGGCATGATGGAGCTGCAAGGGATGAAAGTGCCCAAATTCGTGACGATTCCCTTGGTTCCCGTCACTGATCAGAACCTGTCGCAGTATCTGAATCAGCCCATAGCCAACCGGTTTGACCAACTTCGCAGCTACAGCAATATTCAGGGCATCGTCAAGGAAGAGCTGGCTGGCAAGAAAGTTCCGTTTTCCTGAGCAACGCATTTGATGTCGATACGGGTGGAGGCCGCTTGGCATGAACATGTCAGGCGGCTGGGTTAAAGGATTGAGGGGACGGTGGTACATTTGGGGCCAACAGCGCAACGCCCCGCCCCGGTGGTGGCAGCGGGCGCCCAGACCAGGTTGGAGGTCCGGGGTATTTCCAAGAGTTACGGGGGAGTTGCCGCGCTAAAGAACGGAAGCATCACGTGCCGCAGCGGGGAAGTCCACCTGTTGCTGGGTGAAAATGGTGCCGGGAAAAGCACGTTCATCAAAGCCCTGGCGGGCGTGGTGCGGCCGGATCAGGGACACATTGCGATTGATCACCGGGACGTGCAGTTTTCCTCCCCCAACGATGCGCGCAAAGCCAAAATTAGCACGGTCTTTCAAGAACTGTCCCTTATTCCCACCTTGTCGGTATGGCAGAATATCTGGCTTGGACAGGAACGGATGCATAACGGACGACTGGAAAAAAAGACTATGCGTCAAACGGCACAGAAATTTCTGGACAAACTCGGCAGCCAAGCTTCTCTGCACACCTTGGTGGAGGCGCTTCCCCTGGCCGAGCAGCAACTGGTGGAAGTGGCTAAATCGCTCATCTGCGACCCGCGGTTATGGATTTTGGATGAGCCGACGTCTTCCCTATATCCCGAGCAGGTCGAGCATCTGTTTACGCTAATCGCTGAAAAAAAGGGCCAAGGCTGCAGCGTAATCTATATTACGCACCGCCTGGCGGAAGCGTTTCGCATCGCCGACACCGTCACCATTTTCCGCGACGGGAGCGTGGTGGGAACGTATCCTGCGCCCGAAATCAGTGCCGAGACGGCGGTAAAATTAATGAGTGGGGGGGATGAGCGGGCCAAGGTCCGGTACGTTCCTTTTGGCAAGACCTTGGCCAACGTTGAGCGCAAGCCGTCTTTGAAGGCGGTCCCTCGCCTGGCCGTTCGCGATTTGCAAGTCGGATCGCAAGTCCGCCACATTAATTTTGACTTGTATCCCGGGGAGATTTTGGGTATTGCGGGATTGCAAGGACACGGGCAAGAATCGATCCTTTACGCCTTGAGCGGGCACTTGCGCTCTAAGGGGCTGCTTCGGTTGGACGGCGAGCCGATTAGGTTGCCCAGCCCAGGGGCCGCCATTCAAAAGGGCATCATTCTGCTGTCCGGCGATCGCCGGGACAAAAGCGTCTTGGTATCTTCGACGGCGCGACTCAATATGGCCTTGTCGAGCTTGGGGCGACGCCAGGTTATGGGCTGGATTAAATTTCGACAAGAGACGGATGAGGTGCAAACGGTTGCGAGACAGTTGTTTCTCAAAACCGAGTCTCTTCTGCAAGACGCCGGCGATTTGAGCGGAGGGACCCAACAGAAACTGGCGATTGGGCGTGTGCTGCTGACACGGCCGCGCGTGGTGATCCTGGACGATCCCACACGCGGAGTCGACGTCGGCACCAAGGCCGAGTTTTATGCGCTGCTTGAGGAACTGGCGACCGAGGGGTTGGCCATCATCCTGTCGTCGAGCGATACCGCAGAACTGGTGGAACTGGCCAATCGGGTCCTCGTATTGCGTTCGGGACAGGTGGCCGCGGTCCTCGCTGCGCCGGGCGACATTACGGTTGACCGTATTGTCAAGGAGGCGTTTCAGAAATGAGCAGACCCCAATGGCAGTCGACGACATGGGTCGTCGTTTTGCTGAACGTCGCCTTGCTGGTGATTTTGGCCGTGATCAACCCGATGTTTTTTGCCTATAACAATCTGATTACGTTTATTGTGGATGCGGCTCCGCTAACCATGGTCGCGCTGGCGCAGACGGTGATCATATTGACGGGTGGAATCGATTTATCGTTAGGCCCGTTGTTGGGGCTGGTCAATGTCATTGCCGCCTCGGTACTTGTTCCGCTCGGTCTGTCCGGACTATTCGTCAGTCTCTTGTCTGGCGTGTTGGCCGGGCTCGTTACGGGGGCTATCATCGCGCTCGGCCGCCTGCAACCTATCATTGTGACATTGGCCATGTCCTCGGTGTGGTCTGGACTGGCCCTTTTGATTATGCCTCAACCCGGAGGAGGGGCCCCGCAATGGTTCATTCTGGGCACGACGGGATTCTTTGGCGCGGTCCCCATGATTCTCGTTCTCCTGGTGGTGGTTGCCATCTTGTTGTGGTACGGATTCTCCAATACCCGGTATGGGGCGCATGTGCTGGCGATTGGCGCGAATGAACGGGGGGCCATGTATTCCGGGGTGTCACCGGCCAAAGTCAAAGTGTTGACCTATACCTTGGCCGGAGGGCTGACGGCTGTCGGCGCTTTAATTTTAACGGGCAGCGCGGCTTCCGGCGATCCCACCATCGGACCGGCCTACACCTTGACCTCAATCGCGGCCGTGGTGCTCGGGGGGACCCAGTTGTCCGGTGGCAAGGGCTCAATATGGCATACTTTGGGCGGCGTGTTGATCCTCGAGTTGCTGACCCAGATGATATTTTACTTGGGGATATCGTCGTTTTACCAAAACCTTATTGAAGGTTTGGTGCTGATTGTGGCGATGGGTGTCGGCCCGGTCAAGAATTTGCCGATTTTTCATTCGGAGAAGAGGGTGAGCGATGCGATATCCTCTGGGGCTTAGCCGCAGCCGGTTCAGGGCCTGGGCCACGCGGCCCACGGTGATGGTGTATGGGGCCATGCTCGCACTGTTTTTCCTGTTTGCCATTGTCATCCCGGGTTATGGGTCTTTAAACAATGTGATGAATATCGTCCGGTTGTCGGCCTTTTTGGGAATCGTGGCGGGTGGGCAGACGCTGGTCATCATTTCTGGCGGGATCGACTTGTCGGTGGGTGCGATCATGTCGTTCGCCGATGTAATAGTGGCAGAACTCTCTTTGTTGCACATGAGCCCGGGTATCGCCATCCTGGTTACCGTCGGGGCGGGAATCGGGATGGGTCTCATCAATGGCTTGGCGGTGGTGTTCTTACGGATCCCTCCCCTGATTATGACGTTCGCGGTAGGTTTTGTCATCGACGGCCTCGCCTTAATTATTACGGCCGGGTCGCCGGGTGGGACGGTTCCCGCATTGCTCACCAGCTTGGGCAGTGGTTCGATCGGGGTGGTTCCCATCATTTTGGTGCCTTGGATTCTGTATGGCTTGGTGATTTACCTGGTTATGCACCGCATGGTCTTTGGCCGTTACCTGTACGCGATTGGGCAAAACCGATCCGTGGCGAGAATGGCTGGCACGCCGTACAATTCGGTGACGGTTGGGGTGTATGTGCTGTCAGGCCTGTCCGCAACTCTAGCGGGACTGCTCTTGGCTGGTTTCAGCGGGGTCGCGTATTTGGGAATCGGAACGCCGTACACACTGGAAGCGGTGGCGGCGGTGGTTATTGGCGGGTCGTCGATTTTAGGCGGAAGCGGAAACTACCTGGGCACCGTTGCCGGGACCATAATTTTTACCATGATTCAAGGGGGCATGACCGTGCTTAACATTTCGCAAGCGGGGCGGTATTTGACCGAAGGGATCGTCATCATCTTGTTGCTGTTGGCTTACGGACGGTCCAAGAAACTCGTCTAGTGGCCCCGAAGCACGCGAGTACGCCAATGGCGAGACAAAGACAAGGAGAGAGTGTCGTGGACTTATTTGATTTGAACGGGAAGCGGGCGGTTATCACCGGGGCGAGCCGGGGTCTTGGCCATGGGATGGCTTTGGCGTTGGCCAAGGCTGGAGCCGACGTGGTCTGTGTTCAAAAAAGTTATTCTCAGGACCTCATCGCGGCGATTCAGGAGCTGGGCCGGGAGTGCGTCTGTGTTACGGCCGACCTGTCAAAAGAGGACGATGTGCGCCGGGTGGCCCAGGAGGTCTTGGATGCGGTGGGTCCGATAGATATTTTGGTCAATAACGCGGGAATTCAAAGGCTGCACTGGGCTGTCGAATTTCCGGGATCAGACTGGGACGAAATCATGAATGTCAACTTGAAGGCGGTTTTCCTGCTGTCGCAGATTTTCGCCAAACCGATGATCTCCCGCAAGTATGGCAAAATTGTCAATATCGGGTCGCTGTTGACCTTTCAAGGCGGATTGAAGGCGGCGGCCTATACGGCCAGCAAAGGAGCCATCGGGCAGCTAACCAAGGCCTTAGCCAACGAATGGGCTCCCCACGGAATCAACGTCAATGCGATTGCTCCGGGCTACATGCAAACGGATATGAACGCCAATCTTTTGGCTAGCGAGCGACATTACCAAGACATACGAAATCGCATTCCCTCCGGACGATGGGGGACCGAAGCGGATTTGGGCGGGGCGGTGGTCTTTCTGAGTTCGGCCGCATCGGACTACGTACAGGGACAAATTCTGGCGGTTGACGGTGGATGGCTCGGAAGATGAGGGGATACCAAACGCGCCGGTGGTGAGGGTCGGGCTGCCTGGCGCGGCGGTCGATGGCCAAACGCGCCGGCTTAAGACGGGGCCCGGTGCTATTGGTAACCCGGGCGGAACCCGAGTCGCAGGCGGGCGACCGCCAGGCCAGGCAAAGCGGTCAGCATGTGTGTTCGGACCACGATGCCGGGCCGGGGGGCGGTCTGGGTCCGACGATGTGAAGCTGATCATATCCGGCGTATGCGCGACGCGATGCGACGATGGCGGCGTGGATCGCCGCCGTCTGCGGTGCGGGACGCCCCGTGAGGGACAATCCCCCTCGGCTCACGCCCGCGACTTTCACCCGGCGAGTGAACCCGTGCGCGATCGGCGGTCCGCTTGCGAACTGCGCACACCAGGGGACACGGGCTTGATGACCGGCGGGGATGAGAGGTTGGGGATAAGAACATGGGTGGCGTTTTCTCAGTGTCTTTAGGGTTCGGGTCCTGGGTGGTGTTGCCCATCGCGATAGGACTGGCGGCTCTGGTCCATCCGGGAGCGCGCACAAAATGGTTAAAGGCGCCGTTGTTTGTGGCCGCGGGACTGACCGGCGGATATGTGATGGTCGCGTGGCTCATCCACGTTGTCCTGCCGCCACTGGCACGCAGCGGGATTTGGTTGTTTCACAGTCATGCCGCGGCCTTGGACATCGGCTGGCCATCCTCGGCCATTATCGCATTTGGCACTCTGGCAGGTGTCCTGTCATTTCCGGTCGGGCTCCTCACCAATGCGGCGCTGGTCTTTGCCCGCCTGACCCGCACCCTCGATCTGGATCTGTGGAATTTTTGGCACATTGCATTTGTCGGCGTTTTCGCCACGGTGGCCACCGGTGACATCGTCAAAGGCCTCATCGCCGAGGCGGGCGCCATGGCCGTTGTCTTAATGCTGGCAGACATCAGCCAACCGACGGTAAAAAAGTATTTTGGGTATGAGAACTTATCGTTTCCCACCCTGGTATCGCTGCCCTATTTTGTGCTGGCAGTGGGATTAAAGCATCTGTTTCGCAAGACGGGATTTTTGAGCAGCCAACCCCTGGGGTTGGAAAAATTGATCCGAGAACGCGGACAGGCATTTTCCCCGGGTAATTTTGTCGTAATCGGGTTCGCTGTCACGGTTGCCATCGGACTGCTGGCGCACCTCGGAGTGAAAAGCAGTCTGTTCATCGGAGTTGTCGGCGCGACCACCATCCTGATTCTTCCCCGAATTGTCTCCCTGGTAGTGGAAGGGATTCAACCAGTCGCCGAGGCGATGGCGCAAGCTGCGCAAGCCCAGGTTGCCCAACGCCATTTGCACATTGGCATGGATACGGCCCTTTTGGTTGGCGATCCGGTCAATATGCTGGCCTCTACGGTGCTGGTGCCGGTCACATTGGCGCTGGCTTTGGTATTGCCCGGCAATCATACCGTGCCATTGTTGGACCTGCCCACCATACCGTTCATTATTGCCCTGATGGTTCCCGTCTTTGAAGGGAATTTGTGCTTCACCATTATTGGCGGCATCGCGGCGATGGTGCCGACCCTTTACATTTCTACATGTATGGCCCCGCTGTTTGGGTCCGCAACCCGGTTGGCGGGCTGGCATGTGGCCTACGGGGGCGCCATGGTCACGTCGCTGGTTGACGCGGGCAATCCCATCGTATGGGCTTTTAGCGGGATGGCGCAGTTAGGGATGGTTCAATTTGTCGGTGCGATCGCGGCGGTACTCGTCCTTTTAAGCCTCATTCGAGGAAAAGTTGTCGCAGGCGTCCGTTAGTGGCCCGCGTTGGATGCGTTGGCAATGGGGGTGCCGATGGCCGGCCGGTGCCAGTGGCTCGGCAGGTCAGGCCGCCATGGGCAATAGGGCCGAGACAAGGGAGAATACGAAGATGCCGGGGCAGTTCCGCATGCCGCCGCGGCGGCACCACGGAGCATGAAAAACCCTGCTATACTGAGGGCGCGTTCATTCTTTCGAGGTCGGTATTCTCTGTAGCGCTGCGAGCCTGCGGGGCAGTTTGACCCGAACGC
>JAJZZA010000022.1 GCA_021797825.1 Bacillota bacterium | reverse complement strand
AGATTCGCGTGCAGGCTTTCCTCTGTGTACTCGCCGTGGCCGTCGCCCACCTCTGGCGCCGCGAAGCGGCGCGGAATGGGATCGACCTGAGCTTGCCGCAACTCCTCCAAGATCTGACGGAGGTCCACGAAGTGTTGCTGGCGTATCCCGAGACTAGCGGCACCCGAGACCGACTGACGCTCACCACGCGTACCCGTCGTCAGCAAACACTCCTGGACGGGTTTGGCGTACCGGATCCCATGGCCAAATCCGTTAGATAATACACGCGAGACCTCGTAACCCCTTGCGCCGCAAGGGGTTTTTTATGTTGCGACCGGCTAACTGAGGAAAGTTGCCCTAGGATGCAAAACTTCTGGGATTGGGAAAGGGTGGACCGTCTCGTGGCCTGGCAACAAGCGGCGATCATTCGGCTTAGTACGAAACAACAGCAAATCCTGGAATCCCTCGCGAAAGGCCCCCATACGGCCTGGCATTTGAAGCAACGGGCCACAATTGTTCTACGGGCGGCGGCGGGCGTGCCGAACCAACAGATAGCCCACGACACGGGGGGGAATCGGAACACGGTGAAATTATGGCGCAAGCGCCGGGCGCAAGTCGCCCAGGAGATTGCGGTGCCAGAAGCCCAAAAGCCGTGGGCATTGACGCGATACGTAGAGTTCGTCCTCGAAGATGCTCCCCGGCCGGGGAAACCGTGCCGGTTGACCCCGGACCAAGTGGCCCAGATCATCACGTTGGCGTGTCGCCCACCGGCCGATTTGGACGTGCCGCTGACGCATTGGACGCCCTCCCCGCTCGCGCGGGAGGCCACCAAACAAGGGATTGTCGAGCAGATTGCTCCCCGCCAAGTGGGGCGTTTTTGAAAAAGGAGGCCGATTTAAAGCCGCATTTGAATCGCTACTGGCTCAATCCCACGATTGCTGACCCCGATCAGTTCAAAGACAACGTCCAACCGGTGTCGGATCTTTACCGGGACGCGCCCGCCTTGGCGGCGGAAGGCGTCCCGGTCCACTCGGGTGACGCGATGACGGGAATCCCCGCCCGCGAACAGGCCCCCCGGCTCTCCCCATGACCCCCGGGAAGGTGAAACGCCGCGAATTCGAATACATTCGGCATGGCACCTCGGGGCTGATTGCTTCCCGTGATGTCGTCACGGGTCAAGTAGAAGCACCGCTGATCCACCCCACGGGAACCGGTGGACTTTGCTCACCATATTGCCGCCGTAGTGGATCTCCATCCGAACGAGGCTCATGTCGTTATCCTCGATAACCTCAATACGCACCAATCCGAAGCGCTGGTGCGCTTCGCGATTGCCCATGACCATCTCCCGGTCTCGGATGTGGAATTGGGCGAAAAGGGACGGTTCGGCATTCTTGCGAGTCAAGCCACGCAGAAACGGTTTTTAGAGAATACCGCCCACCGGGTGCGATTTCTGTACATGCCGAAACACTGCTCCTGGTTGAATCAAATCGAATGTTGGGTTCGCATTCTGGTGCGAAAACACTTACTCAACAAGCGGGCAAGTTTTAGCCCGCTCGCCGACCTGGAAGCCCGTATTCGCCAATTCATGGTGTACTACAACAAACATTTCGCTAAACCATTTCGATGGACGTTTGATGGAAAATTGCTCAAAGTGTAATCCTTTGCATGATTACCCATTAACGCCATTGTGTACTAGCCTCGGTCATAACCCGGCCGCGCGGGCGCCTCGCGCCGCGCTACGGCTCTACCACCGGCAACGCCAGCAAGGCGGTGACGACGGCGGGATCAAAATCGCTGCCGGAACGGCGCCGGAGCCATTCGCGAGCCTCTTCCAGCGAGCGCCGACGGTGATGGCGGATACGGAAAAACGCGTCCACCGCCGCCAATATCCGCGCATCCAGAGGGATCGCGTCCCCCTGCAGATGCGCGGGACCGGACCCGTCCCAGCGCTCCGCCGTGGCCACAATATGAGCGGCCACGTCCCGCAAGCGGGGAAAGACCGCCAGCAATTCGCCAGTGACGTCGAGCAAATCGGATAGGGTCCCGTCCTCGTCTGGCCCGGTTGCCAGTGAATTCGGAGCGGCTTCCGCCAACCGGCCAAAATCGTGGAGCAGGGCGGTGAGCCATAGGATCTCCTGGCGGCGGGTGGACACCGCCAGCGCGCGAGCCACCGCCCGGGCGGTCTGGGCCAGGCGCAGGGTGTAGTCGTCCGGATTGCCCAGCCGGTTGTCCAACAGCGCGGCCAGGACCAGCGGGGTATCCGGCGCGTCCTCTTGCCGGATGGCTGCCAACATGGTGTTAAAGGTGGCCGCAATCGTCCGTTGCCGGCCCGCAGCCTTGGCCTGATAAAGTGCCCAGTCGGCCACGCGAAAGAGCACATGCGCATCGGTGCCCGCGGTCGGATAGCAAGCGGTCCCCGCAGACAGCGTCAGATCGTCGCCCAGGTGCGCCTGCGTCTGGGCAATGAGGTCCTGCGCCGCCAACGGATCTGTTACGGCCAGCAACAGGGCAAACTCGTCGCCCCCAATCCGAAACAACTCAGCATTTACCCGCTTCTCCACGCAGGCGGTTTGCAACGAGCGGGCCACCCGTTGCAGGGCGATGTCGCCGGCCGCGTGCCCGCGGCTGTCGTTAATGGCTTTTAAATGGTCCAAATCGGCTAACACCAGTTGAAACGGCTCCGGGTGCAGGGGATGCGCGCCAAAGCGTTGCAACAGGCTCGATTCGAAGAGGCGCCGATTGCCCAGGCCGGTCAGTTGGTCGGTGACCGCTTGATGTTGGGTTTCCCGAAACAGCAAAATGGTGGTCCACAGCGATTCCGCCTGGGTTACCGATAAATCAACCAGTTTCTGGTCGATCTCCATGCCGTTGGCGGAATCGTCCCAGAGAATGACCAGCACGCTGCGGCCGACCCGGTAGGAACGCCAGGGAACCAGCAGGGTCCGGCCCCGCGACACGTCGGCGGGCAATTCCACCGGGGTGGAGCGAGTGACCGGCAGCAGTCGGCGAATGGCGTCCGGGGCCTGGTCTACGGGCCACGGCACGCTCCCCCAGCGATCATTCTCGACCCCCGTCTCCCGATCCAGCGAAACGCACCCCGCCGCGCCCAGCGTCTCCATCAAGGCCTGCTTAATCTCGGCGATGGCGTCGCTGTTGTCCCAGCTGCGAAGCGTATTGCGGGTCGACTCCAGCACGTTTTCGACGGTGGTGGCATATTGCCGGAGACTTCGGGTGCGCTCGGCAATGATGCGCTCTTGCTCCGCCTGCGTCTGCTCCAAGGATTTCAGGGTTTTCCCGACCGAGGCGCGCATGGCGTTAAGCGCATCGATGACGAAGGCGTATTCTTGAATCCGAAATGAGGGGGCGGTGGCGCTAAAATCGCCCGCGGCGGTGGCGGCCAACACGTCCAACAGGCGCCGGGTTGATCGATGCACCATCCAGGCCACGCCCAGGATCAGCGCCAGCAGCAGACCTTGAAACACCATCACCTGCAGCACATTGCGGGCGGCACGGGCCTGGATGCCGCTGGCGATGGCTACCGTCTGGGCATTGGCCTGCGCGACCAGCCGGGCCAGCGCCTGGCTCAGCGCCGCGGTGGCCGCCACATTTTTCACATCCTGCAGCAAAATGGCCGCCGGGTATTGGCCCGCCGCCATCGCCGCCTCCACCCCCGCCACGTGTTTCTGATATCTCGCCCAATCCTGGTGGATCACCCGGAGCTGAGTGCGAAACGCCGCATTGGGAGCCTTTTGCCAGGCCTCGCGATAGATTCCGGCAAAATCGAGCGCCTCCAGCCGGATGGTGTCCAGCGTGCTTTGGCGGAGCGACGCTGGCGCCTCGGCATCGAGGCCGACATACATATTCAAGGCACCGTCGTAAAGGGCAAAATCGGTGTTGAGCCGCATCGTCACTTCGTGGTAGGGATCAAAGGTCTGGACCAAGCGGTTCATCTGCGCCTGATTTTGGCTCGATACCGTCCACATTACGGCCAGATCGGCTAAAATCATGATGACAATGAGCAGTACGCCCAATCGGAGCGAAAATCTCGGAATCCCCCGTCGCCGCGTCATTGGCCCACCCTTTTCCTCTTGCGCTTGGCATACCCGAAATACATGATTGCTGTAATTTTGGCGACTTGCGAACGCCGATTTACAGTATTCGGGTATCTGCCGAAAAACTCCTTGTTGGGGAGCGGCCGGATTTTACCCGAAAATCCGGGCAAAGGCGGGGCGCCCCCCGCCTTTGCGGTTATCGCCCAAAAAGACGCCGCCAGCCTGGCCGATAACGGGTGCGAACCATCCCGTAGCGCCCAAGCACCGTCTCTTTTCCCGAGTTCGGGAAGCGCTGCCCCGACCCCCGGAAAGCCGCCAGCGCGCCATCAACACGCCCCCCGTGTTTCGTCGCGATGGCCCCCGGCCGGTACCCAACGCCGATGACGCGACTTTCGCTCCGGCAAAACAAACCTAGGCACCCAGCGACCATAAAAGTCCCTGGGCGACGCGTGCCAACCGAATATGTTCATGTCATTTTAGCAAACAACGGGGTCGTTGAATATGTTGGTCCGTCGTCAGCACGCCAACGACTCCCGCAGGGCGTATCGGCGGGCACCGTGCGCAGTGCCCTTCACGCCGACGCGGCCGGAGGCCTCGAGGCCCTCCGACCGCTTAACCCGCATCCCCAAACACCGGCCGGGGACCGCCAGGCCACCACCCTGCTGGGGGCCTTTACTGCCCAACCGCCCCACACCGTGCCAGAAGCCGGGGACCGGATCGAATCCCTGACCGGCGTCCGCCGCGGTCCGACCCCAGTCCGGGCCTGGCTAAAACAACGGGGTTGGCCGTCGGCACACCGGTCAAATCCCCACCCATGCGAACCTGGTCGCGCCGCAGCTTTTTCGGGATGCCGAACTTACCCCAAATTTACACGAGGTCGAGACATGGCGCCGCCGGTTTTTTCGTCGAAGCGAGGCGTGTCGTCTTGGTCTCCTGGTGGTGTCTGACCCGTATCCTGCGGCCGACGCCCTTCGGGCGTCAAGGCGTTAACGGGCTCGGGGCCTTATCCGCGATCACGCCCCCGGTCAGCACCCGCACCCATGACACCGACCGCAACCGGGAGAGCGTGGTCACGCTCCGGAAAAAACGGGCGGCCCAGTTCACGGACCGGTCGATCCCCTTCGTGCGGGATAACGCCCGGCATCCACGCCCTGCCTCTGTGCTGGCCGCGGCGGCACGCCTCACGATGACCTGACGCGGGTTGCCGACGTATTCCCCCCACCGCAACCTCACCGCACAGCCCGGAAGTTTGTGCAGGCGAACAAACAAGCTTTGCAGCGAGTACGGGTGGGGCCTCCCTGGGCGGTATAATCCGACGTTCGGGCTGTTCACGCAGGCGATCATCGGCTGTTTGGCCGATACCAGCGGCCGCCATCACGCCCAGCTCAACACCCTGCCAACACGCAAATTCCCCGTATTCAAGTCGGCTGCCTAAATCACCAAATGTGAAACGCGAGGAGTATATTCATCGCCCTCAAAATACGCCGATACCGCTTTGCGGGATTGCACCGTCGGGAGGTCAACCCCTTGCGGAGCCGATCCCATCACCGAGCATGCCCTATGGGGCGATAGCCAAGAGGGAGTTAAGCGGGCCAAGACCTCGGGGCCGATCAGCAGGAGCCGCACGGATGCGGGTGTGCCCGGCGATTAGATCACGCCTTTAAGCCACGCGTCATGGACATGTCATGTCGGAACGGAGGTGAGCTGGCCCCGGCCGCATCCACTGGCCGCGATCAACAGCGGCACGATCTGGGGCATCCTATGGGTCGAGTGACAGCATGCGTCGAAACCGTCGGATGGACCTATCCATTTCTGATCATCACGGATCAAATCTGGCACCACCTTCCTGGTTCATCGCGTCACCGCTTCTTAGGGCTGACGCCGGTCGTCCCACAAAGCGGGACAGACTCCCACAGTACGGGACGGGCCGGTGCCCAGTGGTGTCTGGTCCACGGGAGGGCACTCCACAAGCTGTCGCCGAGCAGGGCCAGGGTTACCCAGCAACGGATGGGTAGCCACCCATCGAACTCTCGGCCCCGTGTTGCAAATTGATCGCTGCGTTCACGTCGCGATCATGATGCGTGTGGCATTCTGGGCAGCTCTCCTCGCGTACCGACAGCGACATTTTGGGGACACGATACCCACAGGTCGAGCAGGTTTTGCTACTCGGATACCAACGATTCACGACGACCACCGTCTTGCCGCATTGGGCCACCTTAAATGCTAACTGGCGGCGAAAGTCCCCAAAACCCCTATCGGCAATGGCTTTTATTTTTCAGCATCCCCGCCCCGTTCAGATCCTCCATGGCGATGACATCGCGGCGCTGCACCAGATCGGTGGTCAGTTGGTGTACCGCATCGGCCCGGATATTCGCCATCTGGGCATGGAGTCGGGCGATGCGGCGTTGGGTTTTCTGCATCTTCTGCGACCGCGCAAGGGGCATCCCTTGCGGAGACTGGCCAGGATTCAACCCGGCACGAACTTTGGCGGCGTCCATTTGGCGGCTGAAATGTTGCTGCCATCGACGCCGTTGTTTTTGGGCGGCGGCATAGCCTTTCGGTCCCACGATTTTCTCGCCGGTCGAGCGCGTCGCTAACGCCGATACACCCCAGTCCACGCCGACCACCGCTTGGTTTTCGCAGCGGACGACTAGCGGATCGGGCATCTCGACGGTAACACTCAGAAACCAGTGGTCCGCAAGCCGAGAGATCGTCCCGCCCAGCACTTTCCCCACGAAACGTAATGACTCGTGCATCCGCACCCAGCCCAACTTCGGAATCTGCACTTTGCGGCCTTTGACGGTAAATTGATCATTCGTGAGCGAAAAGCTATTGTGTTGGCCCTGCGTGTGAAACGTCGGATACGCCGCGGTGCCCGCGAAAACATTCTTAAATGCTTGGCCCAAGTCGACGAGGGCCATCTGCTGCGGCGCGTTCTTGGTGCCGTCCCGCATCCAGGGAAACGGGTCGGCCTTGATCGCCTTCAATTGACGGCGCACCGCCGGGTCTGACGGCTTAGACCAGGACGGATCCGCTGGCCAGGCCGCGTCTTGCCGTTGCCATTCCGCTAGGGCCCAGTTGTAGGCAAAACGGGCTATCCCGGCCGCCCTGCGAAAGTAGGTTTCCTGTACATCATTGGGATCGAGGGCAATTTTAGGGGCCAAAATCATGACGACGCCGCCTCCCCCGCGTGTTTCACACCGTCTAATAATTTTTGGTTCTTGCGGGAGCGGATGCCGTAGAGCCGAGCCGAAAACACGGTGATGATTTCGAGGACATCCCGCGCCAATTCTTCCTCAAAGGTGGTGTCTTCGCCTTGGTGGAGAATGATGACTTCCACCTGTTTGGCCTCACAAATAGCGACAACAAATTCCGCGCCAAACCGCAAGCGTCGATCTTTGTGCGTGATGACGAGTCGACCGATGCGATCGGCCAGAATGTCATTCAAGAGCCGCTGCAGCCCCTTTTGGTGATAATTCATCCCGGATCCGAGATCCGCCACGACCTCCAAGGTCCACCCTTGACGGGCACAATAGAGCTCCAGCACTTGCTTTTGCCGCTCCCGATCGTCTTTGTGGTCGTGATGACTCGACACGCGGGCATACGCCACGGTTTTGCGAGGCGGGTTCAGTCGGTGAAACGGCTCAGGTCGCAACCGCACCAAGTCGTAACGCCGATACCCCCCGCCGTGCGTTCATCGGGGACCAGCTTGCCTTCATGCTCCCCTCGACGGAATGTCGAGGGGGTGACTCCTAAAAATTCTGCAGTTTCTCGAATGCCCACAAGTTTTCAATCCATTACAACAATGGATAACCATAAGTAAAGTGTTAGGAAACTGTTTTAACCCCCCGTATCCGGCCACTGGCACCATTACGTCGTTAGAATACGAGTTCTGCTAGCTCGGTGTATTCCCTGAAAACCGGATCCGCCGTCAGCAGTTTCAGTGGACCGTCGATAGCCTGGGCGATCAAAAGACGGTCGAACGGATCACGGTGAACCTGAGGCAGGCTGGCCACCAAAATGGCATGACGGCAAATCACGGGTAGCTCCTGGAACCCGCTTGCGGAAATGCCTGACACCAAGTCAGCGAGAGGTGCCTCCAGCTTACCCAGTCCAACTTTAATCGCCGCTTCCCATATTGAGGCCGCACTGACGAATACCTCATCGGCCTTAGCAATGATTTCGCGCGTCCGCTCGGACAATTCGCGGGAATCGGCCACGTACCATAAAAAGACGTGAGTATCCAGCAGTAACCTCACGAGTCTGCCCCTTCGAATCCGGCTTGAAGGTCAGGTGGCAGAGGACCGTCAAAATCGTCGGCAATACGAATCTTCCCCCGGAGAAATCCGGGCACACGCTTGACTCCTTCTGGTTTTTCAAAAGGCACCAAGCGAGCGACCGGTTTCCCAGCTCGGGCAATGGTCACCTCGGCGCCTTGACTGACTTCCTCCAATAATCGGGACAGGTTCGTCTTCGCTTCATGCACGTTTACCGACTTCAACAGCCTCTCCTCCCTAAACTTAGCTAAGTCTAGTCTAGTAATGGTGATGGTTTGTGTCAATCGGGTAGCTGACGCCGCTTGTGATCAAAAGTTGAGGGCGGCCTGTCTCGGGAAAGGATGCAGCCACGCTGGCGCTCCCGCGCCCGCCATAGCGGGCTTTCAATGCGGTTCATCGCGATATAGGTGCCACGGGCTCGAGGGGAGCCGTCACGGCGGCCCCGGTCTTTTGGGCAGGCTATGCGTGGCACCGCGGTGGCCAGATGCGCCGGCGGGCTCTCATCGCCAGGATACGCCCGCCATCCGGTGTCCGGGCCTTGCGCCGGAGCTCACCGGGGACTAGCGGCCTTCGCCGGGGTAGCTCCACAAATGATGGCCAACCGGGTTATGCCCGCCGGGAACAATTCCCGCCGGCAAGAAGTCCATGCCGTCGGGAACATTGAGATATCCCGGGGCGGTGCCCGGAACCCCGGTATGTCCATATTGCCAGACAATCTGCTTGGTCTGGGGATTGATGATTATCACCCGGTCGTTGTGGTCGTCGTTGACCATAATCATGCCGTTGGGGAGTTCCACCGCCAGCGACGGCTTGTTGAGTTTGCCCGGGCCCGAGCTCAAAGAATACTGCCAGAGCACTTTCCCGGCGGGAGACATTTTGATCAGGGCGCCCGGATTGGTGTAAAACGCCACGATGATGTTGCCGTGGGGGGTAAAATTGGCATCCGAAGGATAATAGAACTGGGGAGGAAAATGGACCGTCCAGACGACCTGATTGTTGCGGTTCAGCAAGATGGCGTCGTTGCCATTGATTTGGGTGACCAGCATGCCGCCGTTGGGCGCGGGAAAATCTCCGTTGGGCGCGGAATAGGTGGCCGGCGGGTTGATGGTCTGGACGCCGGTCTGACCGTACTGTTTGAAAATCTGGTGGGTGGACCGGCGGATGAACAGGATGCGTTGATTGGCGATGTCCGCCACGGTAACGTACTGCCCTTGCGGACTGTTGTACAAGAAGGCATCGTCCGGGGTGTGCAGGTACCCCGGCGCACTGCCGGGCTGGCCGCCGTGTCCGTAATTCCAAACCACCCGCTTGGTCTTGAAATTGATAATTGAAACGACATCGTACCCTTCCTGGTTGGTGATGATTTCGTCCCAATGGGGGCCGAAGAAGACGTCGTCGTCATCGTGCAGCGGTGAGGGTTGGCCAGGCGAGGGAAACTGCCAAACGATCTTTTTCTGCGGCGTCACCAGCAGAATCCGGTTGTTGTGCGAATCGGCGATGAGGACATCGCCCGGCAAAATCGGCGAGGACCCCTGACTATGCCAAGGGATCGGCGCACTTTTCTTTCCCGCCGCCTGCTTGGCCGGTGTCTTTGGGGTGTGGGGGGCCGGGTGCGCTGAAGAACCGGCGGACCGTCCGCAACCCGCCAGCCCCAGCACCGCCACCGCCCCGGCCGCTAGCCAATGTTTCCATGACGCGGTCATGCCATCCCCTCCCATTCGTCCATTCCTTGGCCAGAGCGTGTTCAGTATGCGGCCGCCCCGCTCGCGCCTCCGCCGCAATCCGGCTGAGGCTGAGCGGGGCGGTTTGCTGCCAACCGTTATCTGCCGGCAAGTCGGCGAAACAGCGTCCTAATCGGGTCGTAGTAGCGATCCACCACCCGTTCTTTCAACGGGATGATGGCATTGTCGGTAATCCGGATGTGCTGCGGGCAGACCTCCGTGCAGCACTTGGTGACATTGCACATGTTAAGCCCGGCCGCCTGCGCCAAAAGCGGCACCCGGTCGCCTTGGTCAACCGCGTGCATTTCGTACTCGGCGATTTTTACCATAAACCGCGGCCCGAAATACTTGTCCGTCCCGTCATGGTTACGCAGCACATGACAGGTGTCCTGGCACAAAAAACACTCGATACAGCGGTGAAATTCCTGAACCCTGGACGCGTCTTCCTGATACATGGTAAATGGAGCCGGCACCGCCGGATCCAACGGGGGGATTTGTTCGGCAACCTGGTAATTCCACGACACGTCGGTCACTAAGTCCTTGATGACGGGAAAAGTCGCCATCGGCCGCACCCGCACCGTTTCCCCGGCGTAATCATCCAACCGCGTCTTGCACAAAAGCTTCGGTTCGCCATTGACCTCGGCCCCGCACGATCCGCAATGGGCCGCCTTGCAGTTCCAGCGCACCGCCAGATCCGGTTGGGCGTTTTGCTGCACCCAATGCAGCGCATCCAACACCACCATTCCCGGAACTGCCGGAACTTGATAGCCGACTTCCTCGCCACCGTCTTTGTCTCCGCGCCAGACGCTCAGCGTAATGCCTTCGCTCATCCCATTGCCTCCCTCTCCGCCGGGGACACCAGGCCGGGCGCCTTGCCGTAGGTAAACAGTTTCGCCAACCGTTCCGGCATGGGGGAAACCGCTTCGGTCCGCACCTGAATCTCCCCGTCACGATACGACTCGACATAATTGACGCGCTGAAACTCCTCCAGCTCGTCGGGATAGTCGGTGCGCCAATGGGCCCCCCGGCTCTCTTTGCGTTCGAGGGCGCTGCGCACAATCCCTTCACACAACAGCAGCATGTTTTCCACATCGAACACCGCGTGCCATCCCGGATTGTAGGTGCGCGACCCCGCCGCCATCATCTGCCGCGCACGGTCCTTAAGGTCCAAGATTTTTTCCAGACCTTCCGCCAGCACGTCACCGGAACGCATAATCCCGGCATGAACCGTCATGAGTTCCTGCAACTGTTGGTGAAGCTGATAGGGATTAATCCCCTCGCTGCGTTGGAAGGGTGCGACAATGCGGACCATCTCGGCCTCAACGGTCGCCTGGTCCACCTTGGGCGCGTCCCCTTGCCAGGCCTGCACGTAGGCACTGGCCCCCAAACCGGCGCGGCGGCCAAACACCAGCAGATCGGTCAGCGAGTTGCCCCCCAGCCGATTGGCGCCATGCAACCCGGCTGCCACCTCGCCGGCGGCAAACAGCCCCGGCACGCTCGACGCGCAGCTCTCGGCATCGACACGGATGCCACCCATGGTGTAGTGGCAGGTAGGGGCCACCTCGAATCGCTCGCGGGTGATGTCCAAATCAGCCAGGGTCAAAAACTGCTCGTACATCGCCGGCAGCTTGCGCTTGACGTACTCCGCGCCTTTGTGGGAGATATCCAGCCAGGCCCCCCCGTGGGGCGTTCCCCGGCCGGCTTGAACTTCTTTGAAGATGGAGCGCGCCACCACGTCGCGGGACGACAGTTCCATGCGTGCGGGGTCATAGCGCTCCATGAAGCGTTCGCCCTCCGAGTTGTAAAGCAGTCCGCCTTCGCCCCGAACCCCCTCGGTCACCAGCAGGCCGCGCACTCCCGGCGGCCACACCATCCCGGTGGGATGAAACTGCACCATCTCCATGTCCGTCAGGTCGGCGCCGGCGCGAAACGCCATGGCGGCGCCGTCGCCGGTGCTCTCCCAGGAATTGGAGGTAATCTTGTAAATTCTTCCCCAGCCCCCGGTCGATAGTATCACCGCTTTGGCCCGAAACAGTACAAACCGCCCGTCAGCCCGGTAATAGCCAAAAGCCCCCGCCACCCGTTCGCCATCTTTTAGCAGGGTGGTCAGGGTGACCTCCATAAAAAAGTCGATTCCGGAGTGAATGCTCTTGTACTGCATCGTGCGCAGCAATTCCAGCCCGGTGTGATCGCCGATGTGGCACAAGCGGCGAAAACTATGGGCGCCGAACGCGCGCTGCATGATGCGTCCTGCGGACGTGCGGTCGAACACCGCTCCCCACTCTTCGAGTTCGAGAACCCGATCCGGCGCTTCCAGGGCAAAAATCTCCACGGCGCGGTAGTTGTTGATAAAGTGCCCGCTGCGCATGGTGTCGTAAAAGTGGGTCTCCCAGCCATCCGGCGCGTCCAGGTTGCCAAACGAGGCGGCCGCCCCGCCCTCCGCCATCACCGTATGGGCCTTGCCTAACAACGATTTGGTAATGACCGCCACCTTCAGCCCGCCTTCGGCGGCGGCCACCGCCGCGCGAAGTCCCGATCCGCCGGCGCCGATCACAATCACGTCATATTGGTGTGTTTCCAATGTCTCTGTCGTCATGTCAGAATAACCTCGCATCGTGAATGACACCCATCAGCAAGAGACGCACATACAGGTCGGCCGCCCACACCGAAAACAGCGATGCCCAGGCCCAAGCGCCGTGAAACGCGTTCCAGCGGGAAACCCGCGACCAGAAGCGATAGCTCTGCGACGGCTTGCCTCCGCACGAAAAGCAGTCCCGGCGTCCTCCCACCATGTGCCGAAAGGCATGACAGGAAAAGGTGTAAAACGTCAACAGCACCACATTGACCAGCAGGATAAGGCTTCCTACCCGCACTTCGAAGCCATGGTGGGGAAAGATGAACGCCTCGACCGCATCCTTCCACAAAAAGAGCAGCACGATAAGCGCCAGAAACCAGGCGTACCGGTGCAGGTTGTTAATCTTCAGCGGCCATTTGGTTTCCCCGCTGTATCGCTTGCGCGGAGCGTCGGCGGCGGCGCATCCCGGCGGATCCCAGAAAAACCCGCGGTAATATTCCTTGCGGTAGTAGTAACAGGTAAACCGAAACAAAAACGGCACCCAGGCGACATACAACGCGGTCAGAATGTGCCATCCAAACCACCCGGCAATGCCTGGCGAAAAATAGGGCGAAATATAGTTGTGATAGGTTCCGGTATTGTGGAATAGCACTTCCCACAGCGAGTACAGCAACCAAGTACCCAAAACCACCAACGTTGTCAGCGGCTCGACCCAATACGGCATCTTCTTGCGGCGCGCCGCGGGCCGAGTGGTTCCACTTGAAACCGGCTGGGCCATCCTTATCCCCTCCGACCAGTAGTCAGGACGCGCGTCGGAGGGCCCGTCCTCGGGCGGTTCGACACGTGCCTAAGGGGAGTATACAACAGGCCTCGGCCACTGCCGTCATATCCGGCCCAAGACAGAACATTCACACATCGCCGCTCGCGCATTTTGGACCCCGGCAGGTTAGCCGCGCGGTTCCGGCGAAGCCGCCGCGGCGGCGCGTTCCGCCCGCCATCTCGGCAATTCGCGGGCCAGCTGCGGCTCTTCGCCCAACTCGCCGGACTGGTAAAGAATGCGCCCGGCCAACTCGGGGGGCAGATGCGGATCCGGCAAGAAATGTCCGGCGGCGGCGTGCGGGTAGCGGTAGGCGGCGGGTAAATCCGGCCGGTAATGACGGTCGCGCAAATCATCGGGCACCGGCGCCCCCGGCCACCGCGCCACCGTCTCGTCCATCGCCGCCAAAGCCGCCACCACGCTGTGCGACTTGGGCGCCAGTGCCAAATACAGCACCGCCTCCGCCAGCGGAATCCGCGCCTCCGGCAAACCCACCGCTTGCAACGCGGTCCACGCCGCCTGCGCCACCAGCAAAGCCCGGGGATCGGCCAGGCCAACATCCTCCGCGGCGTGCACCAAGAGACGGCGGGCGATAAAACGGGGGTCTTCGCCGCCGGCCAAAAGACGGCCAAACCAGTACAGCGCCGCGTCCGGATCGCAACCGCGGATGCTCTTGATCAAAGCCGAAGCCAAATCGTAATGGCGGTCGCCGCGATCATGGTAGTGGGCGGAATCCCGCGACAACTCGTTGACCATCTCCCTGGTCAGGCGATCCTGTTGCCGGGCGTCCGCCAGCACCGCAAGCCGTTCCAGCAAACCGATCGCCAGCCGCGCGTCCCCGCTGGCCCGCCAGGCGATTTCGAAAAAGACCCCCGGCTCCACCGAACCGGTGGGCCACCACTCCTGGTGACGGCTCCAGGCCCGCTCCAGCACCCGCACCAGATCCGCCGGACCCAGTGGGCGGAACTCCACCAACAGACAGCGCGACAGCAAAGCCGGATTGAGCGCCACCCACGGATTCTCGGTGGTGGCCCCCAACAGCACAAACGTCCCCTGCTCGACCTGGGGCAGCAGCACATCCTGCTGAGCCTTGTTAAACCGATGAATTTCATCCAAAAAGAGGACCGTGCCCCGTTGCTCCAGACCCCATCGCTCCCGCGCCCGTTCGGCTGCTTGGCGGATGTCGGCGATGCTGGTGTCAACCGCCGAAAGCGCCACCCAGGCCATTTTTTGCGCATTCGCCAGAATCCGGGCGGTCGTCGTCTTGCCGGTGCCGGGCGGACCATAAAAAATGGCCGAGCGCAGGCGGGCCCGGCTCAGACCCTGCAGCACCCCGCCCGGGCCGGTCAGGTGCTCTTGCCCAATGACGTCCGCCAACTGCACCGGCCGGAGCCGCCAGGCTAACGGGGCCGCTGCCTCGCGGGCCGCGTTGCCTGATTGCGAAAACAAATCATCCGGCATGTTCGGCCTCCCCGGCCAAGCGGTCAAAGACCGCGATCGCACGATGAACCTGATCGTCGTGGATATCGAGATGGGTAACCAGCCGCAAACGGCGAGGGCCCATGGCCCCGACCAAAACCCCGTGATTTCGGGCCTGGGCCGCGAACGCGGCAGCGGACCCCGGCAAATCCACCATCACCATGTTGGTCGGCACCGACGGCCTCCAGGCGTCAAAGCCGCGCGCGGCCAGCTCGGCCTGCAACCGGCCGGCCCGGGCATGGTCGTCCGCCAAGCGCGCCACGTTGTCCAGCGCCAAGAGACCGGCGGCGGCCAAAATTCCGGCTTGGCGCATGCCTCCGCCCAGCCATTTGCGATAGGTTCGGGCCCGGTCGATCAGCGCGCGCGACCCCGCTAACAGCGACCCGACCGGGGCCCCGAGTCCCTTGGACAGGCAAAGCGCCACCGAATCGGCCCCGGCCGTCAGGGCCCGGACATCCACGCCCAACGCCACCGCGGCATTATATAAGCGCGCCCCGTCGACATGGATGAACAGGCCATGGGCGCGCGCCACCGCCAACACCGGACGCAGACGCTCGACCGCCAATGCGGCCCCGCCCGCGCGGTTGTGACTGTTTTCCAGAATCAACAGGCGCGGGCGGGGATGGTGGATATTGGCCGGCCGAATCGCCTGCTCCAACCGTTCGGGATCGACTAGCCCTTCCGCACCGGTCAACAGGGAGAGGGTAGCCCCTGCCCACAGCGCCGCCGCCCCGCCCTCGTAATAGTAGACGTGGCTGTCTTGGTGGATGAACACTTCATCCCCCCGCTCGGTATGGGCCAGCACCGCCAGTTGATTGGCCATGGTGCCGCTGGGCACGAAAAGCGCCGCCTCAAAACCCAACCGTTCGGCCACCACGGCTTGCAACCGATTTACGGTCGGGTCTTCGCCATAGACGTCGTCGCCCACCTCGGCACCAGCCATGGCGTCTCGCATCGCGGGCGACGGGCGCGTGACGGTGTCCGAGCGCAAGTCGACCCAATCACTCATACGCCCAGCTTGCGCAACAACTGCGCCTTAGGCAACGCGCCAACGGCCCGCGAGGCCTCCTGGCCGTCTTGAAAGCGAACCACGGTCGGGATGCTCATGATGCCGTATCGCGCCGCCAGCACCGGATTTTCGTCGACGTTGACTTTCACCACCATGATCTGGTCACCGCGTTCCGTCGCCAATTCGTCGAGCACCGGAGCAATCATGCGGCACGGAACGCACCATGCCGCCCAAAAGTCCACAATCACCGGGATGCCCGGCTGACCGATAATGCCGTCGAACGTCCCTTGGTCAGCCACTACCACATTTCCTGCCACAATCAGTCCTCCTCGTTGCTTCCCTAAGAATATTATGCGACCTCGCCGAAATCCGCCAGCCCGAGGAGCGCCGCGCGGTTATCGCCGTGTCGGTTCGCCGTGCGGGCGGATGGCTCCCGCCACGACCGCCAGGAAAGAGGAGATCCTCGCCGGACCTCCTCTTTGCTGCACCCCGCAATGCCGTTGCTTCCGACGTTTTGAACCTGCTCGACAAGCAGGTGGGTACCTCCGGCTAATTTTCGCAGTCCCCTGATTTCGGGGCAGGACGGCCATTAACTTCGGATCGGGCTCCCTATGTTTTGATGTTGGCTCAAAACATATCGGTCTGGCCACGCACACCGCAGGAATTCGATTGACCTTATTATAAACCCTGGCAGCCGACTCCGCAACTGGTCGCCACAACCCGCCGGCGGCCCGGCAAGACGCTGTTCGCCTTGCCGGCCCCCGGCGAGTTCGTTACGAGAGTTCGGCCTCGTCTTTCGCCATTTTCTCCACCATGCCGGCCAGCACTTCCTTATCCTTGGGGCCGCTGGCTTTCCAGGCTTGCTGGGCCAGTCGATCCTGGGCCGTTTTCGCCTCGACACCGGCTTCGAGCATGGCGTCGCCCATCTCGATAATGTTGGCACGGACGTCGCGATCTCCGTTCTGAATGCGCTCCACCGCCCGTTTTTTCAGGTCCTGAAAAGACGCGGGAACGTTCTTAGCCACGAGTATCGCCTCCTCGTTAAGTCGCGGCCAAAGCCGCCACCGTTAGTCTCTGCCGCCCGGACGTAAAGTATCACGCGAATATTTTCGTCCCGGTCCGCCACACTAGCGGCCAAGGAGGTGAACCCATGTGAGTTGGGTGGGAGCTGTCGTGCGATTCGTGATGGCGACGATTGTCTTGATGCTGCTGGGGTACGTCGTACCCGGCTTTTCGCACTTGGGGTTTTGGTCCGCCCTGCTGGCTGCCTTGGTTATTGCCCTGGTGGGATACATTCTCGAAGCGATGTTCGGCAAGGCCATTTCGCCGTACGGGCGCGGGCTGGTGGGGTTCTTGGTCTCGGCCGGGGTGATTTACATGGTCCAGCTGGTTGTGCCCGGCATGCATGTGACCATTCTCGGCGCACTACTCGCCGCGTTTATCATCGGACTGGTCGACCTCATTGTTCCCACCGCCGTCCGCTAGCCGCGGCGCCAGTTGCACGAATGGCCCTGCGGAATAGGACCATTCGTGTTGATTTCCGGTATGCTCCTCACTGCGTCACGCCCAGGTGGAGCTCCGAGAGTTGCCGCCTGTCGACCAGGCTCGGGGCGTCGGTCAGCGGATCGGTTCCCCGCGCGGTCTTCGGAAAGGCGATGACGTCGCGCAGACTTTTGGCACCGGCCATCAGCATGACCAGCCGGTCGAGGCCAAAAGCGATGCCGCCATGCGGGGGAGCCCCATATTGAAAGGCCTGCAGCAGAAACCCGAATTTCGCATCGATCTCCTCGGCAGAGAGGCCTAGGACCGAAAAGATCCGTGATTGCAGTTCAGGCTGATAAATGCGAAGACTTCCCGACGCCAGTTCGGACCCGTTCAACACCACGTCGTAAGCCTCCGAGCGGACTTCCAACGGGGAATCCTCCAAAATGGCCAGGTCGTCCGCGTGCGGCATGGTAAAGGGGTGATGGGCCGAAACCAGACGGCCCTCTTCGTCCGACCATTCAAAGAGCGGGAAGTCGGTCACCCACAGGAACTTGAATCCGGGCATTACCCGATCGAGCTGGCGGGCTATCTCAAGCCGCAGTTGTCCAGCCAGCCGGAAGGCGGCGGGATCCTCACCGGCGGCGACCAGGAGGGTGTCGCCGTCAAGCAGGCCGGCGGCATCCGCCAGCCGCTCGACGCCTTGCGCCCCCAGCAGCTTATGACCCGATGAGCGGGTCTCCCGCGCCTCGCGGACAATCCACAGCAGGCCGGGGGCGCCGAGTTGGCGGGCTTGGGCCACCCAGCCGTCCAGTTGCCTGCGCGACGGGGCCAACTGGCGAACCAACACTCCGGCGACCGCTGGCGCGGTGGCCAAAACCTCCCAAGCCACGGTGCGGGCCGCTTGCGTCAAATCACACAGCGGTTCCCCGGCGCGGAGGTCAGGTTTGTCCGAACCATAAAGCCGCATCGCGTCCCGCCAGCTCATGCGCACAAACGGCTCCAAGGTGGTGCCCAGCGCCTCCTGAAATACCTGGTGCAGCATCGCTTCCATCAGGTCCAAAATCTGATCGCGATCCATAAATGACATCTCAACATCGATCTGGGTAAACTCCGGCTGCCGATCGGCTCGCAAGTCCTCATCACGAAAGACTTTGGCTATCTGGTAATACCGGTCAAAGCCCGCCACCATCAGCAGTTGCTTAAAAATTTGCGGACTTTGCGGCAAGGCGTAAAAACGACCAGCTTGAACCCGGCTGGGCACCAGAAAATCCCGGGCGCCCTCCGGGGTGGAACGCGCCAGTGCCGGGGTCTCCACATCCAAAAACCCGTGGTCGTGAAAAAACCGGCGAACCGCGTGCAACACCCGGTCCCGCAGCAGGAAATGGCCCAAAAGTCCGGGCCGCCGCAGGTCGAGATACCGGTATTTAAGACGCACCAGTTCATCCACCGCTTCGGCTTCGCTCGGCATAAAGGGCGGTGTCTTGGATTCCGCCAAAATTTCGACGGCCTGGGGCCGAATCTCTATCGATCCCGAGGCCAGTTCCGGATTGGCCATGCCGGACGGGCGCGGGCCCACCACCCCGTGCACGCGCATCACGTACTCGCCCCGCACACGCGCCAGGGTTTCAAACACATCAGTCTGGCCTGGCTCGGCGACAATTTGCAGCAGACCGCTGCGATCGCGCAAATCAATGAAAATCAGGCCGCCATGGTCCCGTCGCCGATGCACCCAGCCAGCCACGGTCACCCGCTGCCCGATGTTTTGCTCCGATATCTCCGCTATGTAATGGGTCCGCCCCGCCATTTCCCTTAGCCCCCTACTTCATCCCGTTGCCCGCCAAATAGACCGCGACCTGGTCCCGGGGCACCGTCTCTTGGGTGCCGGTGGTGAGGTCGCGGGCCACGACCAACCCATTGTCCCACTCCCTGCCCCCGACAAGCAAGGCAAACCGGGCACGCCGGCCGGCATCTTTTAACTGCGCCTTTAAGGACCGGTTCAGCAGATCGCTCTCCGCGCAAAAACCCGCCTGCCGCAGGTCCTCGGCCAGCCGCCAAGCGGTCGTTTCAAATCCCGGCAGATGGGCCACGTAGACCCGGGCCACCGACGGCACCGGGAAATGCTCGCGGACCGCCGACAGCATGCGCTCCACTCCCATCCCGAATCCCACCGCCGGAACCGCCGGCGCTCCCATACCCCCGGTGAGACCGTCGTAACGCCCTCCCCCGAACAGTGCCACCCCGGTCCCAAGTTGGGGGTGACCCACCTCAAAGACCGTGCGCGTGTAGTAGTCGAGACCGCGCACCAGATGCGGATCCCGCCGGATGTCTCGGCCCGCGCCGACCACCAGCGCTTCGACCGCTTGATAGTGAGCGCGGCATGCGTCGCACCAGAACTCCGCCAGGTCGGGGGCCTGCGCGCGAATGGCCACATCGACCTTGCAGTCCAACAAGCGGAGCGGATTTTTGTCGAGACGCGCGTGGCAATCCGCGCACAATTCCGCCTGACGGCCGCGATAATAGTGCACCAGCGCGTCGCGATAGGCGGGACGGCAGACGTCACAGCCAATCGAGTTCACGCGCACCACCGGTCCGCGCAGTCCCACCGCCTCCACTGCCGCCGTGGCCAGCGCAATCACCTCCGCGTCCGCTGGCGGGCCCGGCGAGCCATAGAGTTCCACCCCAAATTGGGTGTGCTGCCGGTATCGCTCCGCTTGCGGATTTTCTCTGCGGAACATGGGGCCCCAGTAGAACAGCCGCACCGGCTGTGGAGCCATGCTGAGCCCGTTTTCGATATACGCGCGGGCCACCGCCGCAGTCCCCTCCGGCCGCAGGGTCAAGTCGTCGCCCCCGGCGTCGGTAAACCGATACCGTTCATGCTGCACAATATCGGTGGCTTCGCCAACCCGCAGAAATACCGGGCTCCGTTCAAAAATCGGCGTCTCCATCGGCTCGAACCCGTAGCGGGTCGCCATGGCGAAGACAATCTCACGAAATTTTTCCACCCGCCACGACTCCGGCGGAAGGATATCCCGCGTCCCTCGCGGTCTTTGCAGTTCCGGTTGTATCACGCTAATCCCCCTTCGGGCGACTCGATAACCAGGCTGACCGGTCCCCAATTCAGCAACTCAACTTCCATTTCGGCCCGAAATACCCCGGTCGCCACCGCGAGCTTTTCGGCCCGACAGGCCTCAACGAAGGCCACATACAGCGTCTCGGCCGCTTCCGCCGGGGCGGCCCGGGCAAAATCCGGCCGGAACCCGCGGGAGACGTCGCCATACAGGGTAAACTGCGAGATGACCAGCAGGCTGCCCCCAACATCGCGCACGCTGTGGCCCATCCGCCCGCGGTCATCGGGAAAGACCCTGAGCCCCGCGACCTTGTGCGCCAACCAGCGGGCGTCGTCGGCCGTGTCCGCCGACCCCACCGCGACCAGCACGACCAGTCCCAGGCCAATCGCGCCGACGCGGCTGGCCCCCACCCGCACCGACGCCTGGCGCACCCGCTGCACCACCGCGCGCATGTCTAGGTTCGCTCCCGGCTGACCCGTTCCACGCTTTTTACATACGGCAGGCTTTCCAGGCGGTCGATAATATGGGTGAGTTGGGCGAGATTGCGCACTTCCAGCCGCACATTGACCACGGCGGTCCGATCGCGAAACCCGCGCGCCTTGGCCGAAATGATGTTGGAATCGGCCACCACGTTGGCGACATCGGCCAAAAGGCCGGCGCGATCCCAGGCGTGCACCGCCAATTCCACCGGGTGCGGGGCCAATTCCGCCTCGCGCACATCCCAACTCACCTCAATCAGCCGATCGGGTTCCCGCCCCAGGTCCCGCTCATTGGGACAGCCAATGCGATGGACCGACACACCCCGGCCGCGAGTCAGAAATCCGATAATCGGGTCGCCCGGGACCGGTTGGCAGCACCGCGCCAGCCGGGTCAGCATACGTCCCTGGCCACGGACCAAAATATCGGAGCCGGGAGTCGAAGTCGGCCGGTCCGGGCGACGCACGGGCGGAGTCTGCACCGGGGTCACCGCCGACCCCACCAGCCGGGCCATTTCATCGCGCATGCGCGACACCGCCTGCACCGGGTTGACGGTGCCGTCGCTGATATTAATGGCCAGCTCTTCGGCGTTGCCGTATCCCAACCGTTTGACCACATCGATCATCCGGTCATTGGCGATGTCGAGGCCGGCCCGCCGCAATTCCTTGTTCAGCAGATCCTGGCCCCGCACCAAGTGCTCCTGGCGGCGCTCTCGCCGGAGCCACTGACGAATCCGGCTCTTGGCCTGCGACGTGCGGGCCACGGCCAGCCAGTCCGGACTGGGTCCGGGCGATTTCCGGTTCACCAGCACTTCCACAATATCGCCGCTTTCCAGCGGCGTGGCCAGAGGCACGATGCGCCCGTTGACTTTGGCGCCCACACAATGGTTGCCGATATCGGTATGAATGCGATAGGCGAAATCGACGGGCGTCGCCCCGGCCGGCAAACCCAACACGTCGCCCTTGGGCGTGAACACAAACACCTCGTCGCTAAACAGATCCACCCGCAAGGTTTCCATGAATTCACTGGCATCGCGCATATCGCGCTGCCACTCCAACAGTTGGCGCAGCCACGACAGTTTCTGTTCGAAATCCCGGTCCGGTTTGCCGCCTTCTTTGTAACGCCAGTGCGCGGCAATCCCGTATTCAGCCGTGTGGTGCATCTCGAAGGTGCGGATCTGGACTTCCAGCGGGTCGCCCTGAGGACCTATCACCGTGGTGTGCAAACTCTGATAGAGATTGGACTTGGGCATGGCGATGTAATCCTTGAACCGTCCCGGCATCGGTTTCCACAGGGAATGCACCAACCCCAATACGGCATAACAGTCCTTCACCGATTCCACCAGCACCCGCACGGCCACCAAGTCGTAAATTTGGGCAAAATCCTTCCCCTGCTTGACCATTTTTTGATAAATGCTATAGAGGTGTTTCGCGCGTCCGGAGACTTCCGCCACCACCCCCATCGACTCCAGGCGCTCCTTTAAGTCGAGGATCACCTCGTCGACCACCCGCTCCCGTTCCTGCCGCTTGCGGGAGACACTATCCTTCATTTGCTGAAAGGCCTCGGGCTGCAAGTGTTGAAAAGCCAGGTCCTCGAGTTCCCATTTAATCCGAAAGATTCCTAAACGATGCGCCATCGGCGCATAAATGTCCATGGTTTCGTGCGCAATCCGCTGCACCCGGTCGGCGCCCAGGTGTTTTAGCGTGCGCATATTATGCAACCGATCCGCCAGTTTGATCAGGATCACCCGGATGTCTTTGGCCATCGCCAGCAACATCTTGCGAAGATTTTCGGCCTGCTCCTCTTCGCGCGTGCGGACTTCCAGGCGATCCAGCTTGGTCACCCCGTCCACCAGCTGGGCGACTTCCGCGCCAAACCGTTCCTCGATGTCGGCCACTGAAAAATTGGTGTCCTCCACCACATCGTGCAGGAGCGCCGCGGTTAGCGTCGGCACATCCATCCGCAATTCGGCCAAAATTGTGGCGACCGCAATCGGGTGGGCAAAGTAGGGGTCGCCCGACGCCCGGCTTTGCCCTTGGTGCGCAACTTTGGCAAACTCCATCGCCTTGACAATCGTGTCCGCCTCCGGTGTATTCGGACGAAACCCGAATCTCTCCACCAGTTCGACCGCCGTCATGTTCGTTCCCTCCTTTCCCCGGCCATATTGTGCCAAGCCCGGAACGCGCCGCCGTTAACGCGTCGCCAGCGAGCGAATCTCCGCTCCGGGTCCCAGGCGGGCCCGACCGCCCAGGGCCGCCAGTTCAATCAGGAACACATAGCCCACCACGATGCCGCCCAATTCCGCAATGAGGCGGGTTGCCGCCCGCACCGTTCCCCCGGTCGCCAGCACATCGTCCACCAGCACCACGCGGCGATTTGCCAAACGGTCCCACGCCTCAATTTCCAAACGGTTGTCGCCATATTCTAACGTATACTCCGCCGACACAACAGGCGGCGGCAATTTGCCCGCCTTTCGCGCCAGCACCACCCCGGTTTGAAGGCGGTCGGCCAAGGCGCCCGCCAACACGAACCCCCGCGCCTCGGGCGCGGCAATCACGTCAGGTTGCCACGGCGCCGCGGCGTCGGCCATAAGCGTCACCACTTCCCGCCAGACCTCGCGATCCGCCAACACCGGCAACACATCCCGAAACAGCACCCCGGGTCTGGGGAAATCGGGAATCTCCCGCACATACTCTAACCACGCCATCCGCCGCGTTCTCCTTCCTCCGCCCCCCACCCCATCATAGGCGATTGCCAGCTTTCTGCTTCCAAGGCTTGCTGATGGCGTGCCATCGCATAACTGAAACTCTCCGTCAACGAGCGTTTGCCGACCGGCGTCTGACCCGGCACCAACTGCAACTCGGCAAAAATTTCGCGGCCGATTTGAAGCCCCATCCGGCCCGCCGTCCAACGCCGCCAGGCCTGTCCCAGACGATTTCGGTCCGGAGCCAGTCGCTCGCGTTTTTGACGAAGCCCGGACGAATCCAGATTGGGATCCAGCCATTGCCACCCCCCCGGCGCCAGCAGCGCGGCGGTTTCGGCCAATGCCAGCTGATGCCGGGGAGCCGCCAGCCACACCACCGCGTCCGCCCACCCTTTAAGGCGCGGCCACGCGCGCCATTGCGACACCACCAGTCGCGTCACCGCTCCGCTCTGGCAGGCGGCCTCCAACACCCGCAGTTCACCCGGGGGCCGCGCCGGATGATAGACCGCCGCGCTCACCGTTCGCGCCCAGCGAATTTGCTCGCGGGGGCTGTCCACCACGTATATCAGGCGCTGGCGCTCGTCCGCGGCTGACGCCGATCCCCTGCGCGTTACCGGTTGCCACGGCACCGCAGGCGAGGCTCCGTGCACCTGGCTGACCCGCCAGCCGGGGGTCTCGGTCCCTCGGTACCGCTGCCACTCGATTTCGGCCACCACCCGCACCGGCGAGCCCGGCCGCAGGCCCGGCGAGAGGTCCCCCTCCCCAAAGGCGATCGCTCCCAGCGGCGCTCCCGCCAGCGCAAGCCGCAAATGATGGCCGCCGGCTCCCACCGTTTGGGCGGATTGCACCACACCCGACACCAGAAAGCGGGGACGCTCGAATCCGCGGCCAAAAGGCTCCAACCGCCGAATGCCGTCGAGATCCCCCGCAGTCATTTCCCGGGCGGACACCGCCGCATCCACCGGCGTCCCCCAATAGTGTTGCGCCCGCACCGCAGCGGGGATGCCGGCCGACAGCCGCTGGGCCAGCAAAGCATTGCCCTGATCCGTCGCAAGCGGTCGGGACAGGCTAAATCCGGCGGCGCCGGCATGTCCTCCCAAACGCAAGAAAAGGTCCTGATTCCGGCGCAGATGGCCGATCAAATCGAATCCTTCGACGCTCCGCGCGGACCCCTTGCCCTCGGAGTCCGCCCAGCTAATAACGGCCACCGGACGGCCTAACGCTTCCCTAAGGCGCGACGCGACAATGCCGACCACGCCCTCGTGCCACCCCTCGCCGCCGACCACCACAAAATCGGGCAGGCGCTCCGGCGACCGGCGGCCCAACTGCTCCCAGGCTGCTTGCCGCACCTGCCGTTCGGTCTCCCGGCGGGCCAGGTTGAGCTCCCGCATTTGGTCGACCAACGGTTGCGCTCGCAACCCGGAATCCGCCAAGAGCGCCAGCACGGCCGGTCTGGCGTCTCCCATCCGGCCAGCCGCATTTAATCTCGGGCCCACGAAAAATCCTAAATCTTCCGCCGTCAGATACGCGGCATCGCGGCCTTCGGCGGCACACATCGCCCGAATCCCGGGCACGCTGCCCGACCGCAGCGCGTCCAACCCGCGGCGCACAATCGCCCGGTTGCTGCCAATCAGCGGCACCACGTCGGCCACCGTGCCGATGGCGGCAATCCCCCACAGAGCCGCGGGCGGATCCTCCCCGGCCAGCGCCCGGATGACCTGCAACGCCACCCCCGCCCCTGACAAGCGGTCAGGGGTCGGCATCCGCTCGGGATTGACCAGTGCGGCGGCGACCGGCAGGTCCGCCGCCAGCGCATGGTGATCGGTAATCACCAGCCCCACCCCCCGCAACGCCGCCAGGCGGGCCGCGTCCGGCGAACTTGATCCGCAGTCCACCGTAATCAACAGCCTGACCCCGTCGGCAAAAGCCCGCTCGACGGCCTCCGGGTGCAGGCCATAGCCTTCGTCAAACCGGTTCGGTATCTCCCAGTCGACCTGCCCCGGCCTGGCCCACGGCGCCAGCCCGCGCATCATCACCGCCGTGGCGGTCACCCCATCCGCATCGTAATCGCCGTAGATGCGAATGCGCTGACCGTCTTGCAGGGCGGCCCGTATCGCCGCCACCGCGCGCTCCATGTCGGGCAAGCACGACGCGGCGCTCAGAGGCGGATCGCCGTCCACCAGGTCGCGGTAGGCTTGCCGATCACGCACGCCGCGCAACCATAAAACCCGGGCCAACAAAGGAGAAACCCCGAGATCCCGGCCGAGTCTCGCCAACGCCTCCTCATCGACCGCACGCAGGTAAAACGCCTGGGATTTCACTGTTTAGTCCTCCTCGAGGGTTAGGACGGGGTCGCCGCCGTGCTCTCCCCAATCATTGCGGCCGTCCGCACCGGGATTGACGTGAACCGTCACCCCGGCCACCCGCGGCACCCGGAGCACCGCTGCCTCCACCCCGTGCGCAATCCCGTGCGCAGTGAGAAGCGACAGGCGGGCATCCACCTCAATCTCCAAATCCGCCAACACAACCGTTCCCGCCATGCGGCTGCGAATGGCATTGACCGCGCGCACCCCTTCCACCGCCTCGGCCGCCTGCCGGATGGCCACCACCAGCGCCGGATCGGCGGCCCGGTCCATCAGGTCGCCGGCCGCTTGCGAAAAAATGTCGATTCCCAGCCATACCACCAGCCCCGCCACCAACAGCGCGCCGAGAGCGTCGATATGGGGTATGCCCAACCGCGCCCCCAAAATGGCCAGGGTAGCGATCAGCGAGGAGACGATATCCATCAGATTGTCGCGGGCCGACGCCATCAAGGCGTGGCTTCCGGCCTGTTGGGCCGTTGCCCGTTGCGTGCGATACATGAACCATTTTATGGCCATCGCCCCCGCCGCCACCGCCAAAGCCAGTCCGCCCGGCAAGACCCGCGCGGGGTGCGTGAACGCATAAATGGCATTGCGCCCAATTTGAAATCCCGTCAAAATCAAGAGGACCGCGACGACTTTTTGGGCGATCGCCTCGGCTTTGGCGTGCCCGTAATTGTGATCGTCATCCGGCGGCAAATGGGCCATGCGCCACCCCACCGCCACCGCCACCGACGACGCCAGATCACCCGCGGAATGAATGCCATCCGCGACCAGAGCGCGCGAATTGCCCAAAACCCCGGCCGCAAGTTTTGCCGCCGTCAGCGCGACATTGCCGACCAGGCCCCACCTGGCGCTCCGCGCGACATTCTCCCGGTCACCCACGTTCACCACCTCGGCCTGGTTTCGCGGCTCCCCGTCACCGAGTGTGCCGTATCGACGCCGTCCCATTATACCATGGGGGGATTTGTCGACGGCCCGCCAGCTGTGGCGTCAACGCGGCAGCCAGCCGGTCGCGATCAAGACAATCACCGTTACGCCTAAACCGATTCGCACACCGCGCAACGCCGCCCGGCGCCGGGTCCTTTGGAAAAACCGGTGCAAGCGGGCACCCGCCCCGCGTCCGCCGGTAAACTGCCAGGCCAGCGTCCCGGGGATGGCGCCGAGGTATAAGGAGAGCCACAGCCAAGCCGCCAAGTCGGCAAGCACCGGGGGCTCGCCATCTCCTCCGGGGCCGGGCAAACACCGCGCCAGCACGATTTCCGCGGCGCCCAGGATCAGAAGTTCCCCCGCCGATATCGCGGGATGGCCCAGCCCCGGCCAGGCCGGAAAGGTGGGTGCCCACTGCATCAGCACGATCCCCAAAAGCCACGGCCAGTCCGTCAACAGGGCACCCGCCAACGGCACCCCAAAGCCGATCATAAAAGCCCCCAAGCCGGCCCCGAACGGACGCGGATGCGAGCCTCCCCCGCCCCACCACCAGCGGCCAGCGCCCTGCTCCGGCCGGAGCCCCACTCGCTGCCGGGTGAAACCATCGGCCACTGCGCCGCAGGCTTTTTATAACCTGGATACCGGGACACAATTTCCCACCTCGCTTGCGCACGCTCCTTGCTCGCTGCCAGTGTGCCCCAAAACGTGGGGGCTATGTCGCCCCGGTCGCGGAACCGACGCACTCCTCAAAAGCCTGGCGACACCGCTTGGCGGCCAGGTCAAAACCCGATCCAGCCCGCGGTCACACCGGACCTTGCTGTCCTAGACCGGAATTGAGGCGCGCTTAGCGAGCATTTGTCGTCGCGTCGGTCCCGATCGCCAGGGCTGCGGGCACCGGCCACCTTCGCGCACGGAGACCGGTCCGCCGTTGGCCGGCGTCAGCCGCTTAGGCCCGATCCCGGCGACAATAGTTGGCAGAATTCGGCACACACCATCACGCCGCGCAAGGCGGTGGATCGGGCTCGCGGCCATAGGCCGTTCTCAGGCGGGACGCGCGGGTCTCCGGGGCCGGCGCAGGTCGTCGCGTTTGCGCCAATATAGCCACACCGGACTGGCGACGAATATGGACGAGTAGGTGCCCACCACCACGCCCAGGAACATGGTCAAGGCAAAGTCACGGATGGTGCTGCCCCCGAAAATGAGCAGGGCGGCCAAAGCAAACAGCACGGTGGTCGAGGTGTAAATCGACCGCACCAGCACTTGGTTCAGACTTTGGTTGACGACCTCCTCCAACGCCTCCCCCTTTTTGCGCTTCGGCAGCTTTTCGCGAATACGGTCGAACACAATAATTTTATCGGTAATCGAGTACCCGAATATCGTCAGAATCGCCATGATGAAATACTCGGTCAGTTGGATATGGATCAGCGCAATCAAGCCGACGGTAATAATCACGTCGTGCACCATCGCCACAATGCCGGCCAGCGCGAACCGGTATTCGAAGCGGATGGTCATGTACAGCACGATGGCCACCATGGCCAGCAACACGGCGTAGAGCGCCCGGCGCTCAGTCTGCTGCCCGATGATGGACGAAACCCGGTTGGTGGCAATTTCGCGGTAGGTCCCGACCCCGTGCTGCAATTGGCTGAGCAGCCGCGTGCGCTCGCTTTCCGAAATGGCGGTGGTGGTAATCAGCGTATTCCGGTGTCCCGGCCCGATAAACACCACCGTGCTGCCCACCAGATGGTCCCCATTGAGGACCCGTTGAATCGCCGTGGTGGATGTCGGTTTGTTGAACAATAGATTTAATTGGGTGCCGCCGGTAAAATCGATGCCGTAATTTAAGCCCCGTATAAAGAACGCGCCCAGACCCAGCAACACCAGCAAGCCCGACAGCAGCAGCCAGGTGCGGGCGTGCTGGACAAATCGAAAATGAAACCGCATGAGCTGCCCCCTACCCCACGAATAGCGCACGCACGCGGGCTAAGCCCGCTTCGGCGACCCACCGGATCATCATGCCGCTTACCGTCACGGCTGTAAACAAGGAAATGACCGTGCCAATCATCAGGGTGAGGGCAAATCCGCGCACTTCCCCGGTGCCCAGATAAAACAAAATCAGGGACGAGAAGAAGGTTGTCACGTGCGAGTCCAAAATAGCCCGGATGGCATGGCGATACCCTCCCGCCACCGCCGCCCCGGGCGTCTTGCCGTTGGCCATTTCCTCCCGGATGCGCGCGAACATGATCACGTTGGCATCAACCGCCATCCCCACCGACAGGATGATGCCGGCGATGCCCGGCACCGTCACCACCGCATGTAGCGCCCACAACGCCCCTAAAATCAGGTTCAGATAGACGAACAACGCAATGTCCGCCACCACCCCCGCCAACCGGTACCAAACCACCATGGCCAGTGCAATCAGCACAATCGCAATCGTGGCCGCCAATTTACTGGCCTGCACCGCAGCCTGTCCCAACGTGGCACTGACGGTCCGCACATCAAGCACCTTGAGGTTGACCGGCAAGGCACCGGACTGCAGGAGCAGGGCCATCCGCTGGGCGTCTTTTAAGGTCTTAAAACCTCCGGTCATCTGAGCCTGCCCGTTGGGAATCACCTGTGACACGGTCGGGGCTTCCAGCAATTTGCCGTCCAGGTAGATGGGCAAGGTTTTGCCCAGGTACTTTGTCGTCGCCTGCCGGAAGAGGGTGGTGCCCTTGGCGTCAAAGGTCAGCTCCACCACGTTTTGTCCTTGCGAGATGGCGCCGGCCGCGGTTTTGAGGTCGTTTCCGGTTAAGAGCACCTGCCCGGTCGGACTCTTGATCTGCAGCAAAGCGGTCTTGCCCAGAAACGCCAGCGCCTGTTCGGGGTTTTTGACGCCCGGCAGGTCTATGGTAATGCGGTTCGATCCCACCTGTTGCACGACCGGTTCACTGACCCCGAGCGAATTCACCCGAAAACTCATGATCTGCATCGCACGCGCCATGGTTTGGGAATTCACCGGGGCTCCCGGGGTCGGTTCGGCCTGATAGGTGGCGGTGACCCCGCCTTTGAGGTCGAGTCCGTATGTCAGGTGACGGGTAATCGGATTGAGGATTGAGAAATAATAGCCCGCCGCAATCAGCACCGCGACCACCACCGCCAGCAGAATCGTGCTCCGTCGGCGCATAACATAGCCCCCTTAAAAATCGGTTAATTATAGACTTGGGTTAAAATGCCTGTCAAACCGCGAAACCGGAGACGATGGACTTAGGGCGGCGCGCGCCATCCCGCCGATTTCCGCCGGGTCCATTCCCTCGGCGGCGAGCTCTCGCAGGCGGGGTCGGATCGCCTCCGGCACCTCCCCCCAAAAGTCCGCAACCCCTATCCACCTATCCCACCACGCGCAAATCACCGCCGTCACTTCAGCCGGGTTTAAATCGTCGGTGTGCACCACCAGCTGCGCCGCCTGGCGGGCGTCGGCCACGCGCTGCTGCTCGATCCGGTAAAACGCCAGTCCCGAGGCTCGCGGGCGGCGCCCGCACACGGTGGCCCATTTGGCAGACAAAAACACCAAGGGACGCCCGCCAAAGCGAGCGTAGAGCCGCGGCACCAGTGAATGCTCCTGGGCGATGGCGCGGGCGGGAATCCCGCACGTCGCCAATCCGCGCTGAATGGTGGTTTTGCCGGCGGCGCACACCCCGGCCAGCACGATGCCCCGGCTAGGGAATGCTGGCGCGAAGCCGTCGGATCGCTGTTCCGTCATCTTGTTTGACTCCCATCGCCATCAGACTGACATCGTCCGCGGGACGCCCTTGATCCAAGTCCAAAACCTCTTGCAGCACCTGATCGACGAATTGTCCGAGATCCTCTGGCAACACCTCGGCCAAGCGCTTGTCCCACTCGTCCCAGGCCAGACTCTTGCCGTATCGCCGCCCGGCATTAGCCACACCATCAGAATAGGTCAGCAGCACCGTGCCGGGAACCAACGGCAATTCGCTGACCGCGGGCCGAGTTCGCCGGTAGGTTCCAATGATGTCCGACGCTCCGTCCACCCGAAACACCTGGCCTTCCTGACAGACCACCACCGGCATCGGGGTATTGCGCGAGATGACCACGGTGCGCGTGTCCAGGTCGGCGGAAAGCAGCGCCAAGGTGGCCGTCACCCGTCCCTCCCGCGCCGTGTAGAGCATATCCTGCACGGCGCGGGCAACCGCTCCGTCCCGCGACCCGTCGGCGACCAGGCTGACCGCCTTCATGGCAACCATCCGGCTGATGCGTCGCGCCGCCGGCCCCGAGCCTTGGCCATCAGCCAAGATCAGGGTAATGCCGCCCAATGGCCGTTCGACCAGCTCGATGCTGTCGCCGCTTTCCCCAAACCCGCCTTTAGGCACTTTGGCCCAGGCCACTTCAATGCGCACGGCCTAGCCCTGCAACACGCGTTTTTCGCCCACGCGCCGGGTAACGTGCAAACCGTCCAACAATTCCAAAAACAACACTGCAAACCGTCGGTTCGTATCCAACGCCTCTTTCAGCTCCCCGGTGCCCAACTCCGCTTGCCCGGCCAGAACCGCCCGCACCCGGGCGATCCCGCTGTCAAGCGCACGGCGGGAAATATAGTAATTGTCGTCGAGCCGCACAATTTCGCCGGCCAAGGTCAAGTGTTCCAATACATCGTAGAAAATATCGGGTGGGATTTGCAACCGGTCTCGTATCGTCTCCAGCGTCTCCGGCCTTAGCCCGTCCCGCTCAACCGACTCCAGGACCTGCCGCACCGTCTCCACCACAGAGGGGGCAGGGACCGGCCGATACCCTTCCCGCCGGACCCACTCCCGATCCAAGCGCAATTGCGGCGAAGCTTCCAAAACCCATGCAAACGCGCGCGCCGGCCAGTTTTCCGCCAGCTCCGCGCGCAATCTCTCGCGCGGCATCCCGACCAGCAAGGGATGCGCGGTTTGAAACGCTTGGACACGTTCTGCGGCGTTATCCGCCCACGCCTTGCGGGCCGGCTCCCACCACAAAAACCGTTCTTCATCATACAGACATTGGGCTTGTCCGGCTAGCGCCTGGCGCAAACTCCCGACGTCGAGGCCTGCGGCGGCCGAGAGGTCTGCCCAGGTCAGCGGCTTCTTCGCGGTGGACAGGATGTCCAGCGCCAGTTCGGTATCGGAGGCGGCGGCGCTGCGCGCCAACCGGGTCAGCAAACCGGGTTCCCGGCGGCGGTGGCGAATCCCCACTTCCAACACCTGGCCACCCCCGATGGTCACTACCGGACTATACGACCGCACCAGGAAGCGATCGCCCCGCGCGGCCGGCATCACCGATTCCAGGCGCAATTCGGCGTAAGTCCGGTTCCCCGGCTGCACTTCCTCCCCTTCGTAAAGATAGACCCGTCCAACCGCTTCGGCGGTCCCGATATGGCAATGCACGCGCGCGTTCATATCGAGCGCCGGGGCGGACAACAACAGGTCGAGTTCAACCGTCACCACCTCGGCCCCCGCCAACGTGCCCGGCGTGGCCAAAACTTGTCCGCGGGCCATCTGGCTGCGGTCGACACCGGCCAGATTAACCGCAACCCGTTGTCCCGCGAACGCGTCGCGCACTTTGGCGCCGTGCACCTCGATACCCCGCACCCGCACCAATTCCCCGGACGGCACCACCTCGAGCGGGGTTTCGGTCCGGATGGTCCCGCTGACCAGGGTTCCGGTCACCACCGATCCAAATCCTTTGACCGTAAACACCCGGTCGATCGGCAAACGCACCGGCCCGGAGGCGGGTCTGTCCTCGGCACTTCGCGCCAGCTCGCCCAACGCCGTGACCAGCGCCGGCATCCCCCGGCCCGATACCCCGTCCACCACGACTATCGGAGCCTCCGCCAGAAAAGATCCGGCCAGCGACTCACTCACCATTTCCTGCACCAAATCGACGAGTTCGGCCTCCACCAGATCGGCCTTGGTAATCACCGTCAGCCCGTGGCGGACACCCAACAACTGCAGAATGTCCAGATGTTCCCGGGTCTGCGGCATCACCCCTTCATCAGCCGCCACCACCAGCAGCACGGCGTCCATGCCGTGCACGCCTGCCACCATATGGCGCACAAACCGCTCGTGGCCCGGCACGTCAATCAACGCCACCCGTTGCCCGTTGGGCAGGGTAAAATGGGCAAACCCCAAATCAATCGAGATACCGCGGGCTTTTTCTTCCGGCAACCGATCGGTGTTTTGTCCGGTCAAGGCCCGGGTCAAAGTGGTCTTGCCGTGATCGATGTGGCCGGCCGTTCCGAAAATTACCGGACGTCCCGGCGGTGCCTGCTGACCGCTCATCGCTTCCGCGCCATGATGCTCGCCGCCCTCCTATCCCTCCCGAAAATGCCTGACATGTCCCCGCCGGGCCAGATACCGCCGAATCTCCAGCAGCGCCGTATAGGTCGGCAGCACGTAGGTGGTCGCCGCCGGAAACGCCTGGCGTGCTGATGCAAAGGCTTTCTCCGGGTCTTCTGCGATTGTGATCGCCGACTCCGCCACCCCTGCATATTTTAGCCGGACCGCCATGTCCCTGGCCCGAATGCCCCCCACCCACCAAGCCGCAATCCCGGTGCGCCCGACCCATCCCTCGAAATCCACATCCCAGAGCCATGACACATCCTGGCCATCCGCATACCGATCATTAATCAGCAGCACCGCCACCTTGAAGCCGGGTTCTTCGCTGACCGCCTGCAGGACTTGGTTAAACCCCACCGGGTTTTTGACCAGCGCCAGCCATACCGTGGCGCCATCCATCCGGACCGGTTCCATCCGGCCAAATGCGGGGCGAAAGTTCTGCAGCGCCGCTTCGACTTGCTCGGGAACCATCCCCATAGTCAAGGCCATCGCCGCCGCTGCCGCCAAATTATACAAATTATAGAGGCCGGGAAGCTGCCACGGCAGCCGCAGGCGGTGCCCGCGCCAGTCAAACTCGACTTCCCCCGCCGCGCGATTCCAGCGTTCGACCGCGAGGTCCGGGTGGGGCCGCCGCCATCCGCACGGTTCGCATTCATACCAGCCCAAATGGGCAAAAAACCGGCGTTGATAAGTTAGGCTCTGCCCACACCGCGGACAAAATTGCGCGTCAACCGCCTGGTAGTCCGATGCGCCATCGGGACTGGGCATCGCCAACCCGTAGTACACCACCCGCCGCAGGCCGGCGCCCAGCTGGGCCACCTGCGGATCATCGGCGTTGAGCACCAGCCAGCCGTCCTCTGCCAGGCTGGCAATCCCGCGGGCGGCAAACGCCACGGTGGTGCTCAATTCCCCGTAACGGTCCAATTGATCGCGAAAAAAATTGGTCACCAGCACGGCCCGGGGACGCGTTTCTAAAGATGCCCGGCTCATCGTGGCCTCGTCCGTTTCCAGCAGCGCCACATCCGCCCGCGGATAGATCCGGCATCGCGCGGCCTGGGTCATCGCCGCCGTCAGACCCAGAATCAGATTGGCGCCGGCATGATTATGAATCACCCGCCAGCCCCGCGCCCGCAACAGATGTGCGGTCAGCGCGGAGGTGGTCGTCTTGCCGTTGGTTCCCGTCAAGAGTACCGCCCCTTGCGGCAGGCGGGCGGTCAGCCGCGACAACACCCGGGGATCGATGCGGCGCGCCACCACACCCGGCAGCGAGCTTCCCCCCCGGCCCGTGAGGCGGCTGGCCCAACCGGCCAGACGCGACATCCACACCGCCAACCAGAGACGGATCATGGATTCTCCTGGGGTTCAGCACGCACCGTCGCCAGCGTCCGGTATTGCTCCCGATAGTACTCCCGATAGGCGCCGCTCTTGATCGCCCGCCACCACTCCTCATGGGTGCGATACCAGGCCACGGTCTCAGCCAACGCCGGTTCCCAGTTGTGTTGCGGGCGCCAACCGAGCTCCGACTCGGCCTTGCTGGGATCAATCGCATAGCGGCGGTCATGACCCGGCCGATCGGCCACCGGCACCAAGGTCGACGGCAGAAGGCCCATCATCGCCAGCAGCGTCGCCGCCACTTCCCGGTTGCTGCGCTCATTGCGCGCCCCGAGGTTATAGATCTCCCCGCTGCGTCCGTGTTGCAGCACACGCCACAAGCCTTCCACGTGGTCGGCGACATGGATCCAGTCCCGGACCTGCGCGCCGTCTCCATAAAGCGGCCAAGGCTTATCCTCCATCCCATTGGTAACCCACAACGGGATGAGTTTCTCAGGAAACTGGTAGGGCCCATAATTATTGGAGCACCGGGTCACCACCACGTCCTGGCCATAGGTGCGGTAAGCCGCCAGGGCCAGCAAGTCGCCTCCCGCTTTGCTAGCGGAATACGGGCTGTTGGGGTTGAGCGGGGATGATTCGGAAAACCGACCGCTCGACCCCAAGCTGCCGTACACCTCGTCGGTCGAGACCTGGACAAACCGCCCCGCGCGGTACTCGCGCGCCGCTTCCAACAGGACGGCAGTTCCCATCACGTTGGTTTCCACGAATGGCAACCCGCTTTGAATGCTCCGATCAACATGCGATTCGGCGGCGAGATGCATGACCGCATCAAACGGCTGATAGCGGGCAAACACGGTCCGCACGGCGGCGCGGTCGGCAACCGACACCCGCTCCCAGCGGTAATGCGCATCGCTGGCGCAATCGGCGAGATTAGCCAAATTTCCCGCATAAGTCAGGGCATCCAGGTTCACCACTTCGAGGTCTGGCTCAGCCAGCAGACGCCGCACCAAGTGGGAACCGATGAACCCTAACCCTCCCGTCACCAACACCCGCATGTCCCACCAGCCTCCTCGCCAATGCCTTGGGGTTACCGAAACTGCGTGTTCCAGTCGAACCCGATAATCGGATCGTCCCACGCCAACCGCTTCTCGTCGGGGTTCCCCGGTTGATAGGACTCCGTAGTAAAATAGACAATCATCAGCGGATCGCGGCCCAGAACCCGGTACCCATGGACCACCCCAACCGGAATAACGATGAGCAGCGGGTTATGCTCGCCCGGGTACAGCACCTGGGTAGTCCCGGCGGTGACGGATCCCACCCGTTGGTCATACAACACAACTTGTCCCGACCCCACCGGAAAAAACCATAAATCGTCCTGCCGTTCATGGTAATGAAAGGCTTTGATGACACCGGGGTAGCTCATCGACAACGAGGCCTGCCCAAACCGCCGCAAGAGCCCGTCGTCATCCCGCAGGATTTCCTGAAAAAATCCCCGGTCATCGGGATGGCGCACCAGCCGCTTAACCGTCACACCCGCAATCTCGCCAAAAAGACTCACAACTCGTTGCCTTCCCTTCTTCCCGACCCTCTTCCCAGACTCGGCGGGCAGTGCTCCCGCGACTCATAATATCAAATCGGCCCGGCTTTGATCGCCCAAAACCAGCCGGAGCGCACGTGGCCGCGCGCTTTGTCCTTGCACCGTCACGGCGCGGCCGATGAGACTGGCATCGATGCGGCCGGGCACATCGCTAATGCGACTGTCGGCGAGGACAACGCTGTTTTCGATCTCGGTGCGCAGAATCTTGACACGCGGTCCGATAGCGGTGTACGGTCCGACATAACTCTCTTCGATCCAAGCATCCTCCCCGATGGTGACCGGTCCGCGGATGACGCTCTTGCGGATCACGGCCCCCGCACGCACCTCCACCCGTCCCGTCACAACACTCTCCTCCTCGACGGCGCCGTCAAGACGGCCTTTGAGGTCTTCCAGAATCAACCGATTGGCATCCAAAACATCTTCCGGCCGGCCGGTGTCTTTCCACCATCCGGAAACCCGGGCGGCATCCACCGGCAATCCCTGGTCAATCAGGTTTTGGATGGCGTCGGTAATTTCATACTCCCCGCGTCTTGACGGGGTTAACCGCGCTATCGCCGGGTGGATGGCCGCAGAAAAGCAATAGGCCCCCACCAAGGCCAGGTTGGACGGAGGGACTGACGGTTTCTCCACCAAATTCAACACCCGCTCCCCGTCCACCACCGCCACCCCAAATTGCTCGGGATTGGGTACTTCGGTCAGCAAAATTGAAGCCGCGAAATCGCCCGACCGGAATCGGTCCACCAGCGACCGCAATCCGCCGCGCAATAGGTTGTCCCCCAAAAACATACAGAACGGCGTCTCGCCGAGGAATCGGGCGGCGGTCTTCACCGCGTCGGCCAGTCCGAGCGGCGCGAATTGGGGGATAAACGTGAATTCGCAGCCGAACCCGCTTCCGTCGCCCAGCGCCTCCTCCACTTCCCGACCGGTTTCGCCCACCACAATTCCGATGTCCGTTATCCCCGCGTCGCGCAAGGCCTCAACCGCATAAAACAAAATCGGGCGATTGGCGACGGGAATCAATTGTTTGGCCCCCGTATAGGTCAAAGGCCGCAGTCGGCTTCCAGTCCCACCCGCCAAAATAAGTCCTTTCACGCCGTTCCTATCCTCCTGCCGGAGCAATTTGCCCGTTGGGGCCGTTCGATGCAACATACCGCTTCCTTGACAAACGCCTCTCTTGGGACTTAGAATAACATACGGTCGTCGGGGAGTAGCGCAGCTTGGTAGCGCGCCTGCTTCGGGAGCAGGAGGTCGCAGGTTCAAATCCTGTCTCTCCGACCAGTTTTTTTAATGTTTAGGGGGTCTCATGCTCCCACAGGATCGTTGCGGGCCGCTTTCACAAGACACATCGGCTTCCCGGCTCCCCATATTCGCTCCACCAATCACCGTAACCCATCATTACGCGGCACAACCAGCGCCCGCGGTGAGGGCCACTCCGCCGCCGGTTGGCCGTCATCGTGATGCGCCCGGTGGCGTACGTTAGCGCCAGCAGCTTCGCAGCGCATACCCCGCGACGTCGGATGATCCCCAAGTGACCACCCGGGGGACGGATTCCCGCTGGGCTTACCGCCATCAGTGATGTGCTGTGGCGGTTCTTGCGCCGGTTGATGGCAGCCCCCGGCGCAGGATACCCACCACCCCGCATCGCCCACTCATTAATGGGGTGGATTGTTGCTATAATAATCCTGTGCAATTTGGCCCGCGCCATAGTGGTTGCTGACCGAGCTTGAGCTGGCTTCTTGCCCACGCGCGACAACGGTGCCCCGGTTGACCCAAAGACTGTCACACGGATTGACCCGGCATCCATTCGCCAGCTGGCGGCCACCGCGGTCCTCGCGCATGAACACGCCAGCCGCCTGCCCTGGTCGGAAAAAGCCTTGGACGCCGGCGCTTCGGTTGGCGGTTGGGCCAGGCCGATCAGCCTATGGAAAGGAGCAGTCGGGATGGCTCCCGAGAACCCCGCCCCCACATTTCGCGGCGTGGTCGATTCCCGGTATATCGACCACATGGGGCACATGAACGTGCAGTATTATGTCCACCTGTTTGATCAGGCGACTTGGGTTCTGTTTGACCGCGCCGGATTGTCCGCCTCCTATTTTTCAGCCACCGGATGCGGCATGGCGGCGTTGGAACAGCACATATTTTACAAACGGGAAGTCTTCGCTGGCACAATCATAACCATTTACACGCAAGTGCTGGCAATATCCGATAAAACGGTCCGGTTTGTGCATACCATGGAGGACGGCCAAGGGCCGGTGGCGACTTGCGAATTGGTGGGGGCTCACTTCGACCGCGCCGCCCACCGCGCCGTCCCGTTTCCGCCTGATGCCCGGGCCGGCTTCCAGCGCCACCAGACGCCACCGCTTTAACGAACCCGCGTGGCCGTCGTCACCCGCTGCCGGGGATCCCACCGGAATGCCGGCTATGGCCAAGAGGAAGGCCGATGGCAAGACCACCGCCCTTCCTCGCGCTGATCCGGGACGTCTCGCGGCCGGATACCCGCCACCGGCCATATCCCAAGCCTAAGAGGCTTGCGGAGGGTACAACGGCGACGGCGGGCAGGTGACCGTGCTGGGTGTGCAAGTGGGGGGCACGCAGAATCCGTAGGTCGGAATCAACAGTTGCACCGTAGCCGTCGACTCCAGCAACACACACAGACTAAGGTTGCAGCAGACATTGAACCCGGTGGTGGTGGGAATCAGCACACACGTGCAGGCCGACGACACCACACTGCACGAAGCGGTCGTCCCTGTCGGCAGATAGAGTGTCGCCGTGGTCGTGGTGGTAAAGGTCTCGCTGGCCGTACAAACGGTGCCCGTAGCCGGCGCGACGGTGTACGAGAGGGTGACGCTAACCACGGCCGTAACCACACTGTAGTTGGGCGTACTGGTGGGGGTGATAGCCCCAATGGTACAACTTGAACTAGTGATGGTGCAGGATACCGCGGCCCCGGTACTGGGAATACAGGTTGCCGCCAGCGCGGCGCACTCATTGTTTAAGGTGACGGTTTGGACGCATGAATCGTAGACCTTGTCGACGACAATACAGTCAATTTCGGTCGGCGGCGGGCAGCCCGTGCTCGGGCACGGGCCGGGGGTAACGCTTGCCACAGGCGATTCCTCCTTCATCATAGACGGCGCAGCGCATAATGCATCGACGGTCTCCACTTCTAAAATATGGAGTTGGGGGAAATCGGTGACATGCACGACCGGCAAAACCGGGAGGTCGCGGGGCGAAATCCCCAATTTGCCGGACCCGGATCGCCCTCCCGGAGGTTTGCCCGATATTATGAGAGCCGAATAACATGAGCCGGCGGGCGGCAGCGGACTCCACGCGGCCCCCCTTTGCTGACGTTGTCGTCACCGGGTATCCGTATTCGGTGATTAATGTGCCAGGGCGATATTCCCCTTATCAAAGCGTGATTGTCGGCACCTGTGGCCGCATAGCCAAAACGCCGGCAATGCTGGCGTGCGGACATGCTGGCGCTAGGGAATGATGCCCTGATCGTGCGCGAACGGTGACCGGATCCGCATCATCCGCAGTTCCTCGTGACCCGCCGGGCGGCGGGCTATCTCTTGGATGTGGCTCCGGCTTGCGTGGCCACGTGGCCGCCGGGTCTGTCATCGGCCTCCGCGTAAGATTATCGTGAGATTGTGGTGAGGTACAAATGAGATACGAATGAGGTTCGCGTCAACTAGGCGTCAGATTCACCTTGTAAACTGAGAGCTACACGATACCTCACGAGACATCGCGGTATCGTCACAACAACTCCAGAAAGGGTGAGTTCAGATGGCAACCGTTCCGGTGTGTTCTTATGGTGAATATAGTCCAGGTCCTGCTTTGGCAACCTATTATGCACAAGGTGCTGAGTATCAACGGATGGCCGACTACTTGGTGGGATCCGCCAGTCACTTCAATATCCGATCCCCGATCTTACTAGCACTCGGTGAGTTAGAGACCCAAGGTCCAGGTAATAATTGGATGGCATTAGGGACTGGGGTAGGTGGAGCTATGGCTACTTTCCAAACCTATTGGACAAATAATAACGCGACAGGGATAGCTACCCCGACTACGGCACAGATTGCTGCAATTGATTCTGTGAACGCGGCAGGAGCAGGCCTATGGTACATTCAGCCGAATGCCTGTGCATCCAACTGGGAAGGGTTACGGAGTCGCAGTTCGAGTTACAACGGTAACTGTAATTGCTCTTGTCCCTATGCGACCGCTTATGGATGGTCCAGTCTCTTTTTAGCGTATGGTGATCAGTACGATACCGTGGATACCATGGATTACGTGGGAGCCTTTTATGTCACGGGGCCAACTGGTGATCAAGCACGCTATCTGTTATGTGGAAGCTTAGCAACTACGTTGCCTGTTCCGACCTTTTCGACTACTCGCATTACACGCAACACGCCTTATGGACGTAATGCGGCTAATCTGCAGATCGTGTTGTTGACTAAAGATGCTATTGACTACATTAGTGCCCTCCAGGTCAATATCAATCTCTACAACGGTGGCAATGTTCAGCCGTTGGTGACAGACGACGCACTCTTCGCCGCCAATTCCACCCAGGATTCTGATATTTGTGTCATTGCGATTGGTGGACCTGCGGTGACCGCGATTTACAATGCTTGTAGCACGCTAGGTCTCTCGTGCGAATCGTTTAGTGATTTTGCGAACTGGGAGGCCTCGCCTAATTTTGGCTATGTCAATGCAGCGGGTTCTACGGCCTCGGAAAGTTACTCTGAGGGGAACACGGCAGCCAGTCAAGCCACTGCCGCCGGTTGGTAAACGTAACGGGGTTAAGGATGAAGAGGCCACGTGCGCCATGAGTCAGCCATGGCAAGCGTGGCCTGTAAGTTCGTTGGGCCATGCGTACCGCTCGAAAAATATATAATGTACGGATGCTGATACCAGGTAATGACCGTCGAAGGTCCTGACGCAGTATTCAGAGATTGGGTGTGGTTGCTAAATTCCACCAAGCCTGATTGGGATCTAGGTAGTCGAGACAACGGAATCGCCCGCACCATCATTCGGGCCTCTGCTTGAGCATTTCTTCCCACCGATTCAAACGTCCACTGTGCCTCATGCCACAGAACAAAGTCTGTCGTCATAGTATTGCCTACGGTTCCTCCTGGATCCGTTCCCTTGGTGTACAGGGTACCTGACAATCCGCGAGGGAGGGCTACCGGAACACCGACACCGAGCGGCTCAATATCACCGGCAAGGGCCGCGATTGTTGCAGACTGCTGATGCGAGGACGTTAAAGAAGCCAGCGATCGCTTTACGACCCACTGAGCAATAGGTTGTTGTAAACGTAGCAATGGCGAATGACGCATTGCGCCATTCGGCTGTACTAACTGATTCGGATTGAATTGATTGATCTCCATAGGTTTGGTCGTTTCCCAGAGCGCCACGCTGTACTGATTGGTCATCGGCTGTAACTGCACGGTGGCCGTATACGGAGCGCTCCCGGGAAGTGTGGCGGGACCTTGGAGGGCAGCGGTCCCACCCACGCTCTGCATTAGACCATGGTGCTGGGCGACCCAGTGCAACGTATTCTTCACAACGACGGTTGGTACCGGGAAGCGTGAGCTCGCAGAGACTGCCGCAGTGGTGGCAGGGGTTGCACCCGGCTTCCCATTGATGCCGCATCCGGCCACGAGGGTACTCCCTAATAGGATGAAAGTACTGATGGGTAATAATTTTGATTGTGTCATGGGCGTATGTCCTTTCTTGAGAGCCGCGTATCATACGTATAACGTGCCAAATGTTTGGCACGTTACGCAATGGATTGTCCAAATTGTGGAGAAATCCTATCGATGCCACGGCCACCACGAACGCGATCTCGGCTGTCGCTCGTGCAAAGTCTCCCTAATCGTTTGCAGCACCTCCCGATCATGTGCTTCGCCCTGCACCTTCTGAGCTTGGGACGTCTGCACTACCTCTTGGGTCACTTGCGTGATGTGTTCATGCAACCGGGTTAACTCCTCTTGCCACTGGGCGTGGAGATGAGCTTCCATATGGCCCAGCGCCTGGTGAAAATCCGCCGTGATCCCCTCCCTGATCGCCCTCATCTGCTGTTCGCGGACCTGATGAGGGGATCCCATCTCGGGTGGGAGGATCGTGATCAGGGGTGACGGCGGTTCCATGACCGCCGCGAGATCTGCGTCCTCGATGACATACGTCGGTCCCCACGGTGGCCGATTTTCCAGTCGTGCCGGAAGTTTTCCGGCTTTCACCATGCGCCGAATCGTCAGTTCGGCTTTGCCCGCTCGCGCGGCTGCTTCTTTAATGGTCATGCCCATGTTCTCCCTCTTCCTTCCCTCCTCCGATTGCCCTTATCAGCAAGATTGGCTAGACTTCTGCCCGGGACCCCGCCGATTGGCTGGGGTCAACCGCAGAGAACGCGTGAAATTTACGTTGTGTGACTCGGCGGTCCAAACCGTTACCCGCGGTCATTACCCCACTCCTCGGCGAGCATACCGTATATAACGTGGTCCACGAAGTGATCATAGAGCCATTCCGCCTGCCGTTGGGTGCCTTCGTTCGTAAATCCCAACCGTTCCGGGATAGCCCGACTCTTGAAGTTTTCGGTGGCAGCCCGGATCTCAAACCGGTTCAGCTGATACTCGCCGATCAAGAAATCGATGAGGGTCCGGCATGCAGTGGTCATAATGCCACGAGCTTGGAATTCCTCGCCCAGCCAATACCCGATGCTGGTTAAACGGTGCGTCCAATTGATGTAATGCAGTCCAATGACGCCGGCCAACCTGCCATCACGCCAAATTCCAAGCTCCCTCCCGCTATTGGCCACATACGATTGCAAACCGGAATGGATAAACGTTTGCACATCCTGCACGGTTCGCGTGGCGTCAACCCAAGGCAGCCATTCCCTCAAATAGGGTCGTGAACCGTCGATTAAATCCAACACCTGCTCCGCATCCCGAATTTCCAGCAAGCGGAGATGGATTCCATTTTCGCCATTTAGCCTAAACACCCGCGACGACCCCCCTCGAAAACTCCCAACCCGTTCGGCTGAAAGCCCCACCCCGGCCAAGAACCCAATCCCGTTGCGTCCCCGGACCAGGTCGTCTCCCGTGACCCCCGGAGGCCACAAAATCGGTCTGCCCGCAACCCGGCGCTTTGAACCCAGACCGGCGGACGGTCTCACCACGACCTTGCCACCCAGTCCTTACAAGTTGTCAAGAAAATATCCCAGCATTTTTCGCAAACGAAAGATCTCGGTTGGCTTCCCGCGTGGCGCGTGGCGGGAGTCCGGCAGGAGCACGGTGTCAAAATCCTTTCCCTCCGCAATCAAACCGGCGATCAATTGGGCGGTATGACGAAAATGGACGTTCTCATCAATCATTCCGTGGATAAGCAACAACTTTCCGCGGAGACCGGAAAGCCGGGAAAACACGGATGCCGCGCGGTACCCGTCGGGGTTGGCCGCGGGCGTCTCCAGGTATCGTTCGGTGTACGCCGTGTCATACCAGCGAAAATCCGTCACCGGTGCCCCCGCCACACCCACCCGGAACACCTGGGGCTCACTCATCATGGCCAGCAAGGTGAGATATCCCCCGTAGCTCCACCCGAAAATTCCGATGCGACCCGCGTTAACCGGTTCATGTTGCGTGATCCAAGACGTCCCCAGGAGTTGATCGGCAAGTTCCACCGTGCCCAGCCGCCGATGCAAACCGGCTTCAAACGCCGTGCCGCGCCCATAACTGCCGCGTCCGTCCAGTTTAAAAACCAGATAACCCTGCTGCACCAGAAATTGCGCGGCAAGGTCCGCGGTAACCCCCCATCCGCGGAATACGCGTTGCGCTCTGGGCCCGCCATAAACCGCAACCACCAGCGGCCATCCATCTGCCGGGGGACCGCCGGTAGGCCGGTATACCGCCGCGTTCAGCATCACCCCGTCGGGAGCCGCAATCTGCACCAGTTCGGGCACCGTCAAGCCATAACGCTGAGCGTCGCCATGGGCAATACGATGAATAAGCACCGCCTCCGCCCCGTCCACGCTCAAAAGGCGTGTTACCGGCGCCGCCGTCTCATCGCTGACCTGGTCCACAAAGCGGCGATGGTCGGGCGAAAACATAGCGGTATGCCAGCCCGTTTGCTGCGTGACCGCCCGGATTTGCCGGTCTTTCCAATTGACCGCCACCACCTGCCGTTCCAACCCGTCGTTTCCCGTCGCCAGCACGTAAGCCACCTGGTGATGCTCGTCCACATCCAGGATTGCTTGGGCCTCCCACTCGCCGTGCGAAAGTTGCCGGATTTGACCATCGCGTCCAAACTGGTAAAGATGCCGGAATCCGCTGCGCTCACTGGTAAAAAGCATGGTCCCGTCTAACAGACCGCGCGGGAGGTCATCAGGCAGGTTAATCCAGGTGGGTTGTTCTTCGGTCCATAACCTTTCCGCGGTTTGGCGTTCGGGAGACCACCGGTACCAGATCATCTGCCGCTGATCGCGCCGAAGCCACGAAAACACCAGATTGCCCAGGCTATCCCATAGCACGCGCGCCAAATACCACCCCGGACGAGACCCTTCAGCAACAGGAAGCGAAGCGCCGCCGGTGACCGGCGTGATCCAGAGGCGCACCTCGGCATTCGCCCTGCCCGCCAGCGGATACCGGTGGCGTTCCACACCGACCCGGTCGTCATGGAAGCGAACGATGGGAAACTCCGGCACCTGGCGTTCATCCACTTCCGCATACGCGACCCACTGCATGTCCGGGCTAACCCAAAACCCTTCCAGGCGGCCCAGTTCTTCCTGCGCCACATATTCAGCCAGTCCATGGGTCAATCCGGGCGAAGCGCCCGAGGTGACGGAATAACGGTCCCCGGTGTCCAGGGAATGCATCACCAGATCTCCCTGTTGCACCCAGAGCACGCGCCGCCCATCGGCCAAAAGGCGGGGCGAGACGGCCTCTTCCGAGTCGGCAATGGGAACCAATCCTTCTCCGCAATCGGTGTAAAGCATGCCATTTTCCGACGCCAGCACGGTGTCGCCAGCAATTTGGTAGCGGGTGATGCCGTCCCACAGCATGCGCCCTCGTTCGCGCAGCAGTTCCTCATTCAAGGTCATTTCGCCATTGTGCGGAGCTTGCAGCACGTTAACGGGTCGGGCTGACTCCAAATCCCAAGCCCATAAATCCAGCGTGGCCGTCCCCTCGCGAGGAAACAGATACCAAAGACGCCGACCGTCAGCGGAGAACTGAAACGACTGCGGGACGGCCATGCCCGGTCGGGGAAACTCCGCGAGCTGTTCGAAGGTCAGCGACTCAAACGGACGCACCGGACCCATCACCTCCCAGGCCAATATGTAGCCTCGCTATTCGCGGCGAGAATATTTGCTGACGCGAAGCGCCACTACCAAAAGAAAAACCACTGCCGCCGTAACCGACAAATCCCACAGGTACAGTTTTTCCGCCATGTGGTGAACCGTCGACTGCATCGCCGTCACGACCAAAATCCGTCGGATGCCGGCAATGACCCCAACCACCAGGAATGGTTCGTGGTGAAAACGATGGGTCCGAAGAAACAACAAAATGGTGTGCAACAACTCAAGCATCATCAAAGTGAGCAAAAACCGGTCAAGCGCAGTAGCCAAAAACAAGGACGGAGAAAGGCTCCCGACCTGACTCAAAAACGAAATGATCACCCATATGGCCGCCCCGATTAGAAGAATCCCCAGGAGTGCATACATGGCGTCTTCCAGCACACCCAAGAGGTGGATTAACGTGCTGCGGACCACATGTTCGTACCACTTGGGTTTGTTTCCCATGGTTGCCCTCCTTCCTGCTTCATATTATTGTAGAAGCCGGGCGAATTAGTCCAGAAGCTGACGACGTCCCCTGTCCAGGAATTGCCGTCCCGCATGTCTCCTGAGAATGGCACTCAAGATCCCATTCTGCGAACCCAAACAATCCGGAATGGAAGCGGAACGCAAACCTGGGAACGCGAACCAACCAACACTTTGAGCAGATCCCCCATGGTCAACTGCGCAACCGGTTGGACAACCATTGCGAGCGGTACGGCATTCGCTATGTCGAGCCGGAAGAGTCCTACGTGCGCTTATCATAGGAGGGGGCGTCTAACCCCCGTCGCCGGGTAGAAGGGCTGCTCACCTTGAGCAGCCCAACCCCCACGGAACCCAGCGTGCGGATTTCCCGCACTGAGCTCTTCAGCCGTG
>JAJZZA010000093.1 GCA_021797825.1 Bacillota bacterium | reverse complement strand
ATCGACCCGTACCCATGCCGAACACGGCCGTCCCCCCTGTGCACGCCGTGGCAAACTGGTCCCGCAGGGGACTGGGAAACCCGGGCCGTGCCGGCCACTCTTTTCGCCCCCGCCATACGGCGGGGGCGCTTTGTTGTGCGCATCCGTCCCGCGTCTCTCCGCGGTTCTGACGTTATGTCAAATATGCCCTATCGCGCCGCGGTTTCGCCGGGGGTGGTTTCAATGGCTGTCGCCACCTCTTGGGGAGAGGGCGATATTGTCAGCAAACTCCACCACGTGCGGATGACTAAGTACGCTATCGCCATGAACCCCGCGGCCGCGACATAAAACCCCCAGCCGTACAGGTTGGGATCGACGAACACATAGAGCAACCCGCCCAAGAAGGCCAGGGTGGTCCCGGCCATCATGGCGGGTCCCAGTGAGCGCAGTGCCGGGGAATGCGGAATATGGCGCTCAGCCACCGCCAGCACCAGCATGACGGCCGGGATGGCGAAAAACGCAAAGTCCTGATGCCAAAAGGTAAAAATCGCATCGGCGCGCGCTCCCGACGCCGTGGCGCGGCCCGCCCCAAAGTACTGCTCGTTAAGTTCTATCGCATACCCCGCGACCACCACCGTCACGATGCTCATCAGATAGGCCCAGGCCTCGGCCCAGTGCAAAAGGCGCGAGGTGCGGTCGGAGGAGTGCTCAAACAAGATGGCCGAGAGCGCCACCAGCCCGCCCAGCATCACGAACACCCCGGTTACCAAATCATCGCCGGCAATGCCGTTAATGTGCCCCGGTCCGAACGCGAAGAGCGTGGGAGGCTGCAAAGTGGTGAAGCCTGCGACCAGATAAATCACGGTCATGGCCACGATGCCAAATCCCATCATGGTCAGGCCCACCCGAGCCAATCTGCGGGTGGACGGCTTAAGGGCTTGGTATCCCCATTGCCACACCAGTGCCGCTACCAAAGTTCCAATCACCGCGACCACCATCTCATGCGAATGCGACGTGATCAGGTTGCCGGTCCAGGTGCTTACCGTGAGTCCGGCCCAGTGGGCGTAGGCAGCCGGCCAACCCCAGGGGGAGCCGGGAAACTCCAGCAGCCAGCCAGCCAAATGGCCCATGACGGCGGCCAACAGCATGGAAACACTGCCAGCCCACGCCACCCAAAACGGCAACGTTCGCGACGCTGGGCGCTCTACCCGGTAGTCTACCCAGAATCCCCAGATCAGGACCACCAGCATTTCGTCCAGGGCAAAAAATCCGGCGATCTGCGTCCAGGTCGCAAAAGCATCGCCCGGATTGCCGTTAAAGAGCCCGCCGACGCTGGCCAAAATGGTGGCGACCAGTGCTCCGCCTACGATCCAGGTCTTGACGTGAGACGCACAGCACTCGAAGACGTCAATGGTGACCAGCGCCAGCACCCCCACCAGGCCAATTAGGAAGCCATGCAGGAACATGACATTGCGCCAGACGATGTCAGCGCCGGCCGACGGCTCATTGACATACGGGATCGACACGTAAAGACTCATCGCGGCATACAACGCCAGCCAGGCGATGAGAAACAACAAGGCCCGGCGGTTTGTCCACCATCCCCCTAGAGGCCGATATGTTGAAGGGGACGGTACAGGTTTTGAGGCCATATTAAACACCCTCCTCGGTCTTGCAGGATCGGTACCCTGTAACCCAGCGTAGTCGACCGCAATGATTGTGAACAGGTTCACAAGCCCCTGTTTTAGAAGGCCAAAGGATCCACAAAAACGCCAATCGCCATGTTCCCAGACGACGTGAAGGCCGCTCATTCCCATTTGTCGTGGTCCGCAACGCAAGTGCAGCGTTGTCTGGCTACGGTCACGGATGCACGAAAACCTTCCCGAAGCCGGACGAGCACCCGACGGACCGAAATCTCCTGACGGATGCTTGCTTGCGGAAAACGCCGTCCACACGCCACCCCCGTTCGCTTGAAGCTATCGCGGGTTGCATCACCCCGTCAGACACAGCCAACAAACCCGGTGCCGGAGAATAAGACCCGGTCGCCATCGTCCGGGCGGTCCGGGAACAGGTTTGGTTGGACAGCGGCATCGAGTCGGGACGGTGAACTTCTGGCTTGAGTAGGGTCAATACCTCGCATTACCGACCTTTGGACGCGGAATGCAGCGACTTTTGGCCGTTAGCCGGTTCGGGTCCGGGAGGTACAATATACCTCGAATTTAGCCAACAGCCTGGTGTCTTAGAAGGGAGGAGAGGGCGGCATGGATCGGCAATGCTGGTCGGGCAGCTACGGCCGCCCTCAAACCGTCTATTTCGGACACCGGTGCCATCGTGCGCCGCACACCGACGGTGGGCGGTGTGTGTCGGGTGTTGGGCGTGTTGTCGGCGGGCAACACCCGTTTGCCGAGAGTTCCTTGCTTTTCCATGAGTACGTGTCCACGGTGGGCCGGGCAGTGTCTGCACGGCACCCCCGTGGACTCAACCCTGGTGTCACGAACGGTCGGTGTCAGTGTCGACTGACACAACGCATGCCGGCCGCTGCGGTTTGTCGCGTGGACCAGAGTGCGACCGTCGGGGGAATTCCCCTCGGCGGGCGTAAACGGAGTGGAAACGCAAGGAGGTTTGTCGCATGTCGCATGATAACCCGCAATCGGGGCTGGCCTTTACTCCCGGCGAAGCATTAATCAAACGGCCGGCGGCGGCCTACCGGGACGCCTGGTTTCGTTATCAGAGCGGTTCCTGGGACGGTGCCCGTTTTCGGACGGCCCGCATTGAGGCGGGGATTCATCTTCAGCGTGCCCCCAGCACGCGCTATATGGTCCGGGTGAAAGTCCCGTACGGGTGGTTATCCAGCCAGCAGCTGCGCACCCTGGCCGATTTGGCGCCGGCTCATACCCCGACCCTGCATTTTACCACCCGTCAAGCCGTGGAACTGCACGATGTGGAACCGGAGGCCACCGTGCCGTTGCTGGCTGAGTTAGCCGACGCCGGCCTGACCACCTGGGAAGCCGGAGGGAACTCGGTGCGCAACGTGGCCGGCTGCCCCTTGCTGGGCACGTGTGCGGCGCAGGTATTTGACCCCGTTCCGGTCATGCGCCGCCTGGTGCGCAGTCTGCTTGACTATGCGCCCACCAAGAATTTGCCGAGAAAGCTTAAACTGGCCGTGTCGGGGTGTGATCGCGACTGCTCGGCCGTGCGTTTGCAAGACGTGGGGGTGGTAGCGACCCGGCGGGATGGGGATCGGGGTTTTCGCGTCTATGTGGGGGGAGGAATTGGCGCCACGCCCGCATTGGGCGAACTCATCGCGGCGTTCGTGCCGGTATCCGCCCTCATTGCTCTTGTGCAGGCGATCGCCGAGGTGTTTAATCAGCGGGGCAATCGCACCCAGCGCCATCGGGCGCGGCTGAAGTGGCTAGTCAAAGAAATGGGTTTGGAAGACTTTCAGCATGCGGTCGTCGCGGCCTACCAAGACCGGTCCCGGGTGCCGGTGATTTGGGCGCCGGTTGATCCCATCGCTGCCGTTCTGCCAGCGCCAGTTCCGCTTCCCCTGCCGCCTCCGTGCGGGCTGAACCCGGCGGTGACAACCCGCCGATTATGGGCGGAGTCGGGTGAGCGTTGGGCGGTGGCTCTGACCTGGCCCGGGGGCATTTTGCACCGGGACCGCGCCAGGCAAGTGGCGCTGTGGGCCGACCAATTTGGCAATGGCCGGCTGTCGACCACCACCTGGCAACAATTGATGGTGCATGGGGTGCCCGCTCAGGTGCTGCCCGAGTTGATCGCGGAGATAAAGGCCGCGGACCCGGAGCAGTTTCAAACGGCTACGACGGTGATCAGTTGTCCCGGCGCCCCTTACTGTAATCTGGCCGTGACTCGGTCCAGCGCGCTGGCGAAAACGGTGGCCGGGATGCTGCAGCAGGCCCCTTCCGGGGGATGGGCGCCGAACACGGTGCAAATTTGCGGATGCCCTCATTCCTGTACCCACGTGCGATTTGCCGAGCTGGGGGTGATGGGGGGAGCGGCCCGACTCGGTCGGATTCTGGTTCCGGTGTACACCCTGTGGCTGGGAGGACAAGAACAGGGCGAGACTCCCCAGGCGGGATCCCCCACCGTGCGGATTCCTGCTCGCCGGGTGCCCGAGGTGATCCGCCGGCTGCTGGAGGCTTACGCGCAAGAAGGATCGGCAACCGAATCGTTCGGGGTGTGGGCCCGGCGACGGTTTTTGCTGACGCGCCGCACAGGGGGTGAGCAGACGTGAAAACCTGGAATTTTGAGTTGGAAGACCTGCTCGCGGGATTGCTCTGGAACCCGGAGGAAGAGGATCCCGGGTTGGCCTGGGATTGGGACGATCCGCTCCCGTTTCGGATCGGGGTGGGTCCGGCGGAATGTGATAACGCAACCCTGGTGGATATCCCACGGGAAACTCCCAGGCGGTATGTGGTGGATACGCACCAGTTGCAACGGTGGATGGCGGAACGGCCAGTGGTGATTTTCGACGTCCGCACCGCTGGCGAGTATGCGGCTGGCCACATTCCCGAGGCTCGGCACACCGAGCCCGAGGTGGTGGCCGAAGCCGTGGCCCAGCAACCGCCTGAGACCCTGGCGGTCTTGGTCTGCCGCAGTGGCCGCCGCAGTGGCGAATTGGTGCAAAAATTGGCGGGTCTGGGAGGGTGCCGGATTTATCATCTCCAAGGCGGCATGTTGGTGTGGACGGGATCGGTGGTTTAATGGCGCACCGTCAAAGGGGGACGGAAGCGGGGACCCAAGAGTGTGGGGCCCCGACGGCGTTAGAGAAGGCCTTTCGTCCGGCAGGCTGACTGCGGGCTGCCGCTGGCGGGAAGGCACCAGCGGGTGCGGGGGAGGACAGGGTCATGGCATACTATCCGATCATGCTGAATGTGGCGGCGAACCCGGTGATGGTGGTCGGAGAGGGGCTGGTGGCCGCCGCCAAACTGGAGGGGCTGGTGGCGGCTGGTGCCCGCGTGGACCTCTTTGCCCGTCACCCGAGTCCCAAACTTCTGGAGGTGACCGGACACCCAGGGGTGACGAGGCACGCCCGGGAGCCTTCGCCCGAGGATTTTGCGGGAGTGGCGCTGGTGATTGCGGCCAGCCAGGACCCTGGCGTAAACCAGCGTGCGGCACAATGGGCGCGAATGCACGGGAGGTTAGTCAACATCGTCGATGAGCCCGCATGCAGCGATTTCGCCGCCGTCAGCCAAATTCGGCGGGGATCTTTGGTGGTGGGGATCTCAACTAGCGGCCGCGCGCCGTTTCTGGCCAAGGCCTTGCGGCAATATCTCGACATGTTTTTTTCGACGGAGTGGGTGACATTGGTTGACGAGATGGCCGCGTTGCGGCAACAGGCGCGGGTGACCATGGCTGATCCCGACTCGCGAAAGCAATGGCTGAGGGAACAACTTGCCGCCCGCTGGCCCCTGGGCAGAGACGAGTGGCCGGCGGGGACAAAATGTGAACGGGTTGATGCGTGAGGCAATCCCCAAGCGGAGTTGTACCGGAAGAACCGGCCAGCCAGCTTGTGGGATGCCCGCCAGGCAGGGCTTGGCCAAGCATTTCCCAGCACCCTTGCCGCCGGCAGCGGGCGGTGGCCGGTCCACGCCGCGAGGGAACTGCACCGTAGCGGACAAGGAGATTCGCCATGTCTAAAGAACCGGAGGCCAAGCCTCTTCCCTCGAAAAGCGTGATCGATGTGCGGGGGTTGCCGTGCCCCGTGTCGTTAATTCGCGTAAAACACCAGATGCGCATCGCCGGGGAAGGGGTGCCAGTGGTGATTTATTGTGCGGACGCGTTGGTGGCCATCGATGTCATGGTCTGGGCCCGGTCCCAGGGTTGGGAGGTGACCGGAGTGGCAGGCGCCGGCATGCCGGAGACCGTCGTTCAAGTCGTCAAGTCCCCGCGATGAACCGGCCGTCTGAACACGTTCACCGCCCCCGGTTGGCAGGCGCCCAGCATGCGTCCTGACGCGGGAGAATTCGGCGCCGGAGTCGGCCGGCGAAGGAGAACATCTCAAGACAACAGATTGTTGCCGGGAGCCGAACGCTGTCTGCGCCGACTCATATGAGTCGCAGTCAGGTTGCGGTTGGAAGGAGTTCACATCCGCGGACTGCGGGGCACCCAGGCCGTGGCCGATGGTTCTGCGCGAACACATAATGGAGAAATTTCTGGGTCAATGCATCTAGACGCCAGTTCTATCGTCGAGGATGACCAAAGAACCGCAACGACAGTGGTGTAGGGTAGAAGGCGGGACCGAGGGAGCCATGACGGTGGGTATCGACCAATTCGTTTCCCCTCCTGGGAGATGTCAACATTAGCCCAGGACCAGTGCATGCGGGCAATGTATGGCATTTGAGCCGGCACCAAAGACTCATGAACGCAGTATTGGCAGATTTCGGTTCGCTACGAATACGGTGATGCCTGGTACGACGGATTGCCCATCTCGTTGTCGTCGGGATTGGCCTCCGTTCATGTTGGACTTTCCGAGCCGTCCGTGGGGATTTTATGCAACGCATGCGCCGCCAGGCGATCCCGAGGCCGTCAGGGAGTTGAAGTGGAACGCACTCAGCCTTTCACGCTGCCGGCCGTCAAACCGCTGACAATGTATTTGCCAAAAAATAGAATGATGAGCACGGGCGGCAGGGCCGCCAAGACTCCGCCAGCCGCGACTTCGTTGTTTAAATGCAGGTATTGGCCGTTTAACGAATAGATAAAGAAAGGCAGGTTGTAGGCGCTTTGGTCTGGCCCCAGCACCAAAGGGAGAATAAAGTTGTCCCAGGAGGTGAGAAATGTCAGCAGTCCGGTCGCAATAAGACCCGGAACCGCCAAGGGCATAATAACCCGAAGCAGAGAAATCATTCGGCTGGCCCCGTCGACGCGGGCCGCTTCTTCGAGTTCAATAGGAATGGAGTCAAAGTAGCCGCGCATAATCCAGATCACCAGACCTAAAGAAAATGAGGTGTACAAGATAATCAGCAGGGTGTTGGTGTCATATAGATGGAGTCCGCCCAGGTAGGAGACCGTCAATACATAAAAGGGGATAATTAGCGACACGGTCGGTAATAGATTAGAGGCCAAAAACGCCATCGTCAGGATGTTCTTGCCTCGTATCCGTGACCTGGCCAGCACGTAAGCGGCCGCCGACCCGACGACCAAATTCAGGATGGTCGTCACCGTGGAAGCAATTAACGAATTGCGCATGGCATAAAAAAATCGATAGCTGACGCTGTCCGCTGAGAAGTTCTGAAACATCAACGCGTAATTCGCCAGGCTGCCTCCGGTAGGAACCCAGCTTTGGGGATAGGCAATGGTGCCCACATATGACTTAAGACTGGTCAAAACCAGAAAGTAGAGGGGTGTCAGCGTCCAGACCAGGAGGAGTGTGAGCAAAATCACCCGTACGATAGCTGTGGGTTGCGCGTGGCGCCGGGCGCGCCTCGTCGTCATCATATTCATTGCATCTCCTCCCGGTAAAGCTTTCTGACGTAAAAATAGGCAATGACGAGGGCCATGACGCCGATGATAAAGGCTTCGGCCGATCCTATCCCAAAATTTCCGAAAGAAAATGCCTGTTGGTAAGCGCCAATGGAGAGGACGGGAAGACCATATCCTTCCAGGGTAAAAAGAATCGTAAATGCCCGCAGCAATTGCATGGTCCGCAGAATGAGCACCACACTGAGCACGGGACCGATTAGTGGCAAGGTAATCTTGTTGAACTGAGTCCACGCCGAGGCGCCTTCAATGCGCGCCGCTTCATAGAAATCCTGCGGGATCATTTGCAGTCCTGCGAGGACCAGGAACGCGACTAACGGCAAGGTTTTCCACTCGTCGCCCACGATGATGGCGTTAATCGCCAGGTTGGAGCCAATGGCCGAAAGGGCATGGGACAACCAGGGAATGCGCGCAAACAAAGGGCTGGGATTCAACCACACCACCGGCGCCGCAATCCAGTGCCAGCGCAACAGCAGGTCGTTGAGCGCGCCGTAGTTGTTGCCATTAAAGATCATGCCCCATAAGGTCGCGTTGACTACGGTCGGAATAGCCCACGGGATAAAAATTACCGCACGGACCAGCCAAAATCCGCGAAAAGGCCGGTTCAGCAAGAGGGCCATGCCTATTCCCAGGGTCACTTCAATTCCTATCGACACGATCCAAAAATAGAGGGTTTCGCGTAAGGCCACCCAAAATTGGGGATCGGTCAACAGAAAAATGTAATTGCGCCAACCAACAAATTGGCCGCCTACCGAGCCGCGCCCCCCCACTACGCTGACCGAGGTGTTGGCCAGGCTCATTTTTAAGGTCCACAGCATGGGGATTACGATCACTCCGAGCAAAATCACGACGGCGGGAATCAACAGCAGCACAAACCAAGCATTTTCTCCCGATACCCTTCGAAAATATCGGCGCATCAAGGATGGTCGAGGGGGCTGGGACAGTTCCGGGTTTGCCATGCGATTACCTCCTGGTAACGAGATGAAGAATTCAGCCGTAATCACTTCCGAACGGGAAGGGGACTCGACGGGCGGCATCGAGTCCCGCAAGGTATTACTTGCCGAGGGCGGTGATTTGCTGAACCATGTCATTGGCGGCGGTTTGCACCGGGATGGTTCCTTGGATCGCCTCATGCACGTACTGCTGGATAATTGCGCTAACCTGCAGATAGTTCGCCACTTTGGGCCGGTTGTACACACCGGCCAAATTGGCTTCATACACGGCATAGGCGGGATTTAACTGCTGTTCCTGGGACGAACTCGCCACGGACGACCACACCGGCCACTGGCTGTGGAGGTGCTGGGCTTGAACTTGGGGGGAGGTTGCAAATTGAATCCACTTCCAGGCCCAAGTCTGCATGTTCGCCGGTACATTCGCGGGAATCGCCAACCCTTGGAACCCGGACACGGAAGCAGTTCCGGTGGCGGTATTGGTTCCGGGTTGAACCGGGAAGGTTCCGACCACCCCATCGCCGACAATCTTGGACTCCGAGGGAGTGTTCATGATCCCGGTGACAAATGTCCAGTTGGTGTTGAAGGCGGCTTGCCCGGAAGCGAACGCATCGGCTGCGGTCGGTTCGTCCGCTGTCAGGGAGTTGGGATTAACGAGACCGTCCTGGTAGAGCTTGTGCATGAACGTTAACGCCTGCAGGGCTCCGCCTTGATTCATAATCGGTTGCCCCTGTTTGTTGAACAGGTGTGCGCCGAATTCGCCCGCCGTCCTGACGTAATCACAGGTCAAGCCTTCCGCCTGTTTCCAGGAGTCTTCGTACGGATACTGCACGATCCCCTTCTGTTTCAGCGCGACCATTTGCGCTAGCCACTGGTTCATGGTTTTGGGGGGCCCGCTAAACCCGGCTTGTTGCAGCATTTTCTTGTTGTAGTAGAAATTCTGGAAATTTGCGAGAAAGGGCATCGCCATGATCTTCCCGTTAATGGTGAATCCGTTCCAAATCGCCGAGGGGATGCCTTGGGGGTTCGAAATATACCGGTTGATGTCGCTGTTTAAGGGAATCGTATAGCCCTTTTGGGCAAACTCGGCGGTCCAGATCAAATCGGACAGAACGACATCGTATTGCGCGGTCGGGGCGGCTGCGGCGGTCACGATGGCGTTGTGCATTTCCGGATAGGGCAAGAACGTGAAGTGGACGTGCACATGGTCCGAACGATACTTGGCGGCGAACTCCTGCCCCATCTTTTGCAGTACCTGGGTTGTGTAGCCGGCCTGGTTCATATACAGCACGTTCAGGGTGATGGTGTGGACGCTAGAACTCGAAGGGGTGGCGCTTGGGGACGATCCGCATCCGGCGACCACCATCGTTAGTCCTGCGGCGGCGAGACTGAATTTTCTCCAGAAGTGCATCGCGATCTCTCCCTTTTTTGTGAACGAACGGGATGTTGGGCAGAGCGTTTGACCTGAGGCAGACCGTGCGGTACAGGTGCGCCGGTTGCGATGACATAAAGGGAACCGGCGAAGCGAATTTTCCGCGTGATCGTCACCGGTGGACATTGCTGCCATCCCGTTTGGCCGTTAGTAAAACTTGAGTGAATCGGTGTCCGGGTTCGCCCACTGTGCAGGCGATACGGTTCCCGGATGGGTATCCTGGTCAGACTGGATGCGCTGTTCGAAAACCAGCGCGGCCAATCCCAACAATGGCGCATGAACTCCTAACGGGGACAAAATCAATTGAGTCTTGTGCATCAAATGTTGCAGGATGCGCCCGCGGGTGCTCTGCACCAACAGTGTCCAGAGTACGGGATAGGTTTGCAAAGTTGCTCCGCCCAAAACCACTACCTGCGGGGATAACATGTTGATGATGCTGCCCAGGGCCGTGCCGAAGTAGTCCGCCACGACATTTAGCGCGGCCTCGGTGGTCATGCCTTCCGCCAGGTAACGGTTTAAGGCGGTTAATGAGGCAACGGATTCCAGGCAACCGACGCGGCCGCATCCACATCGGTACTCCCCGGTGCAGGAGTTGACGGAGACATGGCCGATTTCCCCCACCGAATTGTCCTGTCCGCGCACAAGCTCGCGATTGACAATGAGGCCCGCGCCAATTCCCACGTCACAGAGGACATACATCATGTCCTGGACTTCACGCCCGGCTCCAAACCACAGCTCACCCAAGGCTGAGGCGTCGGCGTCGTTTTCGACTATCACCGTCTCGATGCCGGAACTGCGCCGAAAGAGTTCGCCGAGTTTCATCCCGCTCCATTCCGGAAGATTAGGGGAAAAGACCACCGTCTTGCTTACGGGATCCCAAATTCCGGGAATCGCCACTCCCAGGCCGGCCCATTTCTGCCGGTCTACAGCCAGGCTCTCGACCAGGTCCTGAATGGCATCATTGATCACCGTGATGCCTTGGGCAATGGCGGACATCGAATGCGGTATCTCGCGGAGGGCGACGATGTGGCCCCCAAAGTCAACCGCAGCGACGACGACCGTGGTTAATCCGACGGAAACGGTTACCGCGTAGACGGCGTCATTATCCAGGCTGAGCCCCATGCGGGGCCGTCCGCCTGTACCCGACCGGCGGGCCGTGGTTTCCCGAATCCATCCGGTGTCCAAAAGCATCCGGACTTGATGGGTCAGGGTCGCCGGCGTGGCCCGCAACAGAGTCGCCAGCTCCGAACGGGAGAGGTGTGGATAGTTGCGCAACAGGTGAACGATTTGGGTAGTGCCCGCGCGACCGGATACGTTATGGGACATTGTCATAAGAGTCCCTCCGCTAATCCAGCAATCCCGGTGACTTTGAACGAAGCTAACAGGCTAATTCGTTGCATCTATGACAGAATCCTGCCGACTATCTTATTTGCAAGATAAAAATAACTATGCTGGAAACTGGCATGGAATACCCAGAAGGCCAGGAGGTTTGACCGGTTTCACCAAATGGTCGCGGTTGCCGGTGCGTGCCAATGTTATCTTGGGGGGGACCGGTCAGGCTGCTTTCCGTGGGGGTTTCAGCAGGGGGTGCACCCGGGCGAATGGCCAATGCTGTCAGGTTAAGGACGCGCCCCCGGGAATCCCCATGTCTTCGATGATTAATGTCCATCCTCCGGATCAGATGGCATACCGGACAACACGCTATCGATGACGGTTTCCACTCCCAGTTCAGGCGTATGCCAGAGAGCGCTGCTATCCCCGGAAAATGTTGCTGGACAATGCCTGGCCCATTGGTTACAGTCTAGTGGGAGGGAATCATCGTGAAAAAAAACGTTGCAATTGTGGCCTCACATAGGAGATACGATCCGTCACGCAGACTTTTG
>JAJZZA010000021.1 GCA_021797825.1 Bacillota bacterium | reverse complement strand
GACGGCGGTTTCGGGTTGCCCCGCGGCGGATTCCATCGCCATGATGAAATTGTCTAGCGTTATCTTACCCGTTCATCTCGGGCGGATCAACGTGACGGTCCGGTCCGGATTTGTGGCTATACTTCACAACATGGACGGAATCCATGGTTATCAGGCCCGAATCGACCAGGCTGTCGAGTTCCGGCAGGAACTGTTCGATATATTCCCGGCTATCCACAATTTCTATCACAATGGGCAAATCACTCGATAAGTCGAGAATATTCGTCGTGTGGATGCGGCTCGAGGGACCAAAGCCCTCGAACGCGCGCATCACCGTCGCCCCCGCCATACCCATTTGGCGCGCTTTGAGCACAATGGCATGATACAGCGGTTTGCCATGGCAGTGCGCGGTCTCGCCGACAAAAATCCTCAGCCGCACCGCCTCCCCGGTAATTTTCGCCTCCACCCGCTATCCCTCCTCAAATTCCCCGCTGTCCGCGCGGCGCGCGGAATACAGCGCGCGCACGGCAACAATCGCGCCCCACGCGGCCAAAAGGCCCAGCCCGGGGACCGCCACCCCATACCCATAGGCTGGCAGCCAACGGTCGGCTGCCAGCAGCCGATACACACCGTTGATATAGGTGGAAAACGTGGTATACCCACCCAAAATCCCGACCGCCACAAACAGGCGGCCCGCTTCCGTCATCACTCCGAATTCCTCGGTCAGAGCCATGACGGCGCCGATCGCGAAACTGCCCGAGATATTGATCAGCATGACGCTCCAGGGAACGGTTCCCGCCGGAATCCAGAGCATCACCCCGTAGCGCAGCAGAGCCCGCGCACCTCCGCCGATCGCGACCAGCACCAGATTGCGTCCCATTTACGCGATCGCCCCTCCTGTCCAGTGACCAAGCATGACGGCCAAAAGCCCGAGCGACACCGAGCCCACCTGGTACGCCACCGCTTCCGCCAGCAGGCGCTGCTCCAGCAGCCGGCCGGTTTCGAAGCTGAACGTGGAAAACGTCGTATAGGCTCCCGTAAACCCCACGTCCAGCAACAGCAGACCATGCCCGCCCAGCGCCTGCCCCAGTCCCATCCAAAGCCCCATCAAAAACGATCCCGACACGTTTATCACCATGGTCCCGAGGGGAAACACCGCCCCGGTTCGCATCCCTATCCAGCGGCTCAACAGAAAACGCGCCGCCGCCCCGCACCCTCCGCCGGTGAAAACCAGCGCCCATGACCATCCCATCAACCAGTCCCCATTGTCACGTCGATTGCCCTTCCGGCGCGGCCCAAGTCAGCCCGCTCGTGCCCGGCGGCCGCCGCCATCGCCACCCTGCGCCGGTGACGCGTCGACACCACGGCTTTTATGATACCCGGTCTGCTGGCGGCCAGGCCAGCGGAATGACCCCGGCGAGTTCCGATGGCGCCTACGTCATGGCGAGCAACAGGTCTGCGGTCAGGCCCCCCAGGTGCCACTTGGTGATTTGCCAGTTGGAATCCAATTGATAGAGGTCATATTGCAGCGCCGCTGCCCAACTGCTCCAGATACTGTCCCACCACGCGGCGAAGGTATCGGCCCGGGATCTTTCGGTCACCTCGGCCAAACCCCAGGCAAGCCGCTCGAGCGCCTCTTCGGCGGGCAACGCGGGCGTTAAGGCAATTTTAATTTTTGCCGCCACCGGCGCTACGGCCTCCGTTTCGGCTCGTCCCAGCCATCGCTGGAGTTGTCGTTCGCTAGCCAAAGCCTGGGCATATTGGCTGCTCAGCCGGTCCTGTTGGAGCCAACGGGAGGCCCAGCGTTGAATATGCCCCGTCCAAAATTCTTCAAATCCCCTGCGCGGTCCCGCCATCCGCTTCCCGCCCGCGGCCATGACCTGGGGCCAAGCGGGTAATCGCGCGATGTGACATCGCGCCAGACTCTCCTGCGGCAGGAATACGGCCGGAACCTCTTGCCCGACCCATCCTGCCGCCTCCACCAGGCCATCGGCCTGGAGCCCGCTGCCGGCCGCGATCCCGAGGCTGGCGTGCCATTGGGGAACCTGGTCGGCCTCATATTCCCGCGCCACGGTCACCCGGAGGTCGTCCGCCAGCGTGTCGTCCATCAGCAGCTCGCGCGCTTCCTGCCACGTCGCCAGCTCGAGCCAAGCCCGAAGATAGTGCTGCCGCTCGGCCGTTGCTAACGGCTCCTGACGAATCAGTGCGGCCAGCCGGGGCATCGCGCGGTGTACCCGGTGGCGCCCCAGAATCCACCCCGCCTGCAGACGGCGCTCGTCCGCGGGCCCCTCCAACAGTTGCAGCAAGCGGCCCATCCGGCTGTCATAGCTAGCCACTGCGTTCCCTCCCCCATCCACCCGGCTGCCATTCCCCAGATCCGGGATGGTGTTGACTCCGCCGGGTTCGACCAGGCTGGGGCCGGCTCCCCGTCACCGGTCCTGGCCGACCGCGCGCAGGGGCTCGAAACGCGCCATCAAAACCGCGCCGAGGGCGGCCAGCAGGGCCGCCGCGAGAAAACTCGCCGAGGGCGACGCCTCCGCCCACAAAAGACCCGCGACGCCATTGGCGACAAGCTGACCCACCCCCACCGTGGCCACCATCCGGCCCAGTCCGGTGCCTCGGACTTTCCCGGGCAACATGCGGGCGGCCCACGCTTTCTGGGACGTTTCAAGCAGGGCGGTGGCCAGTCCGGATCCGCCAAAGAGCACGATCCATCCCCCCAACGAGGCATGGTCCACCGCAAACCCCACCAGCACCAAGGTCCATATCACGTACCCGGTCATGAGCAATGGTTTCGGACCCCGGTTGTCGACCATCGCCCCCGCCGGGAACGAACCGATCGCGTACACGACATTGTGCACGGTGTACAAGAGCAGCGCGGCCACCTGAGCGGAAACGCCCAGGAACGACTGGTGGCTGGTCCACACCCGCAGAATGAAAAAGGTTGGCGCCAGGAACCCGGCGGAGAAGATGCCCACCGCCCACAAAAACCGGTCGAAGTAACCCGGTAAAGGCATTTTGGCCTGCGCGGCCGACAGGCGCGACTGCTGTTCGCGTTGCAAACGCGGCTTGGGATCGCGTACCCAATACAGTACCGCCAACACAGTCAAACCGGCTGGCAGCAGACTCCAGGCGATTAAGCGCCGGATGCCCAGCAGCGAGGTCAGCAGGGCGGCGGCCAGCGGACCGGCAATGGCTCCAGCCGTATCGAACGCCTCGCGGAACCCATAGGCTTTGCCGAGATGTTCCGGGGCCACATCTTCTGCAATGAAGGTATTGCGGATTGGTCCCCGCGCGCCCCGCCCCAGCCAGGCGACGGTGCGGATCAGGATCAACCAGGGCCAGACGGTCACCACCGCCATGGCCGCTTTTAATCCCGTCAAAATATAGCCCAAAACCAGGATTTCCCGACGATGGACGTTGCTATCCGCCTGCTTCCCGCCCCAGATGCCTGCCCAAGCCTGCCCGAGATTTGAGATGCCTTCGATAAATCCCAGAGCAAATACCGGAGCGCTCAACGTTGTGAGGATTGCGGGCATCAGCGCGGTGACCAGTTCGTGGCCCATGTCGGAAAACAGCGAGGCCAACGACAGTCCCCAGACATTGCGGGTCCGCCAGATCCCCTGGCGGGATGTCTTCACAGGCATCACACCGCCACCCTTTCATGTTTGTGCCGGGTTGCGGCCCGGCGCCGCCACCCCAACAGGCCTGTCCCCGAGAGAGTCGTCGGGTGTGGGATAACCCAACCCTGAAAATACCTCCCGGTTTTTTGCCCGGTTCCGCCATCGACCCTATCCGGAACCGGCCCGGCCCCGGAGTCGCGCTGTCGGCCCAACTGGCCCCGGCGCCGGGGTTAAAATTCCCGGGACCGCCAGCATTCGCGCCGCCGTTGGGCATCGCAACTTGTCCGACCAATATCGGGCCACCACCGCCCCAAGGATACCGGGTCCGGCGCCCGCGACCGCAAGCCGGTTGTTGCCAGTGGCAGCTTGACCCGGCCAGCAGACGGTCGCCTCGCTGGTTTACCCCCTTTCAGGGCGCGACGGCAGCCCTCGCCATCCGGCGAACGGCAACCGCGGGTCTTTGGCCTCGATGAGCAACAGGCGGTTATATTTCGCAGTCCGCTCCCCCCGTTGCGGGGCGCCGGCTTTGATTTGGCCGGCTCGGTGGGCTACTGCCAAATCCACCATCGCGGTGTCGTCGGTTTCCCCCGAGCGATGCGACACCACCGTATTCCATCCGGCCGTCTGGGCCAAATTCAACACGTCCCGCGTTTCCGTCACCGTACCCACCTGGTTCAGTTTGATCAGCACCGCGTTGGCCGAGCGTTCCCGAATGCCGCGCTCCACCAGGTTGGCATGGGTGACAAAGATATCGTCGCCGACAATCTGACAGGAACCGCCCAGGGTCCGGGTCAACGCGGCCCACCCTTCCCAGTCATCCTCCGCCAGCCCGTCTTCAATCGATATCAAGGGATAATCCCGAACCCATTTCGCATAGCTTGCGATGAGGGACGCGTAGTCCACCACCCCGTCTTCCCAGTGGTAGCGGCCGGCTTGCCAAAGACTGTTGGCGGCCACATCGATCCCCAAAGCCACATCCCTGCCGGCCGCTAGCCCCGCCCGCTCGATCGCGCGCAGCAGCAATTCAAAAATTTCTTCCGGATGGCTAATGCCCGGCGCGAACCCGCCTTCGTCTCCCACCGCGGTACGAAACCCCCGCTGGCGCAGTTCCGCTTTGAGCGCCTGATAGCTCTCCGATCCCATGCGGATGGCTTCTGCGACGGTAGGGGCTCCGCCGGGAATAAGCAGGAACTCCTGCACCGCCAACTTGTTGTCGGCATGCGCTCCCCCATTGACCACATTGAATTGGGGTGTTGGCAGCTCGCCCGCCTGTCCCGCCAACCACAGGCGGTACAACGGCTCGCCGGCGGCTTGCGCGGCGGCTTGAGCCACCGCCAGGGACACCCCCAGGATCGTGTTGGCTCCCCAGCGCGATTTATTCGGCGTTCCGTCGCGCTCAATCAGCCACCGGTCGATATCCTGCTGGCGGCGCACATCGCGCCCGATAAGGCCCGGGGCAACCTCTCGCTCGATATTGTTCAATACCGTCTGAATGTCCCGTCCTCCGTAGCGCGCGGTGTGATCCCGGATTTCCACCGATTCCCGGGCTCCGGTGGACGCCCCCGACGGAACCGCCGCCACTCCGACCTCGCCGCTCGTCAAAACAACTTCGACGCGAACCGTAGGAACCCCCCGGGAATCCAGTATGCGATAACCTGTGATGTTGGCGATTTGTGCTGATGCCACCTTATGCCCTCCCTATTTGTGCCTCTCGCTGGGGGTAAACGTCACGCTAAAGCGCTGCGCTTGGGGCGACCCGCCCCCTTGCTTCGTTTTCCCGTCCGCCGGCTCTTTCTTCCGGACGCCCACTCCGCCACGCCCTGCGGCGCACCGCCAAAAACCCGTCCTCCCAGTGCCCCGCACGGCGTGCTTAATCGCCATCAGACATTCCTCTCTTTGCGCACACGAATAACACCTACCGCTATCGGTAGGTGTTATTAGCCGCCCGCTGCGGCAGTTTCGTCACGCGGCCAACACCATGGCCGTGAAGTCATAGCCGTATTCTGCCACAGGTCGACTATGGCACACAAGGCTTTCCGGTTAATCAAAATAAATGCCGTTAGAGTTGATGAAACCGTTTGACATTTGACCAAGGCCGCCGGGATGCACGGGCGCATGCGGCGGGACCGGTGAGTCGGCACTGCCTCGGGCGTCGCCGCGATTCACAACAAAAATAATTGATGGCGAATGACTTTCTTTCGTCTAAATGATATGATACTGACGTATAGGGTCATGGTGTTGGCCCTAGTTGCGGTTATAAAGGCCTGGTTCTCGACAGGATGATGACACCTACCGTATGGCGGGTGTCTTTTTGCGGGTCGATGAGCCTATGCAAACGACAGCGTGATGCCCGCCTCTGACTAATGATACGGAGGCGATGGGGTTGATAGTTCAAACGGTCATCGAAATTCCCCAAGGTTCGCAAAATAAGTACGAGTACAACCAGGCTACCGGATTGACCCGCCTCGACCGGGTCTTGTATGCGGCCATGCATTATCCCGTTAACTATGGGTTTATCCCCGAAACCTGGGCGGAAGACGACGACCCGCTTGACGTGCTGGTATTCGGGTCGACGGCGATTCATCCGCTAGTGGAAGTGGACGTGCGAGTCATAGGCGCTCTGTTGATGAAGGATGAACACGGACCGGACGCAAAAGTCGTCGGCGTCGTCGATCGGGATCCCCGGTATAATCACATCTCCGCAGTGGACGATCTGGGGACACACCGCTTACGCGAGGTCCGCCACTTCTTTGCAAAATATAAGAATCTGCAGGGATTAACGACCGTGGTCGGGAATTATCAGAACGTTAACACCGCCGTCGACCTGATCACCGCGGCCCGTCAGCGTTATCGCCAAACCCATGCGGACACCGGAAATTCTCGTGTCTAAACCTGTCATTGCCGCTGGTCTTTGCTCACTTGCCATGGGCGGGGTCCGCGCTAATGGTCGAGCGCGGGTGGACATCCCCGGGGGACGGAGCGTGGTTAAGGTCAGGACTTCGCCCGGGTCGTGGCCAACCCTCGCACTTCACGGGACGACGTCAGCGCACCAAGCAGGTCATGGCAGGCGTTGGCGGGGGTGATGCCGGTTGCCTAGAGTTGCCGGGCCAGCCCCGGCATGTGCTCCCACCTTTCACGCAATGGAGACCGCGTCAGTAGTCATTGACGCGCCGGGATACGGGTTTTAGCTATGAACCACATAACTTCAATGGGACGTTGGCCGCAGAGGCCCAAGTGGCCGCCGAAACGGTTCGCCTTCTAAAAGAGGTGGCTCGCTTATACCACGTTGCCATTGTTACGGCCGACACTTTCGGGACCGTCGCTAAATGGGCGAATGAGTTGGGTATCGCCTGGCACCTGGTCAAAACGGCGAGGAGAACAAAAAACTTGTCCAGCCATTGGGTGGCGGCTTGGTGGTCGTGGGCAATGGCCTCAATGACCAGCAGATGTTTCATGACGCAGAATTAGCGATTGGCGTGGTGGGACCGGAAGGGGCGGTGATTTCCACTTTGGTCGCGGCCGACATCGTGGTGAGCTCAATCGAAAACGCGTTAACGCTGTTGCTTAGTCCCACGCGTTTGGTCACTACGCTAAGAGAGTAACGGGATACCCTGTCCTCGATCCTTAATGTGCGGGCATTCTTGAAGGCGGTGCACCATGACATTAACCCATCCGACCCGGCCACTCAGTCCGCACCAAGCCGGCCTGGGAACAGCCACTGCCAGAACTGTCGCTGCGGTGGGAACCCTGTCACCCCGGTTTTTGGTCGGCCAGCCGCCCGGAGAATATTCGCCCGGTTTGGGCGCCAAACCGGCAACCCCAGCGCCCCGTCTGTCCGCGCAGTTTGTGTCGATGAAGCGGACGTCGTGTGCTCTACGTGTGTCAATATCGAGCGGCCCCATCCCGACTTTAAGCGTCGGGCCAACCATTTTCTGCAGGTTGAACCCCTGCCCGGAAAATCTGGCGGACCCCAAAAAATCGGCCGCCGTACGGATCGCAGTGGTGTTGTTTGGTGATTTCGTTAAGGTTCCGGGGGGCATTTTTTGCGATCGAAGTGTTGTTGGTTGCATTATCCTTTTCGCCTTTCTCCGCACCGTCAACGTTTCGGCCGCGCACTCTATTCGCTGCTCGGGAAGCGGTGCCGCGATGGGAGTGTCGACTGGGCAGCGGACAACTGCTTGGTTTAGGCGCGGGCCACGTCCACGCCCGCCCCGGAACAGGGGAAGGACGCAGATGGTTCGAACCCCGATGCCCGTTGGCTGTCCTTAACCTAAGGGTTCGATCCCTCGAGAAGGGAGGTGATGGTACGGACGTTGAGCGTCATCAATCAGAAAGACGGCGACCCCCTGCCACAATGTGGGGTCGACGGTTACGACCGATGATTTTGTGCATTCCTCTCATTGCTAACGGAGGCCTGGCCATCGTTCTCTGGTGGAATGCGAAGGCCGTGGAAAACGCACGGTACTGGCTACCGCTGGGTATTCTCGGGTTGTTCGGCATTTCTCCCCTAGCCATTCTGCTGTCCATCGAATACCCCTGGCACCGCAATCTTCTGCGGAGGTGGAAACGGCGCAAACTCCGGGTGGTTTCGCGGAGATAACGCGAAACCTCACATGCTCAATGAGCATGGTGTGCGTTTGGCAGCCACCGCGCAACACGGTTGCGCAGGCTGGTTGGAAATCTGCTTTTGCCCGGCCCGGGGTTTGATGTGATCGGGACGATATGAGGAGAAAGACTGGTCGGCCGGAACCGCAGCAAGAGGGGTCTTATGGTTAACGGCGGCGTAACGATGGTTATCAACACCGCAGGGACGCAGGGTGGCACAGAGTTATAGGACTGCGCTGATAAGGGGCACAACAGAGGCTAGAAGGCGACCACTCGGGACTCAGAGGCACGCCGGGATTGGCGAGTAGGCGGTTGGCCCGGTATAATATACTTGGATTTTACGACGACTGCATTAGCTTACGAGGGGGATAGCCTGTGGCGTCTCGTGAGGCTGCGGAGGCCGCTCAGTACGCAACCGATAAGAATCTCCAGACTCGGATCGACACCCATTGCCGGTATGGAATCGGCCACGGTCGCGATATTTTCGGCCAGGTGACGCAAGCCATGGCTCAGGTGCGCGCGCATCCCGAACGGATTTTGGATGTGGGTGCTGGGAACGGCAACTGGTATCGGGTGATTCGAAGCGAACTGGGTTCTGGGCCTTCCTATAGCGGGTTGGATCAATCGGAGGGAATGCTCGCCAGGTTGAGCCGGATGATGGAGGACGATCCGCGTGGCGAGGCCCTACTTGGCGATGCCCAGGCGCTTCCCTGGCAAGACGCCACCTTTGCCTGGGTGGGTCTGCACTTCATGTTGTACCATGTTTCGGACATCGCGCGGGCTTTATCGGAAGCCTATCGCGTATTGCAGTCGGGAGGAGTCCTGACCGCGTGTACCAACGATCATCATCCGTATCGCGAGCTATGGGAACTGGGCGAGCAGGTCGCCCGTGACCTGGGTTTGCCGGATCTCGCCCCCCCGATGTCCGAGCGCTTTAATTTGGCTAATGGCGCAGCGTTCTTTCCGGAACGCCCGCTGGTGCATAGCGTGCCAGGTGGGTTTCGCTTCCACCGGGCCGAACCCGCCGTGCGCTACATGGCCTCGGGGCCCATTCTGCTCCACCTGGGCAAGGCGGCCGATGATCCGGATCTGACCGCCCGCGCCCTGAAACGGCTCGATGAGCGCATTCGGGAGCGAATCATGCGTGACGGTGTGTTTGAGGTCCACTCCGCAAGTGGATACTTCTTGCTGAAGAAACCGGAATAGACACACGGCGTTGCTAAGAATACAAACTTAACCGCAATTAGCGGCCAATCCGGCGATTTAGGCCGATTGCCCGTCAGCCTGCCGACAATGCGGCTTGCTGCCATACGGGATCCTGGCGGATTCTTGCGAAGAACCCTGCATTTCGGCGTTCCCGGACATGGCATCCGTCGTCTCGGCCTCCACAGGAATCCGTGCCGGATCTCACATGCTCACCGACCTACCCCCTATGATCGAGACACGGTCCCACAATCTATCGGGAAACGTTGTAAGTGGAAAATAGCTTCCACCTTGACGGAGACCCCATGATGGCTACCGCAGGGTGGGCACGGGTGACTTCGCATACTCTGGGAGTTGCGGAAACTACGGCAACACTTCCTCCCCAGGTTGCGGATCCGTGAGATTACGGTTTGGGTGCTCCTCAAATAAATATTGAGGCAGGTCTGTAGATTAAGGCCATGGTCCTTGTCCGTTTCGCCGATGCGGTATGTGATAACACTCGCCTGAGCCCCTCGTGGAGCATTCATGAACAAGAAATTTTCCCTGTCAACAAAGGGTTTGCTACTCCGTTGGCTGCGATTTTAGTCACCGAATGGGACAAAAAGAGGCAATCCCGACGTTTGGCGTGTTCGCAGATCCCGGGCATGCTTACCAGATAAGAACAATGGTCAAGAGCCCCAAGCCCATCACCGCCGCACTCGCTCCCCAGACCAGATAGCGGTATAGCCCGCGCATGCGCCAGCGCGCCGGCAAAGCCCGGGCCTCGAGCACCAAGAGAAAACCCAAAACGATCGGAAGCAACATGGCGTTCATGATTTCCACCCCGATGCTAAGCGACACCAGGTTCTTGCTCAAGATGACAACCAGCGCGCCGACAACATGGGCCAGCGTGTACACTGCATAAAAGATGGGAGCCTGACGAGGCGAGTGGTTTAGGCTGTGGGAAAACCCCAACACCTCGCCCAGCCCCCAGGCCCCGGCGATTGATACCACCAAGGCGGCGATTAGGCTCGCGCCCAGCATGCCCAGTCCGAACACCCAGATGCCGATGCGTGGACCCAAAAAAGGAACCAGGCTTTCCGAGATTTGCTGCACCGTGTTCAGGGGATGGGACGGATGACCCCGCCCCACGGTGGCAGCTACCACGACGACCATGGATGCCATGATTAATTGCGTCACCACCGCGCCAGCGACCGTATCCCAGCGGGCATGCCCCAGCGCACGCCAGCGACCGGTGAGTCCCTTGTCAATCACCGCCCCCTGTTGGTAGAAAATCATCCACGGCATAATGACGGCGCCAACGTTGGCTGCCAGCAAGTATAGATACCGGGAATTGGCCAGTGGCAGCGAAGAAAAGGCGTGCGACCATTGGGACGGTGCCGGATGGACAGAGATGGCGACGCCGACAAAAGCCAGTTCAAACAAACCCAAGATAATGCCAATGCGCTCGACCCGAAGATAGCTGCCCGACCAACCAACCGCAATCAGGGCGAGCGTGGCCAGTCCCACACTGACCACCGGGGGAAGACCCACGAGGGCGCCGACCCCGGCCACCCCGCTGAATTCCGTGATCAGTGCCCCCACCGCCGACACAAAGAGGGTGCTGGCCGACACCAGCGCCCAGCCGCGGCCGAATTTGCGGCGGATCAGGCTGCCATGGCCTTCGCCGGTGACGATACCGAGACGGATGGTGATTTCTTGCACCATATACAGTATGGGAATCAAAATTAACTGGGGAAGGACCATACGGTAGCCCCAAACGGCGCCGGACTGTGCCGCGGTAATCAAACTGCCGGCGTCGGTATCGGCCAACATCACCATTAGGCCCGGACCCCAAATCGCCAGCAGCGGCATAACCCAGGCCACTGATACCAAATCTTGCGATGGCTTGTTGGAGCGCATAACGGTCTCTCGCTTCCCTTGGTCTCGATCCATTTGCGTATGACGATAATGATACTCATTATTATTCGATAGGGTCATTCGACCCCATTTTTTCCGGACGAAAGGCCGTTCGCCGAACAAGCCCCGGACTGCCGCCAACCCCGGGTACGGCACCGCGTCCGGCGTCCCACCCGGCTCCGACAGGAAATGGCCAGGGCTACCGCGTCCGCGCGGACTTGGTCCGCGCGGAGTCTTGTCGGCGGGAACCGTGACAAGCGGGGTGATAACCCTCGGCGTCGGTGAGACGGCGGGGTGTTTGCCGCGCGGGGATGGCAAGTCCGTCAAACTCGATCCCGCAAACCGGTTTTGCCCGGCTTTCACACCGTCTGGCACGAAGGGCCTTGCAGCGTGGCCCTTTTCCCAATCGGTTCAAACCCTAGATGGCGAACATCAACTGCGGTTGGCATCCACATGGTTGAGCAAAGGCAACCACAGGGTAATCCGGGCGCCGCCCTCCGGCAGATTCTCGGCTTGCACCCGGCCCGCATGCTGGCGCAAAACGTCGTCGACAATCGTCAGGCCGAGCCCCGTTGCCTCACGGCGGGCGGGGTCTCCCGTCACAAACCGGTCAAAAATATGGGGCAGCACATCGGGATGGATTCCCGGCCCGCCATCCGAAACCGCCACCGCCATCATGCCGTCCTCCGCGTTCACCTGCGAGTCGATGAACACGTCGGCACCGTCGGGTGACCACTTCAGCGCATTGTCCAACACGTTAAGCAGCGCCTCCAGCAGATGATCTTCAATTCCCCAAACCGATCCCGTCTCCTGTTGCCGCCAAATCAGATGCTGCCCGCGACGGGCGGCGATGGGTTCCATCCGCTCCACCGCGGCTTTAACCCAGTCGGCCACCTCCACCGGCCGGTGTTCGCCGCCCCCGCTGCGGATGCGAGCGGCGACCAACAGCCGTTCCACCAGACGCTGCAACCGGAGCGTCTCTTCCCACGCCACATCGATCGCCCGGTTTCGGCGCGGTCCCTGCACCAACCCATCGCGCACGGCTTCCAAAAATCCCCGGATGGAGGTCAGCGGCGTGCGCAAATCGTGGGCCACATGCGCCATCAGCGCCTCCCGCGACTCCGCCTCACGGGCCAGCTGGGCCATTTGCGCCTCGAGCCGATCGGCCATGCGATTAAATTCGCGGGCCACCGCCGCCACCTCTTGGGGCCCTCCGACCGGAGCCCGCGCCGAGGAGTCGCCTTCACCCATTTCACCGACCGACCGTCTTAACGCTTCCAACGGTTTGGCCAACTGCCGGCCAAACGCGTAGGCCAAGATCCCGGCCAAGACCACCGCAACCCCTTCCCCCGCCAAGAGCAGCACGGTGAGGGAGTTGGCCCGCTGGCTCGACGCCGAAACCGGGGCTTCCAGGAATACCCCGCCCGCCACGTTGTTCCCCTCAGTAACCGGCACCCCGGCAGCGGCCACTTCATGCCCGCTGCGATCCTTCAGTGTGCCTTTATAAAGCACGCCGGACACGAGCACCTGATGCAGCACCGTGGTCGGAAAAGGCGCCGGCGGCACAAAAGATGATCCCGCGGTGAGCAGGACTTGGCCGGTATTGTCCACGACGTACACGCGATCGGCCAGGGTTCCCTGCAACACCCGCACCAAGTAGGCGGCCGTCGAGCCGTAGAGCGAGCCCGCAAAGTACCCGTGCATGACCCGGGCAATCTGCTGACCGCGCACTTCGAGCGTCGTCAACTCGGTGGATACCAGATATCGCTCAAACGCGATCCGTGATACTCCCAACGCGACCCCGAGACCCAATACCGCGACCAGCACATGGCTCCAGACCAATCGTGCCGCCAAGGGACCAAACAACCGGTCTCGCCACCGCCGGCCGATCACGGCCGCGTCCGTTCCCGGGGATGAAACCGGTATCCTTGGCCCCAAACCGTTTCCAAATACTCGTAGGGCGCGGGCGATTTCAACAGTTTTTGGCGGAGCCGGGTGACATGCACGTCCACCGTGCGGCCATCCCCTTCATAATCAAATCCCCAGACCCGGTCCAGCAAAAGGTCCCGCTGCAGCACTTGATCCGGGTTCCTGGCAAAAAACCACAAGAGATCAAACTCGCGGGGAGTCAGGGTCAATGCCACGCCGCCAGCCACCGCCCGGCGGCGGCCGGCATCAATCACCAAGCCAGGCGGACGCACCACCTGGTCTTCGGAAACGGTGGCCGTCAGCGAGGCACGCCGCAAGACGGCGCGCACCCGCGCGACCAGCTCTTTGGGACTGAAGGGTTTGGTGAGATAATCGTCAGCGCCCATTTCCAGACCGGCGATGCGGTCTTCTTCCGTGCCCAGAGCCGTCAGCATGACCACCGCCAACCATTGTTCACGCTGGCGAATGCGCTCCAAAACGCCAAACCCGTCGATTCCCGGCAACATCCAATCGAGTACCACCAGGTCAACCGCCTGCTGGGCCAGCAAATCCAGGGCCGCCGGCCCATCGCCCGCCTCCACCACCGAGAACCCGCTATCCTCTAGGTAAAGCCGGCACAACTCGCGAATATGGGCGTCGTCATCGACAACCAAAACGACCGATCCCGCTGCAACCTCCGAGGTCATCCATTGGATCCCCCCTGGCTGGCCATAAAGAGTTTGAAGAACTCTGCGTTGGACCGCGTTCGTTTGAGGTTTTGCAACAACAACTCGGTGGCTTCCTGATTGCCCAGGTTATGAATCGCCTTGCGCACTTGCCAAATCACATCGAGCTCTTCCGAGGTCAGCAACAAATCTTCGCGCCGGGTACCCGACCGTTTGATGTCGACGGCGGGAAAGGTTCTGCGCTCCGCCAACTTGCGATCCAAGTGGAGTTCCATGTTGCCGGTTCCTTTAAACTCCTCGTAAATCACGTCGTCCATCCGCGACCCGGTATCGACCAGCGCGGTCGCCAGAATGGTCAGGCTGCCCCCGTTTTCAACCTTACGCGCCGCCCCGAAAAATCTCTTGGGCTTATGGAGCGCGGCCGGGTCCATCCCTCCCGACAGCGTGCGGCCGGAGGCGGGGATCGTCAAGTTATAGGCTCGCGCCAAACGGGTAATGGAATCCATCAGGATGACCACGTCGCGACCCATTTCGACTAGCCGTTTGGCCCGTTCCAACACCATTTCCGCCACCCGGATATGATCCTCAGGAGGTTCGTCGAAGGTGGAGCTGGCCACCTCTCCCCGCACTGAGCGTTCCATATCGGTCACTTCTTCCGGCCGCTCGTCAATCAACAGCACCATCAGGTGACTGTCCGGCGAGTTTCGCGCGATCGCGTTGGCAATTTTCTTCAGCAACACGGTCTTTCCGGCTTTAGGCGGCGCGACAATGAGACCGCGTTGCCCTTTCCCGATAGGGGCCACGATATCCACCAACCGGCTGGCCAGATCCTCGCGGCTGGTTTCCAACAGAAACCGGGCATTGGGAAAGATTGGCGTCAACCCGTCGAAGTCGGGTCGCTCCGAGGATTTTTCGGAAGACAGCCCATTGACGGCTTCCACCCGCAGCAACGCAAAATACCGTTCGCCATCTTTGGGGGGGCGGGCTTGTCCAAAAACTTGATCGCCCGCCCGCAGATCAAATCGGCGGATTTGCGAGGCGGAGACGTAGACGTCTTCACGGCTCCGCTGATAGTCGGTGGGCCGCAGAAAGCCGTAGTCACCGACAATATCCAGCAGTCCTTGCACGAAAATAAACCCATCTTTATGGGTGCGGGCGCGAAGAATTTCCCAAATAAGTTCCGCCTTGCGGTACTGGCGGAAATTTTCAATATTGAGGGACCGTGCCAGCTTATAGAGATCCAACAGCGTCATGGCATCAAGTTGGGCCATGGTGAGCGGCTGCTCCCGTTGTCGGGGAATGTCCCGGCGCGCCGCCTGGGCGGTACGGGGATCGCGGGGGTCGGTCCCGAACCTCCGCTCGGTCCGGACGGGGCCCCGAGATTCCATGGTTCCGCTGCGTTCCGGTCGTTCCGCGCGATCTTTCCAACGTTGTTCACGGGGGACATCCGGCACGGCGGGCACCACGGAGGTCTCCGGGGACCGTTCTTCCTCCGGTTCCGGGGTCTTTGCCCCGGGGGATTCAATATCGGGTGCGGGCTTTTGTTCGCCGGCCACCGGCCGGTGTTCGCCGACCACGGGCGGGGAGTCGGCTGCTGGCCGCGCCGCCGGCGTTGGTTCAGCGGGAGCAGCTGGGACTGGGACCGCCGGAGGCGGTGAGGGCGGGGGCAACTGCTCTTCACTCGCCACGGCGGGGGGCTCCACCGGAAGCGGCTTCTTCGCCCGCGGCTTGCGAGTCGTTTTTGGCGGTTCAGCCGGCAGCGGGCCGACGCCGGGAAGTTCCCCGGAAGGTTCCTCCGGGACCGGGGGCTTGGTGCGCGGCTTCCGCTTGGGAGCCTCGGCGACCGGCGAATCCGTTGACATTTCTGCAGACGCTTTCGACTTGCGGGGGCGACGCACAGCCGTCGGTTGCGGGGATTCCAACCCCTCCGGGGTGGCTTCCGCCACTTTCTTGCGGCGCGTTCGGGGTTTTGGGGCCTCTTCCACAAGAACCCCTTCCCGAATCTCTTCATCAGCCATGAATTGCCTGTTCCTCCTCATCGCGCACGTTGCCGTGCGCACCTTCCTTAAGATCAAGACGGTGCATTGCCTTGACAAACCGAATCGTCCCCGTCCGCGAACGCATCACAATGGAATGTGTGGTGCAGTATACCGGACCGTATCGCACACCGTGCATGATGTCGCCATCCGTAATCGCGGTGGCAACGTACAGCACATCCTGGCCCTTGACCAAATCGTCCAGACCCAACAGCGCCCCTTCCACCAGACCCATGGCCTGCATACGCGCGCGCTGTTCATCATCATCCGGCATCAAACGGGCTTGCATCTCGCCGCCCAAGCATTTTATCGCAGCGGCGGCAATGACGCCTTCCGGGGCTCCTCCGATCCCAATCAACAGGTCGACTCCCGATTCCGGAAAACCCGTCGCAATCGCCGGGGAGACATCACCATCGGTAATCAGCTTAATACGGGCGCCTTTTTGCCGCATCCGACGAATCACGTCATAGTGACGTTCGCGATCCAACACCACGGCGGTCAGATCGCTGATGGACTTCCCCGAAGATTTGGCCAACCGATCCAGATTGTCCTCGATTGGCGAGTCCAGATCAATAACGCCGCGGCCGGCTGGGCCCGTAATGATCTTTTCCATGTACATATCGGGAGCATGCAACAAATGTCCGGCGGGTGCCACCGCCATCACCGCGATCGCCCCGGGCATTCCCTTCGAGACTAAATTGGTTCCCTCCAGCGGATCGACCGCTATGTCCACCGGCACGCCGTCGCCCGTGCCAATCGCTTCCCCGATATAAAGCATAGGGGCTTCATCCATCTCGCCCTCGCCAATAACCACCGTGCCGCGGATATTGACGCTGTCCAACATATTTCGCATGGCATCCACTGCCACTTGGTCTGCGCCGGTTTTGTCGCCGCGCCCCATAAGACGCCCAGCCGCAATCGCTGCGGCTTCGGTAACTCGCACAAATTCCAGCGCCAGTTCGCGCTCCATAATATCCTCCAACAGGGTTAATATGGTAAAATATGGGGAAAGAAATGGGAAAGAAGGCTACCTGCAGGACGCGCACAACGACTAAGATATCCCGCCTACCAGGACCCTAGCCGAATGGCCGTACATATCTTCATGACCTCAAGGGAGCCGTTTGGATCGTTACCGGTAACAAGGACGGAACCCGCAACAACTGGGCAACCAATAGTCATTCGCATCCTACCACATCTTTGCACAGGCTGCAAGCACGAGCGCGACCTGCGACCTGGCCATCCTGCGGCGGCGGCTGCCCCACCCCGGGTGCGCTCACCTCGCCCGCAAACTGCGGGGGGCCCGATTGGCCCGGCTTCTTCAGCAAATCCTTTTCTGCTCGTAACGATTTTGAAACAATTCCGGGATACACTAACCGCGAACAGACATTATGGCCGGTCGCCGACACGTTCGGCTAGAGGAGGAATTCCAATGCGTGCGCTACCTAAAACCATCACCGCGGCGGTGGTAGGATTTGCTGTAGGAGCCGGTGCCGTCAGCGGTGGCGTTTATACGTTTACCCAATTGCGGCCCGCCGCCACCACTCAAGCCAACAGCTCCCGAACGCCCAGCACCTCCCAGTACGCCACGGTGGCGTCGACCTCCACCACGTTGCCATTAGGCCCGGAGACGATTTCCAACGTGGTTAAACGGGTCAGTCCCGCCATCGTGAAAATTGTGGCTACCGTGCCGCAGACATCGATCAGTTCGTCGCCGTACTTCAATCCGTTTTTCGGATCGTTGTTTGGCCAGAACATCATCCCTCAGCAGTCTCAAATCCAAACCGACCTCGGAACCGGGTTTTTCTTCAACAGCCAAGGGGATATCCTGACCAACGATCATGTCATTCACGGCGCCGACAAAATTCAAGTCTACGTCAAGGGCTATTCCAAACCCTTTACCGCCACCCGGGTCGGCACCGATTACGCCACTGATTTGGCGATTATCAAAATCAACGCGCCCAAGCCAATGCCCACGTTAACGCTCGGCAATTCCAATAACGCGCAGGTCGGGGGATGGGTGATTGCCATCGGCAATCCCTACAATCTCAGCGACACGGTTACGGTTGGGGTCATCAGCGCCAAAGGGCGGCCACTGACCATTGGTCAGCGCAACTACACCAATTTGCTGCAAACCTCGGCCGCCATCAACCCCGGCAACAGTGGAGGGCCGCTGCTCAATTTGGCTGGCCAGGTCGTGGGCATCAACACGGCCGTCTCCACGCAGGGCCAGGGTATTGGATTTGCCATCCCGACCTCCACGGTTGACCAGATCCTCCCCCAATTGATGAAGTACGGGAAAGTATCACGACCCTGGATCGGGGTATTCATCACCACTGACAGCCGTCGGCTGGCACAAGCCTATAGTCTGCCCACTGCAAACGGCGTTGTCATCGCTTATGTGGTCCCCAACAGTCCGGCTAAAGCCGCGGGTCTGGCTGCCGGCGAGGTGATCACCGCCGTCAACGGGAAAACCGTAACTACCGACACGGCGCTAGAACAAATCATTCAGTCGCAGAAAGTCGGCGGTACGGTCACGCTGACCATTAATGACCAAGGGCGCACCATCCAAAAAACCATCACCCTGGCCCAAGAGCCCAACGGCCCGGTTTCGATGCCATCGGCGGGCTAAACCCAAGAGATAACAGGTCCGGATTCGCGCCGGACCTGTTGTCATGATTCGGGTCGGCTTTCCGCGCGTTCCATTTCGTAGCGCGTCACGCGATAGCCTTGGCGCTCATAGAGCCGCACCGCGTCGTCGTTGTCACGGGTTACGTAGAGTCTCGCCAATTCAAGACCCTGTTGCCGGATATACGCATGGGCCGCGTCCATCAACAGGACGCCCAGCCCGCGGTGCCGGTATAACGGCCAAAGATAGACTTGATCCACCGATCCATACGGTCCCTGCAAGTCCGATCGCACCGACACCCAAATGAACCCCGCCAGCGCAGCCTCATCGGCTAAGACGAAAATGCCGTTTTCAAACGGACGCCGGGCGGCAATCCGCAAGCGCTGGGCCTGGTCCGCCAAGAATGCCGGCGAGCAGAGAAATCGCGGAAAATTGATTTGATATAAATCGCATTGGGCCCCCAAAATGGCTCGGTAATCCAGTTGGGGCCGATATGCGCGCACCTCCATGAGCCGTCTGGCCCTCCCTTGCGGCGCTCGGCCAAAGACTGGTCAAGCCCCTGCGACGCAAATGCCATACCACTCCCACCATCTAGAAACACATTATACGAAAAAGTATGCGGATGGGAGCGCAAGGTGCCAAAGCGCGCGGCGGAGCGGACCGCATGCCAAAAAACGCGGTCCCGGCGGATGACGGTGGCACCCCCGCGATGGTGCTTGAAGATCCACGTGCAGAGTGATCCCGGTGTGGGAATGGCCGGGGGCCGTTACCCGTATCGCTGCCGTTAACGGTCAACGGGGCCGACGAATGGGACGTCCCTGGGAAAAGGGCGTAAGTCGACGCCTCTCCCGACCGGGTCGAATATCCGGTTAAACGGGCCTCCTTCCCTCGGGCACAAAACCGTTCGCGGAGCGGGATGATGTGTTGACAAGCGCCAGGCCGCACAATATACTACGGTCTGTAGTTTATGTGGCGGCTCAGCGCGGATTGGCGTGAGCGGCGGCCGATTGCCCCCATGGGGATACTACGCGCTTCACGACAAGGAGGAATTTATGTGTTGTTAGGACGTTCTCTGCCCGCTTCCCTGCTCGCCTTGTCCACGCTGTCCATCATGGCGCCGGTCGCGCATCCGGCCAGCGTCGCCCCAGGCACCGAGGTGGTTGGGGCATTCCCGGCCCCGCCTACGGGTGCCGGCCCTGGCACATTGGCGGCCTGGTCGCTTCATCCCTCCACCACCCGGGTGGGTAACTACGGTCAACCGGGCACCGCTTCCGGAAACAGTTTCTATGTAGGCTATTCCGCAGCCACCCACAGTATCTACGCCCCAACCGCGGCTGGCACCACCTATATTCTCAACGGTTCCACCCTGCAAACCACCGGGACCTTCCCCTCCCTCCCCGGCGGTCGCATCGGCCGCGTGGTGCCCAACCGCCATCTCCTGCTCGTTCTCGCCGGCAATGGCCTGGCGGCTTACGGGCTTAACACCCACCAACAACGGTTTTACGATTCGGCAGTGGGCGGCAACGCGCTGATCACGAGTCCTAACGGGAAGATCGCTTACGTAGCCGGCAATATGGATTCCGTCATCACCGCCGTCAATGTGAGCACCGGCAAGGTGCTGCGCACCTATCCCGTTCCCCAAATCGGCGACATGGTTTGGGCGCATGGCCAGATCTTCGCCGCTGACATTAAGACCGGGGTGATGACGGCGTTAAACCCGCAAACCGGCACCATCGTCCCCATAAGCACGCCGGAAGTCGATCCCCAATTCAGCTACAGCAATATCCCCGGAGCCACCGCGGGCTTTATGCAGGTGGCCGTCGGACCGCATCACAACACCGTATACGCAGCGGGATTCTCCGGTCACATTCTCAAATTCTCGGCAACCCAAGACACCTATCTGGGGGAAGTGTCCGTCAACGCCAACCCCCAAGGAGCCAACCAACTTAGTGGGTTGGCCATCCTGCCGGGAGGAAACCTGGCGTTGGTTACGGTAGAAAATCTGCACGCCAGCGTCGTGGTGAATTTGGCCAACGGTTCCATTATGAAAACAATTCCTCAATTCGCCAGCAACCGTTGGCTGCTCATTCGCTGAGAGAACCGGGTGAGGCCGGTCGCGTCCACCAGGCGCCACCCTCCGCGGCCACAGCCAGCCTGGCGCCCTGGGCAGGGCGATGGGTCAGCCTGCTGGCGGTGAGCATCCCCCATCCCGGACTCCGGTGCCCCCCCGACCCGCGCGAAGGGGGGCACCGACGCGCCGCGGACCCGAAATGCCCGGTCGATAGGGCGGGCCGTGCAAGGCGGGAGCGACCGGCAACACGTGAGTCTCCGAAGACCGGCAGCATCGCGGCTTCTCGGTGGCAGCGCCAGCAAGGGTTTTGCCGAGCTTTTTTCAAGGCGAACCACACCCGCCAGCCCCGATCCCATTTCCGTGCGGACGGCGAAACCACTATAATCAAGGCGAACACGTGGGGACGATTACGGGCATCACCAATGGATTGACAGGTGCTCCCCGCCCAATATGGAACATTCCTCTCGCGTCGACAACGATACGCCTGAGAAAGGATGGGGTGCGGTGAATCCCAGCATTTTTCGCGAGTATGATATTCGGGGTCTCGTCGGCATCGACCTGCTTGAACCGGAAGTGCAACGCCTCGGCCGTGCCTTCGGCACCTATTTGCAAAATCATGACGTCCACGAGGCGGTGGTGGGATGGGACAGCCGGGAATCCTCACCCGCGTACCGCCAGGCCATCATCGCCGGCTTAACCGCTACCGGCATCAATGTCACCGATGTGGGAGAAGTCACCACGCCCATCTTTTATTTCTCCCGGATTCATTTGGCCATTGACGGCGGCGTCATGATTACCGCCAGCCATAACCCGGCGGAATATAACGGCTTTAAGCTGGCCCGCGGCAAATCCACCATTTTCGGCGACGAGATTCAAGAAGTGCGGGCCATCATGGAAACCGGGCGCTTTCATTCCGGATCGGGCCAGGTCAAGCAAGCCAATCCGGTCCCGGCGTATCTCACCATGCTGCGCGAAAAGATCCATTTGGGGCCCCACCCGCTGAAAGTGGTGGTAGACTGCGGCAACGGCACCCCCAGCCTCTTTGCCCAGGAGGTCATGCAAGCCTTTGGGGTCGAAGCGATTCCCCTGTATTGCACGTCCGACGCGACCTTCCCCAATCATCATCCCGATCCGGTCGTGGCCAAGAATCTCGCCGACCTCATCGCGGCCGTGAAACAGCATCAAGCCGACCTCGGGGTCGCCTTCGACGGGGACGGCGATCGCATCGGGGTGGTGGACGAACACGGGACGATTGTCTGGGGAGACCGCCTGATGGTGTTGTACTGGCGCGAAATACTGGCCCGCTACCCCGGCACTTCGGCCATCATCGAGGTCAAGTGCTCCAAGACTTTGGTCGACGAGGTCTCCCGCTTGGGTGGCCGTCCCGAATTTTTCAAAACCGGACACTCCCTCATCAAGGCTCGCATGCGGGAGTTGAACGCCGTGTTTACCGGGGAAATGTCCGGCCATATGTTCTTCGCGGACGAGTATTTCGGCTATGACGACGCGTTTTATGCCGCCGGGCGCCTGTTTCGGATTTTGTCGCACACCGACCAAACGTTGTCGCAATTACTCTCCGACGTTCCGGTGATGCCCGCGACCCCGGAGATCCGGATTGACTGTCCCGACGACAAGAAACAGGAAGTGGTGTCGGCCCTGCAAAGCGCTTACCGAGCGCAACCGGACGTGTCCGTCATCGACATTGATGGGGTTCGCGCCAATTTCCCGCACGGATGGGGCCTGGTGCGCGCCTCCAACACCCAGCCCGCTCTGGTGGCACGGGCGGAGGCCGACACCCCGGAGCATCTTCGGGAGATTATCCAGGATCTTACCGCGCGTCTCGGCGCCTTTTCGTATCTCCCTGCCGTTAACTGGAACGGAGAATAACCGAAGTCTCCAGTCGAACAGATTTTTCCCATCCGGCTCGAATCCCGCGACGGTCCTGGCTGCGGACCCAACAAAACGGAGGCGGGGGGAATAGCGATGGGTAACAGGCAAGCACGGCTGTGGGCGGCCCAGGCGTTCTGGGCCCTCACCATTTCCTATTTGGCGATCGTCTCCGTGGCCGCCACCATTGCCGGGGCGTTAGCCGGCCCCGGCGGGGGGCCTTTGATTTCGCCGCCGCTAGAAATCGGCGGTGCGATCACCGCCTTGGCGGGTGCCGCATTCACCGGGTGGCGCCGTTCGCTGGGGCTGGGAGCCGCCAGCCTGGTTTTAACCTATCGGCACCCCCTGGCGCTGGCCATGGCCTGCGGGGGGATGTCTATCCTGGTCCTCTGGCCTTTTTTGCGTCACTCGCTGCCCGTCCTCACCCTGCCCCTGTCCGACCGGTTTCTTCATACCCACGTGGTCGGCCCAACCGGTTCCGGGAAATCCTCCAGTGTGTTGATGCCCATGCTCGCACACGACTTGTCAAATGACCACGGGGTCATTCTTATCGAACCCAAAGGGGATTTGAGCCGGGCTGCTTACCAACAGGCGCTCGCCAGCCGGCGCACCGTGGTTTTCTTCGACCCGGACCGCCCGGATTGCCCGCGCTATAATCCGTTAAGCGGTCCGGGCGCAGTGGCGGCGGAGGGCCTGGCTTGGGCCTTGAACCAAGTCAGCGAGGCCGGGCATCCCTTCTATGCGGTCACCTCCCGGGTCCAGCTGATTTACGCGGTTTTGGCCGTCAAAGACGTCCTGGGCGCCGACGCCGACTTAACCTCCGTGGTGGATTTCCTGCGACGGGAAGGGTTTCGCCGCGATATTTTAGCGCAATTGCACGATGAGCGCGCCTTAGCATATTTTCGCGACCAAGTCGGCCAGCTCTCCGCCCGCACCGCGCAAGAGCAACGCCAGGGCCTGCTGAACCGGCTGGAATTGTTGCTCCTCAACCCGTCGATCCGGCGGGCCATTGTCGGGCCCCCGGATTTTGACTGGGATACCGTGCTGCAATACGGATGGGTTGTGATCGCCCCGCTGTCGCTGGCCCGTCTCGGTGAGTCGGCGCGCATTTTGGGAACCCTGCTGTGGCACGGTCTGGCCATGGCGGTTTATCGACGGCCGCTTCATCAACACACCCCTCCGGCCTTTTTGTACCTGGACGAGTTTCACCAGTATGTGACTCCTGATCTCAGCGATTTTTTGGCTTTGGCGCGCGGGTATCGGACGGGTTTGGTCTTGGCCCATCAAGACCTGGGCCAACTCTCCCCCACCCTCTCCGCGGCAATTTTGAGCAATGCCCGCCAGCGCATCCTGCTGGGAGGCCTGTCGGCGCAGGACACGGAGGTATTCAGCCGGCAAGCGGCGCCCTACCTTCTCCCTGCCGATCTGCGGACACTGCGCCGAGGCCGCGCCATCGTCCAAACGACCCGCGGCGGGCACCTTCGCCGGCCCACCGTCGTGCGCTTGCCCTACCATTCGCTGGAGGAATCCTGACCATGCCGCCTTGGCAGGATGTGCTGCGGCTGGTGGGCGTGCTTACCGACGATCAGTTGTTTACGGGCTGGCGCACAACAATCGCCGAGATTCAACAAACCGCCGATGTGGTCGTCTATCAGGGAGCGATTTGGGACCGCGCGCGCTTTGGCCGGGGAGCCCGCATGGGGCACCGGGTGGCAGTCAGCCAGACCTATCTTGATTTGCGGCCCGAGTTGGCCGCCTGGCATACCGTCCCCGCCGGTCGCGTGCAAGCCGATGCGCTGGTGTTGTTCGCCGGGACAGACCGTGCCATCCCGATCGAGGTGGATACCGGTAAAGAAAACCGCCGGCAATGGCTGGCCAAGCTTGACGGTTATCGCGGCGACCCGCCGCCCGGCCTCATCGTGGTGGCGCAAGGCCAGTCGCTGCGGCTGGCGCGAATCCAGGCCTGGTGCGAACAGTCCGGGCTGGAGTTCCCGATCCAATGCCGCCCAGCGCGAGGTTTGGCCTCCGACGCCAAAATGCTGCGCACCTGGGCGGGAACCCTGCCGGCGACCGTTGTCCGTTCCCGGGGGGAGGCGGAGAGTCGACCGATTCGGTACCTAAGAGCCGACGGTTCTTGGACGGAAACCTGCCCCAGGTCCCACTGGGGAGCGCGAGAAATTCGGGCGGGCTACGATGTGCGGCATCTGCTGCCGGATAAAACGCCGGGTCCCCGCCGTCGCTAATGGTCGCACAAGGCCCGCAAACTCCTGCGACCCGTCGGCAGGAATATCTGGCATTGCTGTAGAATTATCCGTTACTTGTCGGACCGTACGGTTTCGGGCAACACGCTGTCAGCAGGAGGGGCACAACGTGGAAATAAAAGGCGATCGACGCGGTTTGCGCATCATCGCGCGCGGGGCTAAAAGTGAGGAAGCGCTCTTAGTCGATTTAAGACGCACGCTGGCTGAGCGGGCCGAGTTTTTGGGCCAGTCCGGGCTGCTGGTGGAGATTGACGGCATTCCCTTAAGCGCCGCGTTGTTTCAGAATATCGCCGAGGTTTTCGCGGGATTCCCCGCGCTTACCCTGCGAGGGATTGAACAGACGGACAAAGCCAATACGCTATTGGCGCTGGAACCGCGTCAAACGCCCCCAGAGGCGCCCCAAATCATCCGGCATACCATTCGCTCCGGTCAACGCGTTACCCACAACGGCGACGTGATCATCATTGGCGACGTCAACCCCGGGGCCACGGTCGTCGCGGGAGGCGACGTGATGGTATTTGGTTGGCTTCGCGGATTGGTGCTGGCTGGTCAACCGGATGACATCACCCGGGCTATTTACGCGCTCCGCTTTCAACCCACCCAAATTCGCGTGGGCAGCATCATGGCGCTCGGTGACGAAAGTCGCGACGATGCCCCGGAATATGCACGCGTGGAAAATGGAAGTCTGGTGGTTGACAGTTGGGAAGACATTCGCCTGCCCGAGGCCGTCACCCACGAGCCGCGCGGATGGCGCGAACGCTTTGCCCACTTGTCCAACTTGTCGTAACCGCGGCCCGTCCCCACGGGAGACGCGCGCCGAGCGCACGCAGGCAGAACCCCTAGCTCCCCGCCAAGCAACCCGCCTTGACTTGCCACCGTGCCGGTTTGGCTTGATTGGGGTCGACGTCTCGCGTGCCCCCCTCGGCGGTCAAACACGGGGCTGATTGCGGTCCCCGGCGACCAAGCGATGCGGGGCGCATGCAGCCCCGAACAATGCGGACACTGACGTTCTCGATCTCCCCGCCGCGTGCAAACCCGACGGTGCCGCCCCAATCGCAAACTTCCCGCCCGTTCCGATCTGCCGCGCCATGATACAATTTGCTTAGGTGAGAGACGGATGGCGAAATTCCGGCACTCCAAGATCAAACGGCGGCACCACGTGCTCAAAGAGCTCGAGCCCGGGCTGGCCTTTTTGGCCAATCTGGATATGGTCGACGGGATCATCCCGGGAACCATCAATCCCAAGGCGGGGTCATCCATGGGCTTTAGCTTTCAATATATCACCGCCAGCGGGTTTAAGCTGATCGGACGCTCTAGCGGCGCGGCCCAAGAGATATTTGTGATTACCGGCGACAGCGCGGCCGTGCTCGGAAGACTTCGCGACAGCGGTCTCATCCCTTAAGCCGGGTTGCCTGCGGCGTTGAGCTTGCCCGCGCGAGAGCCCGTTGGGCGAGCGGCGCGGGGGAATCCAAATTAGCGATACCCGACCATTTTTTCCGGTTATGCCATTTTATGGTGGTGAAATCTTGACCGAACCGCTTGCTGAGAAATCCCATGAGTTGGGGGCTTCCACACCCGAGCCCTAGCCGAGGACGCTGCACGCTTCGCGATCCATAACCCGGACAACGGAAAAACTGGCACCCGGCGGGGAATCGCCGGTTTCGGCGAAGGGTGGGGGCGTCTCCCAAAAAGGTCACCTAGAACCGCGCGGGGAAGGTCACGGCCGTGTCCGTAAAGGGCTAGGTATCGACTAGCGCCTGGGGGATCGCGGCCGTGCTGAGCAAAATCCCAATGCCTCATCCGGGCGGCTCGGGAAACCTGCGGTCGATGATGGCGTTTAGCGTGCCGGCCCGGCGCCCGCAGCGGCAACAAGCCCGTTGCCCCGGCCGGCACGGTTTTTGGCTTAGTCAACCCCGACTCCACAAAAACCTCTTGGAGCCAGTCCATCTTGATGTGGCGCCCACCGACGTTCATTCCCCGCAATTCTGCACAGGCTGCCGGGTTGGGACGACCAGGCCTTTAACCTGGTAAGGCGGGTGCCACCAGGTTCCCCGGCAGTTGGGCGCCGTTCGTTCTGCCCGCAACCCTTCGGCCCGCGGACAACGTCGCACTTCAGGCCAATCTCCGCCCCGGTGGTGGGATCGACCGGTTAGCCGCTTCGCCCCGCCTTATCCACCGCAAAAGGGGCCGACGGGAATTTCGGCGTGCGGCCGCTGAGCGGGCTGCCAACCGGCGGCCCGCGATTTTCGGACAGCGAACAGCACGGCAAACCGGCCTTCCCGTCGCCTGGCGCCCACCAGGCTCATTGTGGGACCGCGTTGAACCCGCAAGCGTTCTCGACGCCTCCGCGAAAACATGTGTGACGCCAATCCTCGGTTCCATTCACACGGGGGACGACAATCTCATACTGATAGGTTAGTGGATAGGGTTCCACTATTTGCCACAGCAAAGGAGGTGTATCCATGGCTTTTTCGTTCGCAACGGTCGACCCGTCCGGCAATACCACCAGCACCGCCACCACCTCGCTGACGGTATCGCCGGTCAGCGCGATCATCACCGCGTCCAATTTCACCCCCGGATCCAGTGTCACCGGGGTGGCCAACGTGTCGAACACGGGCACCGTCGATGAGTTCTATCAAGTCACCATCAACTGGTCGCCGACAGCGACCACGACCACCGCGGCCGCCACTCGCCTGGTCAAAGAATTGGTGGTCAGTGTCACCGCTGGGTCTCCCAGTGCCACGGCCTCCCCGGTTTTTGCCGGCAGCATGTACAACCTGATCGATCAACCCACCAGTCCCGGGCAGTCGCTCACGCTGGCCACCGGCAACGAAAACGTTCAGTTCGCGGTTAATCTCCCGTCCTCGGCGTCGTCTACCTACCAAGGTATCGACGTGGGATTCGACATCGTATTCGTGGGGCTTTCGTAGCCGGGCGCACTTTGCCGCTCGCGAATCGAACGAAGGGTTCCAACCAAGGGAGGGGAGGCGCGTGCGTGCCTCCCCTAGTGATTGGCTGTTAGGGATTCCCGCCCAAAGGAGTGTTGTGTCGATGAAAAAGCGGATTGCGATTTTGACATCAAACCATTTTGAACCCTCGGGCGCCCGGCAGGTGTACGGCGGAGCCGAGCGCTACGGGGCCGAACTCACCAGACTCTTGTTGGACATGGACTACGGCGTGGAATGGTGGCAGGTCGGGGATAACTGGCGGAAGGAAATTATCCCGGGGGTGCCCATTCGTGGCGTTCCGGAAACCGAAACCCCCTATCAGACCATGCCGCATCTGAACCAGGTCTTCTTTGAACAGGCGGTCGACGCCGACGGCGCCATTTACTTCGTGATGTATCTGGCCTACCCCACGGTATTTGCCAACAGCATCTCCGTATCGCACGGGATCTACTGGGACCACCCCGGGGTCGACAAATTTCTTCCCGGCCAACCAGACCGTGAAGAATGGCTGCGCCGCCTGCAGTTGGCGATCGGAGGCGTCAAGTCGGTCGTTTCGGTTGACACCGCGACGATTAACTGGGCGCGAGCGACCTGGCCCATTCTGGCGCAAAAATTCCATTATATCCCTAATTTCGTTGACGCCGCCGCCTTCGCGCCGAAGCATACGGCCAACCAAAGTCCCCATGAGAGAATCCGCATCGTCTTCCCGCGGCGGGCTACCACGGTGCGGGGAATCAATGAGGCGGGCAAGGCGGCCCTTTGGGTTACCGAAGCCCATCCCGACGCCGAAGTCCATTTTGTCGGACGCGCCCACGACGACGCGATGGAACGGACGCTCACCGCCTGGGCTGCCTCGCACGACCGCGTCTTTTATTACTGGCTTCCCCCCCACCTCATGCCTGAGCTCTATCGCTTTTCGGATATTGTGTGGATCCCGACCAAGTCCAGCGAGGGCACCTCGCTGTCGTGCCTGGAGGCGATGGCCAGCGGCGCCGCCGTCATTACCACCTGGGTCGGCGGCCTCTCCGACCTCATTCAAGACGGCTATAGCGGTCTTTTGATTGAACCCACCGCACAGGCGTTGCGCGATGCCACCGAGCGGTTAATCAACGATCCGGCTGGGCGCCGGCGTTTGGGCAGCCATGCCCGCGAAGTGGCGGAAACCTTCAGTTTGGAGCGATGGCGCGCGCGGTGGTCGCGGGTGATAGCCGACACCCTTTAGCAAAGGTCGGTGCAAGTCATGCCCTTTTCGAATATGGCCCAAATATCATCCAACCGCATCCAAACCGGAACCCTTCAATTCCTGTGTTCTCTTGGCCTCTGTGTCGAACTGGCCCAGACCGCGCCAGCCGACCTGATCGTGCTGGCAGCCCTGGCCGATCCGCAGCCGGTTTTTGAGTTGACCTGTGTGAAAACGGAACGGGTGCTGCAAAATCTCTGTCTTGCGGAATCGCTAACCCTCGCTTTCACACCCGAAGGACCTGTGCCTCTGGCCGGTCCATTCCCCCAACCGGTCGCTTGCGGCCAGTTCGACGTAGCGGTGACCATCGCGGCCAACCCCAGCTTCCTGACCATCATTGGGCAAATGACCGGGGTCTTTGCCTTGCAAACTTCGGGAGTCGTCACGCAGGTGGTGGCCACCGCCTCGCCGGTGGTGCGCTATCTGGCGGCAAACGGTCCCGAACTCGGCCAGTGGCAGGCCTGTGTCACTTCGGCGTGTTTTGGGTGCGTCGCGGTAGGGACCGCCCCCTCCCCGGCGCCCGCCGGCCATGCCAACCAATTTTCCGCCCTATCCCAAATCACCGGCAACAGCCTCAATCTGCCGCCATCGGCGGTCCTCACCGCGCCGCGGCCGCCTTGGCAAAACCGGCCCGGCTTGGCCGCTCTGTGGCGCCATCGCGCAACATCCACCGAACTCCGGCGATGACAACCCTCCCGGCCAACCGGTATCACCATCCCCTCCCTTTCCCGATCACGTTGCGATGCCCGATGGTCGCACCCGACGTTTTGCGGCGCACCCAATTTTTTTCGGTGATACTGACACTCCTCGCGCTCCGTTTCCATATTTTACTGCAGAATGCTCCGACACTTGTTGGAAAAAGCCACCCGTGACGGATTGACCAAACCAGTGGCCTCGGAAAGAAAGGAGGAGCAAGCCATGGCGCGGCTGGTAGCCATGTTGCCCGTGCGTAATGAAGCCCAGCGCTGGCTGGGCCGAGTTCTGGACCAGTTGACCGCGTTCAGCGACGCGGTGGTGGTCTATGATGACGCCTCTGACGATGAAACCTCCCGCATATGCCGGAGCTATCCCGCCGTGCGCTATTATCGCGGTGACTTCGCGTGGTTTGAACGAAACGAAGCGGAACTGCGCCATCATCTGTGGAAATTGACGGCGTTGCAGAGGCCCGACTGGGTGCTGGCCTTAGATGCGGACGAGTGTTTTGAAGACCGGGCGCTGGCCGAGTTGCCGCGGCTCTTGGAGCAACACGACTACGACGCGGTGGCGTTTCGCATTTTCGATTTCTGGAAGAGCACCGAGCTGATCCGCATCGATGGGGCCTGGCATCCCTGGAATCGTTTTTCTCCGCTGTTGGTACGTTTTGACCCCGATCTCCCCTCCGGCTGGCTGCAACAGCCCATTCACTGCGGCCGGTTCCCCTTGGCGTATCGCGATCGCGTAACTTTTTACAGCCCGCTTCGCGTCCGCCATTACGGTTGGGCCCGCGGCGACGAACATCTGCGGAAATACCTGTTTTATCGCCACCACGACCTGACCACCTACGGCAAAGTCCAGCCGCATACCGAAAGCGTGTTGGCCAGCACCGTCACCCTGGAACCCTGGATTGAGTTGCCAAGCCCCGGTTGGTTGCGCCAGAACACCGGCGTTTAGGCGGCAAGCGGCCATTTCCGTCCGAAATCCGGTCGCCGCCGCCCACCATTCCCCTCTGGGGAACGTGGGGCAACGCGGCGCAGGAGTTGTTGTCGAGCCGTTCGCCGGATGCCGTCTGCCATGCGTTGTGGCCGCGGCTCCGGTCCCGCCCACGCCAGCCCGCCGGCCCGAACCCAAACCGGGGCCAGATCCCGCCAGACAATCTTTGTGATGAGGAGAATGCGCCATGACGCTGTCTTTTATCTTGCCGAACCTCCTGACCTGGGACGGCGACCGTCCTGTCTTAGGGGGCCTCGAGCGGATGGCCTGGGCCTTGATCCGAACTGCCCGACGGGCGGGGTACACGGTCGATGTGCACCAAAACGGATCGTCCGACTGGACGCGGACCATCGACGGCATCCCCATTCGCGGCCACGGGCTCGCCCGTCTCAGTCTGTTGGCCGCGTTGGAATCGATCCATCACCACACCACGCAGTCATTGTACCTCTCGATCATGCAGGAGCCGATGGCCTACCGTCCGCACTCGCTGGTGGTCTCCCACGGCGTTTGGTGGGACGCGCCGGGAATGGACGCCGACGTTCAGTTCCAGGCCTGTCGCTCTGCGTTGCAGCAGGCCGAGGCCATCGTGTCGGTCGATTACAATTTCCTCAATGTGATGCGTGCGGTCTACCCAAGCCTCGCCGACAAGATTACGGTGATTCCCAATTGCGTGGACACGCGCCAATTCACGCCCCCATCCGTACCGCGCCCGGACCCGCCGCTTATCCTGTTCCCCCGCCGGATCGACCCCGCCCGCGGCATCAGCCTCTTTCTGGAGGCCGTCGCTCCGCTGATTGCCGCGGACCGCAGCCTGCGCGTCACCATGAGCGTCGATCGCAACAACCGCCCGTGGAACGAACGGTTCGACCGCCAGTTGGAGGCCTTCCCGTTTTCCGACCGCGTGCAGTTGGTCAGCACGCCGTTTGATGAGATGCCGCAATTGTACCGTCAAGCCGACATCGTCGTGATCCCATCGACTTACAGCGAGGGAACCTCGCTGGCTTGCCTGGAAGCGATGGCATCCGGCTCTGCGGTCGTGGCCACCAATATTGGAGGATTGACCAATCTGATCCTGTCGGGATTTAACGGGTTACTGGTGCCGCCGCGTGCGGGTGCAGTGCGCGATGCCATCGCCGATCTTTTGGCCAGACCGGCTTGGCGGCGGGAACTGGCGGACAACGCCCGGCGGTCGGCCGTGTGCTTTGGCTTGGAACAGTGGCAGGCATCGTGGACCAACGCCCTGTTTAGCGTCTATGGCCGGCCCGCGTCGGGAGGCGGACAAAATGGATGAAAAATGGGTCAGCCGTTTCGTTCTGGCCTCGGACCCGCAAACCGACGTGGTGCTGGCGCCGTTGCCCCAGACCTGGTGGAGCCGGCCTTACGAATACCGCTGGGCACAAGAATTCGCCGACGCTCAGGCCACGGTGCTGGATGCGGCGGCAGGGGTGTCGCATCCCTTCAAGTTCTGGCTAGCGGCGCACTGCCAAACCGCCCACGCGTGTGACCATGATCCGCGTCTGCTCACCGCTGACGCTCTGCGGCAGGGAATTGCCGACGATTTCGGGCCGGAAGTGGCCGACCGGCTAATCCGCGCCTATCTGCCGCGTCTGGCCTTAGTCCTGGCCTCCATTTTCGATCTCCCGTATGCGGCGAAATCGTTTGACCGCATTTTTTGTCTGTCGGTCTTGGAGCATTTGTCGGAAGATGGTCAGCACAGAACCTTGGCGGAATTTGAGCGGGCTCTGGCCGATAATGGTCTAATCGTCGTAAGCCTGGACTACCCCACGGTCGATCTCGCCTTTTTTCACCACGCCGTGGTAGCGGCCGGCCTGGCGTTCGCCGGCCCGGTCGATTTTTCGCTGCCGGCCGAGAGTCTCGCATCGCCGGACGGTGCGCTCCGCTGTTTTCGCGCCGTATTACGGCGCCGGGGAACTGAATCATGGCGATAACGGTAGCCGTGGTGTTCGGAACCCGTCCGGAGGCGATTAAACTGGCGCCGGTATCCCAGGCTCTGCTCCATTGCCCGCAAGTCTCCTACTTTGGCGTCGACACGGGCCAACATGATCGTCTGATGCCGTCCATCATGGAACGTTTTGGGGTCCCCGTCGCCTATCACCTGAATCTGCTCCAACCACGCCAGACCCTGGTCGAGCTGGAAGCCCGCATCCTTACCCGTCTCCCCCGGCTCCTGCGAACGCTGGCGCCGGACGTCGTCATGGTTTTGGGCGACACCGCCACCGCGGTAATGGCGGCCTGGGCCGCTTTCCATGAGGGGTTCGCGGTGGCCCATGTGGAAGCCGGCCTGCGCACCTATCGCCCCCGATCGCCGTTTCCGGAGGAAACCTTCCGCCGCACCATCGCCACCTTTAGCCAATGGAATTTCGCTCCATCCGACACGGCGGCCGCCAATCTTCGGCAAGAATCGGCCCCCGGCAAAATTTTCGTAACGGGCAACCCCGTGGTCGATGCTCTGGCCCAAGTCATCCGCTGGGGATTGCCGGGAGAGTTCACTCTTCCCCCCCGGCAAAGACCCCGGAGAATTGTTGCCACCATCCACCGTCGGGAGAACTATCGGCACCTAACGGACATTTTTGGGGCGCTCAACACATTGGCCCGCCAGTCCCACATCGAACTATTTCTGCCGCTTCATCCCAATCCCCGCATCGTTGCGGCCGCCCGCCAGCTATTGCGCCCTGGCCCCGTGCAGATTATCGATCCCATGGAATATGACACCTGGATCGCGTTTCTTAAAACTGCGCACCTCATCATCAGCGATTCCGGCGGCCTGCAGGAAGAAGCCTCGATTCTGGGCATTCCGCTCCTCATCACTCGCGACCACACCGAGCGCCCGGAAGTAGTCAGCGGAGGCTATGGGGTGTTGGCGGGGCACGACCCCCAGCGCATTGTAGCCCTGGCCACCGACATTCTGGCCGGCCGCCTGACCTTTGCAACAGGAAGCCCTTACGGTGACGGGCAGGCATCCCGGCGAATCGTCTCCCATCTGCTGCATGACCTGAGTGACCGCGACGGCAGTGCTTGACGCGCTCGGCCGGGACGTTACCGCCATCGTCCTCTGGGACCCACCGTCCGGTCGGAACCCAAGAACGAGCGGGTCATCAATCCATTGCTTGCCGTGCGGGCCTTGTCCGCTGCGGTCCCGGGCGGCACATGCCCCCTGGCGGCCGGCGGCTTGGTTCAGCAACCTTTTCCTCGCCCGCGGCGTTATTATCAGCAGGAGTCAGCGGGGAGGGAACTTAGGTGTTGCCTCGACAGTGGGTCGGACTAGGGTTTTTGGCCGTTTTGGGTTCCGCGGGCTGTGGTCCGGGGGGACCGAACGCCTCTTCCCCAACGGTGTCGGCCATCACCCGGCTGAGGGTGGACCAACAGAGCACGCCGCAATTTAACACGCTCCCCAACACCCCGGCAACGCTCTCCCAAATTCAATTCGTATCGGACCGCGTCGGATTTGCAATGGGTTCGCTAGGACAGGTTGCCGCGGTTCTGCAAACGACCAACGGAGGACGCACCTGGCAGCCCCGGCATCTGTTCCCCAGCCTCTTGGGGTTGACGATGATAAACGCCCAAACGGGCTGGATGACCGCATGCCCCCAGACCGGATGCCAGCTGGCCACCAGCCTGGCCCGGACTACCGATGGCGGGCGGTCCTGGACCACCATATTTGACGCACCCGCCAACACCTCTTTAAGCCCCCCCGACTTCGTCAGTGCCACCACCGGTTGGATGGTCGAATCGAATTCGCAAACGGCTCAATCCCGCCTCTATCGCACCACCGACGGGGGAAGCACATGGATGCCGACAGGTGCGGTCCCTCTGTTTCCCGGCGCGTTGGGCAGCTCCGTGGATTTTCTCAACGCCACCACCGGCTGGCTTTTGGCGGGAAGCGAACCCGGGGCGGGAGAACAGATGAAAGCGTTGTATCAAACAACTAACGGGGGGCAATTTTGGACCGAGATTGCCCAATCGGCACCCCTGGGCGCGTCGTCCGCCGCCGGCAGTCTATCTGTGGGTGGCTACGTAGATGTCTTGCATTTCGTCAACAGCCAGTTGGGCTATATGGCCTTGGCCCGCGGTGCCGTCTACCGGACAACCGACGGCGGACTGCATTGGAACGTGGTATGGGCCAACCATTTCCCACCCGACAGCGTCATGGTGGACAGCCTGGCGTTTCCCGCTGCCCATACCGGATTCATCCTGACAGAGGGCGGGGGAAGCATTTTGTGGGCGACGACCGACGGCGGACGCCACTGGTCCAGACGGTATCCTCCGGCAACCCCAACCGGCTCCGTCAGCTTCGCCACGCCCGGATTGGGGATGGGAATGGGGGGAAGTTCTTCGTCCATCCTCATCACCCAAAACGGAGGGCAAACCTGGCGCGAGGCGGTCGGTCCCGCCATCAATATCGCAGCCCTCCAATGGGGCGAGGGCCACACCATATGGGTTGTGGGCCAAAACGGCGCGGTGTATATGAGTTCCGACCTTGGCCATCATTTCCAGGCGATTTCTGTGCCGGGCCGGCAGCGTGCCCAAAGCTTGTCCATGACCGCATCGGGTCGGGGGGTTATGGTGACGGATTCTCCGCAGGGAACCCGGGCCTGGGTCAGCAACCACGGCGGACAGCATTGGCAAAGGCTGGCCCTGCCCTTTGCTCCACGTCTGCTGACAAGTCCCGCTCCCGATGACCTATGGGCGATCGGGATGTCGTCCACAGCGGTGGGTGCGCAACATGCTTTTGACGAGCATCACGCCCATGATCCGGCAGCCATCAAACGCTACGAGGCGGGGCATCCCCTGACCCCCTATCTCTACCATACGGTCAATGGTCAAACTTGGCTGCGTTATCAATTGCCATCGGCCCAGCGGGCTAATAACGGATATCCTCTGGGCTTGAACTTTCTTAACCGGCAGTTTGGCTATCTTTGGTATCAGCGTACGATCTTTATCACTCAGGACGGGGGCAAAAGCTGGCATACGGAAACCGTGCCGCCTAACATCACCATCCAATGGGTGAACTTTGTATCCCCCACAGAAGGATGGTTGACTCCCGGGGGCCAAGCCCCCCTCTATCACACAACCAATGGCGGGAGAACGTGGTCCAGTTAAGTTCCCCACAGCCGATCGTTGTGACCGCGTCGTCGACGTGCGAGTACTGAGTGATCCGGGCATAGCAGTCGGCCTGTCGAGAGCCGAAAAGAGCGGGGGTCTGGTCACGCTCCGCGCGCACATCTTAGGCCCCGTCTATCCAGTCGCCGTCCGGCTCGGCTTGGCAGTTTGGCAATCCGCCCCAAAATGCCGCCTCGCACTCGCTTTTCGGGGAATTGTTGACGGGGCTTACCCGGACTTCTGGCTAGCCTGACGCCCCTGTGCAATACTTGAGCAAAAGCGTGCTGGCAGCAACCGCGGTCCATGCCGCCGGGATGGCGGTACCGCAACCGCCATCCCCGCTGCCGCCATAAGGAGGCCATTGGTCATGGACACCATACCGTCTGGGTTATCGCAATATCGCGTCGCGGGAGTCAACGCAGCGTGGTTTTTGATCGGCCGGCATAGCGCCGAAAGGCCGCGGGACATGGCACTCCGGGTCGTAACGGCGCCGGGTCACGACAACGCATACACATTTTCCGAATTGGACGCTTTGAGCGCTCGGCTGGCGCACGGGTTGAGCGCACTCGGGGTGCAACCGGGAGACCGCGTTGCCGCCCTGCTTCCCAAAGGTCTCGAATTAACGGTGACCGCGTTGGCCGCCTGGCGGTTGGGGGCGGTCTATGTGCCGCTCTTTACGGCTTTTGGCACCGAGGCGGTGAGTTACCGTTTGACCGACAGCGCCACCAAGCTTGTCGTGACCGACGGTCCCAACCGCTCGAAGCTTCCCGTCGCTCCGGCCCAGGCAAGCCTGGTGGTCGTGACCACGGGAGGCAGCGTCGAGCGCGGCGATATCTCTTTTGAGAGTTTAATGGCATCGCCTGCGCGAACCGATTGGATTGCCCGCAACGGAGATGACGCCATGGTGCTGCTCTATACGTCGGGCACGACCGGACAGCCGAAAGGCGTTGTGGTGCCGATTTGGGCGTTGGCCTCCTTCGAAGCTTACATGCGCTTAGGGCTAGATCTTCGGCCAAACGACCGATTTTGGAATCTGGCCGATCCAGGCTGGGCCTATGGCCTCTATTACGGATTAATCGGACCACTTTTGCTGGGCCAAGCAACCCTGGCTTATCTCGGAGCATTTGAGCCCGAACGGATTTTACATCTCTTGGAGCACTATCAGATTACCAACTTTGCGGCAGCACCCACCGCCTTTCGCGCGATCCGCGCCACCAGTCCCACCCCCAAGAAAACGTCGCTAAGGGTCATTTCCAGCGCCGGGGAACCATTAAACCCCGAGGTTAGTCAATGGTCTCAGTCCGTCTTGGGAGTCCCCATCTATGACCATTATGGTCAGACGGAGCTGGGCATGGTGATTAACAACCACCACCATCCGGAACAAGACCGGCCGGTCAAACCCGGTTCCATGGGTGTGGCCTTGCCGGGTTTTCGTCCGGTCGTGGTGGACGATGAGGGCGTTGAACTCGCCGATGGGCGAGAAGGACACCTGGCAATAGACACCCAGGGTTCGCCTTTATGCTGGTTTACCAGATATTTTCATGCTCCGGAACGCACACGGCAACGGTTCACCCCAGACAACCGCTACTATCTTACCGGAGACGACGCCAGCCGCGATGACGAAGGCCATTTCTATTTTTCAGGGCGTTCCGACGATATTATCCTATCGGCCGGATACCGCATTGGTCCCTTCGAAGTGGAAAACATCCTCATGACGCATCCTTCCGTGGCGGAGTGCGCCGTCATTGGGGTACCTGACGACCTGCGCGGCGAATCGGTTAAGGCCTACATTGTCTTGCGAAACACGCACGCGGCCAGCGAGCCGCTAGCCGCTGAACTCAAGGAGTGGGTTCGCCAGCGATTGGCCAAAACCGCTTATCCGCGGGAGATCGAATTTGTCGGTACGCTGCCCAAGACGCCCAGCGGCAAAATCCAGCGCTACCTGTTGCGCAACCCATGACGAGGGGAATTTTGCCACGGTGAAGACCCCAGGGAGTGTTCGTGATCGCGCCGTCCACACGCAACAACTCCATGGCTTGAGCGATGGGAATATTGCTGCGAGCCGCCGGCGAAAGGCAATTTCAGGCAAGCTCCAGTTGCGTCGTATGCGCGGTTCGTCAGCTGCATTTGGCGGTTGCCTCAGGGATTCCGCAAGGTTCCGATTTGACCAAAGCCTGCGCTGGTCAGGGCCCAATATCGCGCAGGTCTCGTCGCGAGCCATCGACTCCATGCGAGTGCCCTGTAGTGGGGGACGTTGCTGAGGGGGGATCAGGCAGGTGCCGGCTTGCCGGACGAGGGGATCCCCCACACGCCGAGAAGAGGAGACACCCAAACCTTTTTCGCCTTCGGCCGCTTCGTCATGTCTGGGATCCGCAGGGCTTCGAATACCAACAAATCAGGCGTGTCATCGGCGACCAGACAATGACTGGTTTGATGCGCAGAGTCCTCTCGGACGTTCTTGTCGTGTTGCGGGGAACGAGCGGCTTGTCGCTGCGCTTTCCGTTGGTTCTTCGACCCTGGCTTGCGGCACGCCGCTGGCCGTTACCAGTTTTTACGCTGTCGGCGGGATTTTTCGATCCGCTCTTTTTGCCCAGGCGGGCGATCGAAGGGTTGCCCGTCTGCGGGCATCAGCGGCTTGGCCACGCCGCGATCCCCGTCACGGGTGCGCTCGGCCAGGCGTTCAGCGGGCAGATACCGCCAGTCCTCCGCGATGCGTTCCGGTACATCCGTCTTGTTCCGGGAAGGATACGTAAATATACCGCTCCACTTACGGTACAGGTTTATCATGCCGACAAAATCCGCATCGGCGATGTAGGAATGGTGCGGACTCGAGCACGTGAAGGTGTGCTGAAGGCGTGTACCCAGCGGTATTCAGGTTGGCAGTGCGGGCACATTGGCGATGGATAGGCGGGATGGCGCGCCACGGTCACAATCCCCTCGCGAAACGCGAGGTCACGCACCCACTGCACGATTTGGCCGCGCAGCCAGTAAGCCCGCTTGTGGTTTTTTCTCCCCGACCGGCTCATCTTTTCTTTCGGGGAACCATGGCGGTCAAATAGGCATGCGACCTAAGTCCCGCCGCCACACACGTCTTATTGAAATAAGGCTGTGCTGCCAAGTTTGCTGAGGGAGGCGGGAGCACCTAATGTTGCAACATCAATGACGCGAACAGTGCCGGGATTATGGGGCATATACTCCTCGCGTCTGACAATGGATGGTTGAGGCGGCCGACTTGAAGATGGGGAAATTGCGTGTCAGGAGGGTGTTGAGCTGGGCTTGATGGCGGCCGCTGGGATCGACCAAACAGTCGCTGATCGCCGGTTTGAACGGCCCACACGTCGGATCATACCGTCCAGGGAGGCACCACCCGTACTCGCTGTATAGCTCGTCCGCCTGCACCAACGTCCCGGGCCGTGCGATGAGGTTGCGGTGGGGGGAACAGGTCGGCAACCAGAGCCAGGTCATCGCGAGGCGTGCCGTCTCGGCCCTCACCGAGACATGGCGTGGATACCGGGCGTTATCGAGCACGAGGGGATCGGCCGGTCCGTGAACTGGGCCGCCCATTTTTTCCGGAGCGTGACCACGCTCTCCCGGTTGATGGTGGTGTCATGGGTGACCGGGATGGCCGGTGGTGTGATCGCGGGTAAGGACCCGAGCCCGTTAACGCGTTGACGCCCGGAGGGGGTCGGGCTCCGGCGGACGCCGGTCAGGGCTGCGATCCGGTCCCCGGCCTCTTGCCCGGTGTGGGGCGGTTGGGCGGTAAAGGCTTCCCGCAGGGTGGTGGCCTGGCGATCCCAGGCTGCCGTGTGGGGATGGGGGTTAAACTGTCGGAGGGCCGCGAGGCCTCCGGCCTGGTAGGCGTGAAGGGCACTCCGCACGGTGCCTTCAGAGACGCCGATAATGCGCGCCACCTCGTGGCGCGGGTAGCCGAGGCCCACCCAATAGAGCGTGTGCAGTTTTTGCTGCACGCGGGGATGCGGATGGGGATACGGCTCTGCCCGGGGTATCGCCAGGTCCGCGGGGGGGAATCGCAATCCGGATCGGATACTCGTCCTCCTCGTGGTCGATGGGAAACTTCCACGTCCCCATCGCGCGTCAACGAGCAGGAACCTTTTGTTTAGCCCATGGAAAGACCCGCGAGCATTGCTAAGGGAACCCATCAAAAATCAACCGCCAAGAGTAGCGTTCCGGTTTCGCCACCGGTCGTGGTCGGGATCGGCGCGCGTTTTGGTCGGCTGCGGCTATCACCGGCGCCCAAGTCACTTGACACCCGTGGCCGGGTCTGCCTGGGCTAGTGCAGCCACTGGCGGCCGCGGACCAGCGGACGGATAATGGCGGTGGCCAAAGCCAGGCCGATTCCCAAAGCGCCGGCCGCCATGATCGCCGTCAATCCCGTCTGCAGTCCGGCCACAAAGTGGCCTTTCAAGAAGGCCACCATGCTTTGATAGACCAGATAGCCCGGAACAAAGACGATGATCGCCGGAACCACGAAGACGGAGACCGGCTCCCGCCGCCAGTGGGCGGCAAACTCCGCCAGTCCGCCCACCACCAGCGCACCGACCGCATCGCTCAGCAGGGTGGCGTTGCCCATCCCATGCGCCAGCAGCCAGGCCACCCCGCCGATGCCGCTGGCGATCAGCAAATTGGAACCCGACACCTGGTACAAGAGTCCAAAGGACGCCGCAGTCAACGCGGACAACACGGCCTCTCCCAGAACCGTGCTCACGGCCAGCGGCCCCCTAGTGCCAAATAGACATACAGCGACAGGCTGGCCCCGGCGGCAATCGCGGCGCCAGACAAAAAAGCCTCCAGCAAGCGGGCGGCAGCTGATAACAAATCGCCCGCGATGCCATCACGCACGGCCGTGGTCATCAGCAACCCCGGCGTCAACACCATCACGGCTCCCACCAAGATGGCCCCCGGGTTGGGAATTCCGGCCCAAGCCGCGGCCAAGGCCGGCATCACGGCCAGCACGGCGGACAGCAGGTCAGCCACACTGCCGGGCACGCCGCTCGTTCGCAGACGTTGCCGAACAAGTTGGGTAATCGCCCCGGCCACCGCGGCGGGCGCTAGATCAATCCGGGTGCCTCCCATCAACTGGCTGATGAAGGCGGCGCCGGCCGCCGCGAACAGGGGATGGCTCCAGGCGGGATAGCGGACCCTGGCTACCGCCTGCCCGATGCGGCCTTTCAGTTCGTCGACGGGAATCGGGGTCCGCGCCACGTCGCGGGAGAGTTGATTTACCGCCGCCAGCACCGCCAGGTTCACCGATCGCCGCCGAACCCGGCGTAGGATGGTCTGCCCGTCGGGAGCATAAACAAACAGGGCCGTCGGCAACACGACGGCTTCCAGATGGCCGATTTGGTAAGCTCCAGCCAGACGCTCCATGGTGTCCTCGACCCGCGAGACCTCCGCCCCGCTGCTCAACAACGCCACGCCAGCGTCAGCGATCACTGCCAGTACGTTGCTTGGTTCGTACGGAGTGGACCGCGTGGGATCCATGTTGAACCTCCCGGGTGCGAAAGACCCATACATTGGCAAGAAGGAATCCAAAGGCGGTGGCGAACGGAATCGCCACCAAGTCGGCCGGAATATACAGCCAACCCCAGTGCAACAACATCCGGTATACGGCCGTTTGCAGGAGGCCGCCAGCGGCGGACACCGCGTTGTATTGCCCTAATCCTCGCAGGTTGGATGGCTGGCGAAAGGTAAAGCGGGCGTTTAAGAGGTAGTTGGTCACAATCGATGCCTCGACCGCCAGCAGATAGGTCACGGTAACCCAATGGGGCCACAGAAAGCGGGCCACCGTCAAAATCACGAGGTTGACCCCCACCCCGCTGAGGCCAACCAATCCGTAACGGAAAATCCGCCCCGCCATCAGGGGCGCAGACGATTCCCGGCGGGTTGCCGATCCCGCCGGAGCGACTGAGCCAGGCGCATTTTGGCGACCATCCAAAATGCCTCCGCAAATATGCCCGGAGACATTTTGCTGACACCTTCCCGACGCTCTTCAAACACAATCGGAACCTCTACCACCCGAAACCCGGCATCCACCGCGCGATAAGTCATTTCAATTTGGAAACCGTACCCGCTCGATTCGACCGTTTCCAGGTCTACCGATTCGAGCACGCGTCGCCGAAAGCACTTAAATCCACCCGTCACGTCCCGCACCGGAAGATTAAGCATAAGCCCCGCATATAACGATCCGCCGCGGGAGATGAGCCGTCGATGCCACGACCAGCGCACCACGCCGCCGCCCTCAACGTACCGCGAGCCCAGCACGACATCGGCATTTTGCTGCTGAATGGCTTGAATGAACCGTGGAAGGTAAAGCGGATTGTGTGAGAAGTCAGCGTCCATCTCGAAGAGATAGTCATAACCCTTGACGAGGCCATACCGAAATCCGGTTAAATACGCGGTGGCGAGTCCCAGCTTGCCTTGGCGGTGAATCACCTCGACCCGTCCGTGATAGAGTCCCTTCAAGTGCTCAGCGAGAAGTCCCGTGCCGTCCGGAGAGCCGTCATCAATAACCAGCACGTCAAACATATCGCCTTGTTCCAGAATCGCCTCAACCATCGGGGCCAAGTTCCCCACCTCATTATAAGTGGGTAAAATCACCAGGGCCTGCATCATGTGCCTCCTCCAACCATTTACGCTATCCAGTGCCAGGTGGCGAACATCAGAAAAAATGTCACCTGCAACGCCGGCAGCATCCATTGGAACAACCGTTGCCAACTCGGGTGCCGCGCCATTTGCGCCATCACCACATAGGCGGGAAAAAGAATCAAGACGAGCCGGGACATGCTCAACAACGGACTCCGGCCGGACGGATCCGGAGCTGAGATGTCGACAAGCAACAACAGCCCCCAGTAAGCCAGCCAGTCTAACGGCAATTTCCTGCGCCAGCCGCTCCACAGCAACGCTAGCGAGGTCAACGCCGCCACCAAGTCTATCATACTGAGGACGGCTCCGGCTTGCAATGGACTTCCGTTCAAGATTACCTGAAGAGCCAACCCCATCCCGACCCATGGCCAGGTAATGTGCCGTCCCCAGTATGCCTGGGCATTGATGAACGCGAACGGGGTCCCGAAATCTATCCACTGGTAGACCATGAACGCCCCGATACCGAGCGGAATCACGAAAAACACCCAAAGCGTCTTGGACCATTTTAGTCCGTACCTCTTATAATACGCCCACAGCCACGGTATTGCCAGAAATACCCCTTCATTCCTGGTCAGTGTGCCCAACATCGCCCAAATGGCCGCCCAGACAAATCGTTCCCGCCGGGCGGCCCAAAAAGCAGACACACTTAAAAACAAAAACACCGACTCGGTATAGGCTGCCGACAAAAAAAAGGCGGTGGGAAACAAAATCGCCATGGTCACCGCCTGCCGAGCCACCGTACCATTGTAGGCGTCGCGCACCAGGCGGTAAAACACGGCGGCAAACCCCGCCAAGGCCACGTTGGACACCAGCAGCGCGGCCACCGTTACGGGAAGAAATGTCGTCCAGTGCACGGCTGCAATCAACAGCGGATACAACGGAAAAAAAGCCAGAGCCTGCGTCCAGTACCCGTGCACCGCGATCCCGGTGTACCACATCGCGTCCCATCGCATCCACATGAGCACCAACGGGTCATTGGACGGGTTGAAGGTCGGCGAGTAGTATCCCCAGGCAAATCGCGCCAAGCCAATCCAGCCAACCGCCAATAGCGCGAACCGGCTGAAAATGAGCACTTCCGCAATCTCACGGCCATCCGCTCCATCGGGCCACCAGTGCCGCAGTGCGGTGGCTATTCGGGGCCACATCCTAAGAGCGCGCGGTCGGGTTGGCCACGGCCTCCAACACCACGCCTCGCCACTCTTCCGTAATTTCTCCCGTCGCCACCGCCAACAACTGGTCGGCCGCATCCCGGGTCAGGCCAAATCGAATGGCGGTCACCCCCCACGCCCGGGCCTCCACCCCCAGATAGGCGATGAGATCTTTCAAATAGGCGCCTGCTGATCGAAGATAGTGCAAGCGGAGGGCTTTATTCGCCACGCGAAAGATCGCCATGCTGTCGACCTCAATGCCATCCGCTTGCGGGGCCATGCCCACGCTGCCGCGTTCGAGCTGGGTCAAGACGTCCTCCCCACTAAATCCATGGGGGGCCCACAGGTTTTGCCCGGCCCACACGTCATCCTGGTGCCGACCCCAAAAGGTCAGCAGCCGGTCGCGGTCCACCGCCCAAGCCGGTCCCGCGGTAGCCGGAGCAAAAGTTGGACCCTCTGCCTTCGAGGCGCCTTCGATGCGCCCCACCACCCATTCGACTACCGGCTGAAATCCCAGCTGACCTTCCCACAACTCCTGCTCCGCCTGATTGTCCGCCCCCCGAACGGCCCGGATAATCTGCGCCCCCAGGCGCCGGGCCTCTTCAATTTGAAATTGCGCAATCTCCCGCTCCAGACCCGTCCCTTGAAAAGACGGCGTTACCCGCATCCCGCCCAGACAGGCTTCATGGGCTTTGGGCAACGAGACCACCGCCGTCCCGATCAATTCATCGCTTTGATACGCCAAATACAAGCCGCCGGTCCGTTGCGCTATGTAGTCGGAGATCTGAGACACCAAATAATCATTGACAAACTGGGACAAAAACTGCTCGACTTTGGACTGATCCTCCGCCTTTGCCAGCGCATACCTAACCAAGAACGGTCCTCCCTTTTACACCATGCTCCCATTGTACCGTGCCAATTGGTCGACATCAACTGAAATGGCGGGCTATGCCATTCCCTGGCGAATATGGCCCCCGGGGGAAGAATTGCTGCCCGACGGACCACCAAGCCGTCGGCGCCCACCGCGCCATCGCCCCGTTCCGCCTGCCGGCGCAGGCCCGGTGCCTGGCCAGACACCGCCGCCATGCCGTCCCCAGTCCAAAAACCCCTCCCAGGGGCCAGCCGCCAGCGGCCTTGCGCTGGCGGCTGGGGCCGCCGGGATGAGATCCTTGCCGACATTACTCGAACACGCCGTCGACTTCGTCCCCGACCAAGGTGCCCGCAGGCAGTTCAACGGTCCAAGCCGCGGACCACGCCACAGGCCCCATCCGCCAAGGCGGAACCCGTTTAACGATCCGCACGATGCGGCCTTCGCGGTCGACAAACACCACGTCAATGGGAAACCGCATAAAGAAGGTATGGATGGCATTGGTGCGCGGAAAAACAAACGCGGTTCCGGGCAACAGCGTGCTACGGCCCATGAGACCGCGGAAGCGGCTCCAAAAAGTATTGGCCAGGGTGGCGTGTTCCGCCAGCACCCGGCCGTCAGACAAGCGCAGCGCCCCTTCCCGCGCAGTCCATGGTCGCATCGGCTTACGGATGATGCGAAAACGCTTTTATCATGCTCAACACCCCAGGACCCAAAATGACAATGAACAGGGTGGGAAAGATGAAAAATGCCATGGGAAACAGCAATTTCACCGGCAGGGTGGCGGCCTGCTCCCGCGCGCGGAATACCCGCAGTTCTTTAAGCCGCTGACCTTGCACCTTGAGCGTGTTGGCGATCCCCGCTCCGGTCCGGTCGGACTGGGTGACCAACGCCGCGAAACGCGCCAATTCGATGAGCTTGGTGCGGTCAGCCAGACCCCGCAAGGCCTCCTCCCGCGTCAGCCCCACCTGAATGTCCGACAGCACCCGCCCGAATTCCTCTTGCACAATGCCTTTGGTCTTTTGCACCAAGCGGCGCAAGGCGGCGTCAAAGGCCAGCCCCGCCTCCACGGCGACACTCAGAAAATCGAACAGTTCGGGCAAATTTTTTTCCAGCTCGTGCAGTCGTTTTTTGCCCTGGGATTTTAGCCGCGCACCCATAAAGACATACCCAATGACCGCCATCAGAATGGGAAATCCCAGCCTCTCGGTTCGCGTCAGGGTCGGCACCATCGTCCCTCCCACGATGGCGACCGAAGCCAGCGCAACGGTTACCAATACCCGGATCACCACAAAAATCTCCGGGGAAATTTTCGACCCCGCCAGCCGCAACTCGCGGGCCAGTTCCTTGCGAACCCGTTGCGGCACCAACTGATCGCCCAGCCGCTCCCACAATTTCGCAATGAGCGGCCGCACAATCCGGTCGACAAACGGGATGTCGAGTTCGTCCTCGACTCCCGCCCATCGCATCACCGGGCCGATGCCCATCCGCTTGCGGATGCGCTCTTGGCGTTGAAACGCGCGGCGGTCGATAATCCAGAGACCGAAGGCATACACACTTAGTCCACCGAGTGCCGCCAGCAACAAGATCTGCATCCGACTCCTCCTTGCCGCGCGCCCGCGCTAATCAACCTCAATCGACCCGACCATTTTTTGAATCACAAAGGTGCCAATAGCGAGCGACACCAACCCGGTCCCGGCCATCATCAAGCCGATCGTGGTATGAAACAGCGGGGACAAGTAGTGCGGATTGGTAAACCACACCATAATCCCCACCCCGACCGGCAGCATCGTCAGCACCCAGCCGCTCATCCGTCCCTGCGCCGTCAGCGTCTTGACCTCGTGTTTTACGCGCTGCCGCTCCGACATGGTTGTCACGATATTCTCCAGAATGGCTGAGAGCGCCCCCCCAATCTCGCGTTGAATGAGGATGGCGGTGACCGCCAGTTCAATGTCGCGGGAAGGCACCCGTTCGGCAAACTCGGTCAAAACCTGCTCCATGGTATAGCCGAGCGTCTCCCGGCGCATCATGCGCACCACTTCCAGGCCCAAAGGGCCCGGCGTCTCCCGCCCCACCGCCACCATCGCCTGTTGGAACGAGATGCCGGCCCGCATCGCCCCCGCCACGCCGCGCAGAAAATCCGGCAGATCCTTTTCAATCGAGCGCAGCCACGACGACTGTTTATAGCGCAGAAACAGCGTGACCGCCACAAATCCCACCACCGCCAGCAGCAGGCCGCCAATGGGGCCGCGGACAAGAAAACCCGCCAGCCCCGGCACCAGCACGCTGCCGACCCGGATCAGCCCATATTCGGACATCCGCAAGCGCAGCGAAGCGGCAGTCGGGCGCCGCGCCCAGCGGCCGCGTGTTTTGCCGGTGACACGACGGATGAACGAACCGGAATCGGCGGTGGTGCCGGTCAACCCGTACAGATGATGGCGAACCGAGTGCACCCCGGCCACGTCGCGCCGCCATACCACCACCGCCACCAGGGTGGCGACCCACGCCACCACCACTCCCCAAAATATCTGGTCCATACTATCCTCCAAACAGAAGGCCGGACAAATCGATCCCTTGCCGAATCAATTTGTCGGATCCATGGGGACGAATACCGGTGGGACGGAACACCCCCTGAATCCGGTTGTCCGCATCGAACCCCACCTGGTCAAACACGAAAATATCCTGGGTCGTAATCACGCCTTCTTCAATGCCGACCACTTCCGTCAGCCGGATCACGCGCCGGCTGCCGTCTTGCAGCCGCGCCACTTGCACCACCAGATCCAGCGCCGAGGCAATCTGCTGCCGGATGGCGGGCAACGGCAACTCGGCGCCAGCCATCAAGACCATGGTTTCAATCCGCGACAGGCAATCCCGGGGCGTGTTGGCGTGCGCTGTGGTCAGACTGCCTTCATGACCGGTGTTCATGGCCTGCAGCATGTCGAGCGCTTCGCCGCCCCGCACCTCGCCCACGATAAT
>JAJZZA010000020.1 GCA_021797825.1 Bacillota bacterium | reverse complement strand
AGCGATAGGCTTTCAACATGTTTATAGAATACTACATTGTTCTATAATCCACAAGGGCTGGGCCCTCTCGGGCCACGGGCTTATATCCCCAGGCCTAAAGGCCGGGGCTTTACGCCCGATTTGGTAACCACCGCAGTCTCCCGACGAGTGGCGGCGTGGGCCGCAGCGCCTGCCGGGGCGGCCGGACGGGACCTTTTTATTTGACCTCCGAAAACGGTCTGCAGCGCCGTCCCGAACTCCGCAAAACACCTCATTTAGTCGAAAAATGCGGGCCGGTCTTTTACTGGTTTTTCAGCTCCCGAAGCCAGGCATATTATGCCAATCCATGCCAAGCCAAAAAGTCCACAAATCAAGTTCGCTGATGATGTTGAACCTCTGGCATCACTGGGCGGTTTTCGGGGTCAAGCCGGTATGGACCGGCCTCCCCGAAGGACGCGCAAACGATTTTACACCCAGACCGAATTTCCTTTACAATGAACGAAAAATGGGGGGATCAGGGATGGTCTCGAAGCCCTTGTTGACCAAGAGATCCAGTCAAGTGGCCGAGTACCTGGAGGCTTTGATCACTCAAAACGTCTACCATTCCGGCGACAAGCTGCCGTCTTTGCACGAAATGGCGAAATTGCTGAAGGCTAGCCAGTCGACGATTCGCGAGGCCCTGGCGGCGTTGCAGGCACAAGACCTGATTGATGCGCGTCACGGGATTGGCTATTTTGTGAAACCGACCGCCCGGGTAGCGGAGGACTTCTGGCATGCTAGGGATCTCGGCGAAGTGTTATTTGTGCGCACGCTGTTAGAAGTGCCAGCGGCTGCGCTGGCGGCTCAAAACCGCACGGCGGACGATCTTGAGCATTTGCGGGAATTCTTGGAGCTTATGCCGGCTGCCTCCGGCAAAGAGGCCATCGCCGCCGATTTGGCGTTTCATTTGGCCGTTGGGGAAGCCACGAAAAATCGTGCGCTCCATGACGTGATTCAGTCGATGGCCCCGCAAATGCGCGAGACCATGAGAATGTCCCGGGCCATTGCCGGAACCCATAGCGCTTTGTATCACAAACACTTGGCGTTGTATGACGCCATTGCGAACCGGCAGTGTCAACAGGCCGCTCAAAGCATGCATGACCATTTGCACGATACGGCAGAACGGCTCAAAATCCTGGTGCCGCAAAGCTGGGCTATCGGTCCAGCCCTGCGTTCCCTGGCGGAGTGGCGGGGAGTTTCTGCTTGTTCCGATGAAGACCGTTAAATGCCAGGGATTTGCCTGGGCGGCACCATTCGCACCGATTGCAGCAGAAAGTGTCGCGCATGGTTTAATAGTGGGAAAATTATTATTTTAAGTCTTCCGATCACCCGATCACATGGTATAATTTAGAGCGCCGAGCGAAATTATGGTAAGACTTTCAAGACTGTAGCTTAGGAGGGCAAGGAATGGCATCGCTGAAGGCAGGGGCTTCAGTCCCCCGACAACGCTGGGGACGTATCATTCCGGTGGCGTTTCTCATGTACACCATTAGCTTTATGGATCGCATCAACATCGGATTTGGCTTTGCCGGCATGGAGAAAACGCTGGGAATCAGCGCCACCGTCGCTGGCCTGGCCGGGGGCATTTTCTTTTTCGGTTATCTCTTTTTGCAGATACCGGGAGGCCATCTCGGAGTACGGTGGAGTGCGAAGAAGTTCGTGGCCATGGCGCTGATTGCGTGGGGCATTTTGGCCATGCTGACCGGGGCGGTGCATAGTACGGGCGAGCTGTTGCTGGTGCGCTTCTTGTTGGGTGTCGCTGAAGGCGGGGTCTGGCCCGCCACGCTGGCGTTGTTGGCCAAGTGGTTTCCGCTGGAAGAGCGGGCCCGTGCCAATTCGTACTGGATGTTTTGTCTGCCGGTTGCCGCCATTATTATGTCTCCGGTAGCGGGCCTGATCCTGGCCCACCTCTCCTGGCGATGGCTATTCTACCTGGAAGGGTTCCCCGCGTTGCTTTGGGCCGTCGTCTGGTGGTTCTTTATCGACGAATCCCCGGACACGGCGCGTTGGATTAGCCAGGCGGAACGGGACTATCTCCACGCCAAGTTCGCGGAAGATGCGAAGAACACTCGCCCAACCGCCAACAACTGGCAGCAAGCCTTCGTCAATGGACAGGTCTGGCTCTTGGTGCTGGTGTACTTTCTGGCGCTTATTGGTTTGTATGGGGTGGCGCTCTGGCTGCCAACCATTCTCAAGAATTTATCCGCGTTAGGCCCGGTTGGCGTGGGATTCCTGGGAGCGCTGCCTTATGTTGTCTCGGTGCTGGCACTCTGGTTCAATTCGCGGCACTCCGACCGCACCGGGGAACGCAAGCGGCACATCGCGGTTCCGCTGGTGGTAGCCGGGCTCAGTTTATTGATCTCGGCCCTGATCGGCAAGTCTAGCCCGGTGTTGGCCATTATTTTCCTTTCTTTCACCGAAGCGGGGGTCATGGCGTTTCTGGGCGTGTTCTGGACGCTTCCCCCATTGCTGGTGAGTCGCGATGCGCTGGGCCCATCGATGGGTCTCATCAATGCGCTGGGCAATCTTGGCGGGTTCGTCGGGCCGTTTATGGTGGGATATTTGCTGACCGTCAGCAACGGCAACATCTTGGTTGGGCTGGTGTTTATGACCGTCACCCTGGTGTTGGCCGGCCTGTTGATTTTACGGGCGCGTTACGGCAATGCGTCTTTGAATCCTGTCAGTCAGTCCGTGAGCTAGCCGGCGAGGAAGCGAGAGGATGGAGGAACCCCCGGGGCTAATCCCCGGGGGTTCTCCTGAAAAAGTTTTCATAGGTGGCATTAGGTTGGCAGCGGTTTTCGGGCAGGGCACCTGATCGGCATTCTTAGCAAAGTGCCCAAACAGGAGCGTGAGGCACGATGTTGGCGGGGCCACGAAAGCACTTTATCAATGGGCAATGGGTGGATGGTCACCGTGCCCAATTTTTTCCCAGTCTCGATCCGGCCACCGGGGAGCGGCTCGCCGAATTAGCCCGGGGGGATAGTTTGGATATCGCTGAAGCGGTCGCTGCGGCTCGCGGGGCATTTGGCCAATGGCAATTTAGTGACGGCCTGGCCCGCGGGCGCTTGTTGGGCGTGGTGGCTCAAAAGATTCGAGCGGAAGCCCAGGAATTGGCCCGGCTGGAGTCGTTGGATACCGGCAAACCCTTGTCGCAGGCGCGCACGGACGTCGAAGTGGCCAGCCGGTATTTCGAGTTTTACAGCGGCGTGGCCGACAAAATCGGTGGGGAGACCATTCCCGTCCCGGGGCCATTTCTTGACTATACCGGGCGGGAGCCGTTAGGCGTCTGCGCTATCATCATTCCCTGGAATTATCCTTTGCAAATCGGTGCGCGTGCTATCGCGGCCCCATTGGCGGCGGGGAATACGGTGGTGCTCAAACCGGCCGAAGAAGCGTCGCTTTCGGTCTTGGAACTGGCGCGAATCACGGCCGACGCGGGATTTCCACCCGGGGTGGTCAATGTCGTGACGGGATATGGAGACGAAGCCGGAGCGCCGCTGGCCAGCCATCGCCAGATCAATCATCTCACCTTTACCGGTTCCGTCGAAATCGGCAAAAAGGTGGCGGCCCAAGCCGCGGCCAACGTGGTTCCGGTAACTTTGGAACTGGGCGGCAAGTCACCGAATATTGTCTTCGCGTCGGCAGACCTGCCTCGGGCGGTGCCGATTATCGTCCGGTCCATTCTGCAAAATGCCGGCCAAACGTGTTCCGCCGGATCGCGACTGCTGGTGGAGGATGCGATTTGCGATGAGGTGATGGCTCGTGTCCTGGAGCAGTTCCAATCCGTTAGCATCGGCCCGGGCATTGACGATCGGCAGCTCGGCCCGCTCATTTCCGCTCAGCAGAAAGCACGCGTGTTACGATACTTAACCGAAGCCGCCGACCAGGGCCTGCGGATATCACAAGCCCCCTCCCTTCCCCAGGAACTGGCCCGCGGAAATTTCGTGGCCCCGACCATGTTGCATGATGTGCCCCTCTCCCATGCGCTGGTTCAAGAAGAAATTTTCGGACCGGTGGTGACGGTGACGCGCTTTGGCGCCGAGGAGGAAGCCATTCGATTGGCTAACGGAACCGAGTATGGACTCGTCGCCGCGGTCTGGACCGAGCATGTCGCCCAGGCCCATCGTGTCGCCCGGCGGATTCACGCCGGCCAGGTCTTCGTGAATACCTACGGTGCCGGCGGGGGTGTGGAAATGCCGTTTGGGGGCTACGGGCAGAGCGGCTATGGACGGGAAAAGGGGCTGGAAGCGCTTAGGCATTACACGCAGGTGAAGAATATCTCGGTCTACGTGGGGGACTAGGTAAAAGAGAGCGAAAGGGGCCGTTTGCAATGCGATTGGCTGGTAAACACGCGATCATTACCGGAGCCGGTTCGGGGATTGGACGCGCGAGTGCGCTGTTATTTGCCCAAGAGGGGGCAAGCATCGTGGCGGCGGATATTAATCTGCAATCAGCCGAGGCCACCGCCCGCGACATCCGCCAACAGGGAGGCAAAGGGCGGGGGGTAGCTTGTGACGTCACCAAAGCATCAGATATCGATGCGCTTATCGAAACGGCGCGGCAGCAGTTTCATCAAATCGACATCGTATTCAACAATGCGGGGGTGCCGATGGCCTTCACTCCGCTGGAAGAGGTCACGGAAGATCTTTGGGATACGATCATGGCAGTCAATGTGAAAAGCCTCTTCCTGATGTGCCGGGCGGTGATTCCTATAATGAAAGACCAACAATCCGGAGTCATTCTTAACACCTCATCGACGGCGGCGGTGCGTCCGCGCCCGGGTTTAACCCCCTACAATGCCTCCAAAGGAGCGGTATCGGTATTGACCGGATCGTTAGCGCTGGAACTGGCGCCGTTTCATATCCGGGTCAACGCGATAAATCCCGTGGCGGTCGACACGCCGATGTTGAATGAATTTATTGGCGCGCCCAGTGAATCCGGGATCCAGGCAGGGCGCCAACAATTCGCCGACACGATTCCCCTCGGGCGCTTGGCGACTCCGCGCGATATCGCCTTCGCCGCGCTGTATTTAGCGTCGGACGAGGCCGCGCTGGTCACCGGCACCTGTCTTGATGTGGCCGGGGGCCGGACCGTATAACCCGGCGCCTTACCCGTTGCGCCGAACCTGTGCGAGCTTGGTTTGGGTGCCGGGGAGCATATGGGGGTTATCGCACCCATGCGAACCGTCCGGTGAGTCGCGATGTGCCCCACCTTTTCCCCGGCGGGGGCACGGCCAGGGCTCACTCGGCCAGCGCGACCTGACCGCGGCCAGCGGCTTTGGCGCGGTAAAGGGCCGCGTCCGCCCGGCGCATGAGCTGCTCCGGTTCTCCCGCGTTGCTTCCGCTGGCGAGGGCAATGCCGCCGCTCAAGGAAAATTCGGGAGCCAGCGCGGCGGCGGTCCTCGCAAACACGGCTTGGCAGGCGGCGGCGTCGGGCCGGTCGAAAACGGCGACAAACTCATCGCCTCCGATGCGATAGACTTTGCCTCCCGCCCCGGCCGCCTCCCGCAGGGCCTGGGCCACCCGCTGCAGCGCGTCGTCCCCGGCTTGGTGGCCCCCGGTGTCGTTAATCTGTTTTAAATAGTCGAGATCGACCAGCAGCAACGCCATGCCGAGTGGCCGGGACTGGGCGTGCAAGTCGTCCCACAATTGCCAGCGGTTCCAAAGACCGGTTAAGCTATCCGTTACGGCTCGCTGCTGTACTTCGCGAAACAGGCTGCCGTTGTCGCTAAGAAGCTGTACTTGGGTGCTGATTAAGACCGCTAGCCGGCGGTCCGGATCAGGCCAGCCCTGCTCGCCCCAACGCACCATGGCGAGCAACCCCCGCCCCGACAAATGCGTGCGCCAGCGGACGACGAGCACTAAATGGTTGTTGATGGGGATCAGGTTGCCCCACAGGGCCTCGCTGCGCGATAGGGTTGCGGCCTGGGCGCGGAGCGGCTCGGGCCCCAAGGGGTCCCAGGGGAGGTCTCCCCAGCGAAAGAGTTCGCGCCAGGGTTCACATCCCCACAAACTGACGCCATTGGCTCCGACCAACTCCACCAAGGGGCCCAGGATCTTTCGGGCCTGGCTAAACTGCGACCAGTCGCGCATCATGCCGTGACTCACGGTCAGCAGATCTTCCAGTGCGCGGCTATGGCGATCGGCCTCCGCGACCCGCAGGCGAATCGTATCTTCTTGCTGGGCGATAACCGCATCCCGTTCCGCCATGACGCGAAGAACCTCGGCCCGCGCGCGACGCAAGGTCGCGCGCAGGGTCTGGAATTCCCCGAGCGCCATCTCCGGGATTTCGGCGGTAAAGTCACCGTTCAGCATGCGGGTGAGGGTCGCGTTGACGGTGGCGAAACTCTGCCTGACCCGGGCCCGTACTTCGATGGCGAAGCCGCCCACCAGCAATGCCGCCAGGCTCATGAGCCCCAGCAGCACCATGCCGTCTTGCTGGACGTTGGTGCTGCTCACCTGCAGGCGTTGGTTGCTCATGGCATCCAGCCGCTGCATAGCCCCCGCCACCCGAGTGGTGCGCGGATCGTTGCCGACTTCCTGCAGGGACTGGGCGGCGGCCAAATGTCCTGCTTGCACGTCGCGCAACACCAGGCGGGCATCGGCTTGGTAGCTTTTGAAGAGCGCCGCCGCGGTGGCCGCCTGGCTGTGGAGCGCCGGGGCGGGAGCCGTTCGCAGCAGCAGGGTGAGTGTCCGTTGCACGGCGGCGCCGTGCTGTTCGATGGCTGCCAGGGTCGCTGTACGCAGTGACACGGCGTGCGGGGAGAGGCCGACGTACATGTTGAGCGCGCCATCATAGGCGTAAAACTGGCTTTGCAGGCTGTCCACGGCATGGGCATAACCCACCACCTGGCTCGACAGATGGTTTTCCGAGCGCCAGATCAGGTAGACTCCCCCGAGGTCGATCGCCATCATGCTGGCGCCCAGAATCCAAAAGATCGCCAGCCATTGCAGCAGGGAGAGCGGATGACGACGGCTCTTGCCCGCTTTCCACCTGTCGCGGATGTGAAAGGAAGCCAATTTAATCCCCCCTCCCTCCGCGCGCGCCGCGCGCCCATTTTCATCGTAGCGCTCGGCAGGCGGTCTTACAATGTGCCGGGCGGCTGGGGGAGATTGTGCCCGCGGCTGTTGGGCAGGGGATTGTCCGCCACCATGACCGCCAGGTGGGCGCGACTTTGCTTTTCGACCCGGTAGATCAGGAGCGTTATCAGCAGGTCGCGTCCGTCGTGTTTGACCACCCGATGCGTGTTCGCGGAATAAGGTGCCGCCAGCTCGGCAGCGGGCGGGAGCGGCGGGGTTATGCTCCGAATGCCCAAAGCCTGTTGCCAAGGCTGGCGGGTGAGGGGGGACAACGCCACCTCCCAAAATCGGCCAGCCTCCCGGTTAAGACCAGCCAAAGCCCCTTGGTCATCGAGAAAAAAGACCGGAAAGGGCAGACTGTCGAACAACAGCTCCCCCACCTCGCGGTTGCTCATGGGCGGAGCCGGGGTGGTCCACTGGTCGAAAGCGGGCGGGCTGTATGAGGCCAGTGCCGCGGTCAAATGGATGGGCGGCGTGGCGTCCAGCAGAGTCGCGGCCCATCTTGCCGCCGGTTCGGGTCTGCCAAAGCCGTAGCCCTGCACCCAGTCGATGCCAAGGGCCACGAGCCACTCGCCCCACTCGGGATCTTCCACGCCCTCGGCAATAACCGTGGCGCCGATTTGCTGCGCGGCCTTGACCCACTGCCGCAATGATTTTTCGCGACCGGTCCGGGCGCGGACGATGAGGCTGCGATCAATCTTGATGTAACGGGGATGCACCCAGCGCAGGCGGCCGACGTTGGATGCGCGGGTGCCGGCGTCGTCCAACGCCACCCGGATCCCCAAATGGCGCACGCGCTCTAAGCCTGCCATGGCTAACTGCCGGTCGTGGTCCGGGGCCTCGGTGATTTCCAGCACCAGCGCGTCGCGCCGCCGATAGCGGGTGATGGCCGACAGGACGGAGCCCGCAGCGGTACCGGGAGTGGGCAGCAAATGATCGGGATGGCTATTGACGAACAAGACGCCGGGAAGGCTGCGGGCTTGATAAACGGCGGTCCGCACTGACAACACGTCAAGTGCGCGGCCGCGGCCGCGGATCAAAGCATGGCGAAAGATCCGGTCTGGCGCCATCCCGCCGGGGAATCGCGCCAGCGCCTCAAATCCGATGAGACGGGCGGTTTTCAAATCCCAAACCGGTTGAAACGCGTGGTCGATGTCATTTTGGACCAGCGCCTGGTCCACAATTTGCGCTATCCGGTCCCGTTTGGCCATGGGCACTCTCCCGCCGCGTGAAATAAGACGCCACCCGGATCCTTCTCCACCCCCGGCGGGAATCCTGCTAAGCGACCGGACCTTCTTGCGGTGGAGAGCCAGCGCACGCGGCTGGCTCAGCCGGGGTGGGAACAGTGGTTTCCCGCCGTGGCGCCGCTAGCCTCCGGGTGACCGTGAAAGCTCGCAGGCCGGGCTGTTTGGGCACGACGGGCAAATCGCGGGGAAGTTAAACAGTCGGGCGGGCAGGCGGTCGCGCGCGTTTGGGGTTGATGGTGGCCTGGTCGGTCCGGTGCAGGCCAGGTCTTGCGGCCGATACGCAACCCCCCCAGCAAGCGATATAATAGACAGAGAATTGGCGAAAGAGGCAAAAGTTGATTAAAACGGAAAGGGGTGGCCGCGTGGAGATCCAGCGCGAGCGGCTGTTGTGGATCTATGAGCGGATGAAACTCATTCGATCCTTCGAGGATGCGGTGGCAGAACTGTTTGCAGCGGGACGCATTCCGGGTTTTGTGCATCTTTATGCCGGGGAAGAAGCCATCGGCGTCGGCATCATGGCTCACCTCGGCGATGACGACTACATCACGTCGACCCATCGCGGACATGGCCATTGCATCGCCAAGGGGGTTTCGGTGCGCGAGATGATGGCCGAATTGTTTGGCAAGGCGACCGGATCCAATAAGGGCAAGGGTGGCTCCATGCACATCGCGGACGTGGGTAAAGGAATGTTGGGGGCCAACGGCATCGTCGGCGGCGGGGGTCCCTTGGCCGTCGGCGCTGGTCTGACGTTGAAAACGCTGGGCAAAAAGGGCGTCACCGTCTGTTTTTTCGGCGATGGCGCCGCAGAGCAAGGAACAATGCACGAGGCGATGAACCTGGCGTCGATTTGGAAGCTGCCGGTGGTTTTTGTCTGTGAGAACAATCTTTTTGCCGAATCCACGCCCTGGACTTATCATGCCTCGGTCAAAAACATCGCGGATCGGGCGGCGGCCTACGATATGCCGGGCGTGGTGGTGCCGGCGCACGATGTGTTCGCCGTGTACGAAGTGGCCAATGAAGCCGTTCAGCGGGCGCGGCGCGGCGAAGGGCCGAGCCTCATCGAGGCGCGGGGCTTCCGCTTTTACGGGCACTTCCAAGGGGATCCGTTGACCTATCGGACTCCGGAAGACGAAGCGCGGTGGCGAGCCCATGACCCGTTGACCCTGTTTCGCGCCCGCGTGCTTGACCAGGAATTTTTGGCGGAGGACGCGCTTGACGAGGTTGACCGGCAGGTGGCCACCATGATCGCGGAGGCGACCAATTTTGCCGAGAGCAGCGCCTATCCGGCGGACGCGGCCTTGCTCGAAGATGTTTATGTGTCCTATCCGTGATCGGGAGGCGGATGCGAAGCCTACGCCAAAATGGGAGGAATGGCCATGACCACGCGTCAAATAACGTTTCGGGAAGCCATTAACGACGCTTTGCGGCAGGAAATGCGGCGAGACCCGACGGTCATCGTGATGGGCGAAGATGTGGCCGGAGGCGCCAGTTTAGAGCACATTGAAGGCCGGCAGGAGGAAGCCTGGGGCGGGGTTTTGGGTGTCACCAAAGGACTGGTGCAGGAATTTGGGCGCGCCCGCGTGCTGGACACCCCGATTAGTGAATCGGGCTACATCGGGGCCGCGGTAGGTGCCGCGGCGACGGGCCTGCGGCCGGTGGCGGAACTGATGTTTGTGGATTTCTTCGGGGTGTGCATGGATCAAATCTATAACCAGGGAGCCAAGCTGCGATACATGTTTGGTGGCAAAGCCACCGTGCCCATGGTGGTGCGCACGATGATCGGGGCGGGGTTTCGCGCCGCTGGACAGCATTCCGGCAGCCACTACTCGGTGTTTACCCATATGCCCGGGCTAAAGACGGTGGTTCCCAGCACCCCGGCGGATGCGAAAGGACTCTTGGCCGCTGCCATTCGCGACAACGATCCCGTCATCTTTTTTGAGCACAAACTGCTGTATGACGTCGAAGGCCCGGTGCCCGACGGAGAATATGTGATTCCACTGGGCCAAGCCGATGTGAAGCGGGTGGGGGACGACGTAACGGTGGTGGCCATCGGGCGGATGGTCCCCCTGGCGTTGGCGGCGGCCGAGGACCTGGCCAAAACGCACGGCATTGGGGTGGAGGTGGTCGACCCGCGGACGTTGTCGCCTTTAGATGCCCCCACTATTTTGAATTCGGTGAGGAAGACCCATCGGCTGGTGGTGGTGGATGAGGACAATCCCCGGTGCAGCGTGGCTGCGGACTTGGTGGCGCTGGTGGCTTCGGAGGCGTTGGAATACCTGGATGAAGCGCCCAAAATGGTGACCGCGCCGCATGCGGTGGTGCCCTTTAGCCCCGTCTTGGAGGACCTCTATGTGCCCTCCGCCGAACGCATCGGGCATGTCATCCGCACCCTGATGGGGCATGAAATTGGCGTGTGACGGGAGCGTTGCGCTGATCGTCAATCCGCAAGCGGGAAAAGATGTGCGGCGGCTGGTGGCTCCCGCCCCGATCGTTACGGATATCGACAAGATCGGGATCCTTCGGCGCATTTTGGCGGCGCTGGACGCGCTCGCCGTCTCCCGGGTCTGGGTTATGCCGGACTTGGGCGGGCTGGCCGAGCGGGCTCTCGCGGGACGCCGCTGGCGTTTCGAGGTGAGGTGGCTCGCCATTCCCGGTTTGGCCAGCGCAGACGATACTCAAGCCGCGACCCGGGATGCGGTGCGGCAGGGGGTGCGGGTGATTGTCGCCCTGGGTGGCGATGGCACCCAGCGGCTGGTGGCCAAAGAGGCGGCCGGCGTGCCCATGCTGGCGATCTCCACGGGCACCAACAACGCCTTCCCGGTCATGATTGACGCCACCCTGGCGGGCATGGCGGCCGGCTGGGTGGCAAAGGGCCAGGTCGAGGTGGCGCGGGTCACCCGCTTCCATCCGCGTCTGGAGGTGGCGATTGACGGTCAGGCGGCCGATAGCGCTTTGGTCGATGTGGCCGCCACCCGTGACCTGGTTACGGGCAGCCGGGCCATCTATGACTGGCGGATGTGGCGAGAAGCCGTGATCCTGACGCCCCAGATTCCCGTAGTGGGCCTGGGGTCTTTAGCCCTGGCCTTGGTGGGAGCCATGGCTGACCCGCCCCCGGCGGTCCATGTCCGGTTTGGGGATGGCGGACGCCAAGTGTTGGCCCCGATTGCGCCCGGAATGGTGGCTGCCGTCCCGATTGCGGAAACATCCCCGGTGTTTTGGGGGGAGACCGTCGCCTTGCAGCCAGCAGCCGGCTGCCTGGCTTTCGACGGGGAGCGTGAGCAGGTGGTGTCCCCACGCCAGCGGGTGACGGTTCACGAGGTGGCTGAGGGTGCGCGTGTGCTGGATGTCCGGCGATGTTTTCAAGCAGCATCGGCACCGCCGGGTTAAGCGGAGAAATCGTGCGCACCCGCGACGGCACGGTGCGCAAAAGGGGAGAATACCGTGGCAGAGGCGATTATTATGCCAAAATTGGGCATGGCGATGAGCGAGGGCGAGGTGGGCCGCTGGCTGTGCGCGGACGGCGCGCAAGTCACCGCGGGACAGCCCATTCTGGAGGTGATGTCGAAGAAAATAACCTATAAGGTGGCGGCTCCCGCTGCGGGCATTGTGCGACACTTGGCCGAAGTGAAGGCCAAGGCCCCGATTGGTGCGGTGCTGGGTTATGTTCTGGCCGCCGGCGAATCGCTCCCCGCGGGGGCAGCGGTCATCGCTGCCGCCGGCGCGGGAGGGAGTCCGGCCTCCACCCGCGCCGACTCTGAGGCCCGAGCGGCCGGTCCGGTCTTGGCCACCCCGGCGGCGAAGCGGTTGGCCCGCGACCGCGGGGTCGACTTGTCCCGGGTGCGCGGCACCGGTCCCGGGGGCCGGATTCAAGAACAAGATGTCGAAGCCTACGCCAGCGCCGGCCGCCCAATCGAGCCGTCGCCGTCCGCAGACGGCCAGACCGCGTGGACGACGCTGCCTTTTGCCGGCATGCGGGCGGCGATCGCCGAGCGGATGGCGCAAAGTCTGCGCGAGACGGCGCCGGTGACCCTGATGACCGAGGTGGATGCCGGAGAACTTATCGTCCTGCAGGAATCAGCCCCCAGACCGTCGCGGATTAGCCTGACCAGCGTTCTGGCATTTTTGACCACGGCGGCCCTAAAACGCCATCCCCGGCTGAACGCCACGCTGGTTGGGGAGCGCATCCATCTTTTGCCACAGGTCCATTTGGGGGTCGCGGTGGCCTTGGACGACGGTCTGATTGTTCCGGTGGTGCGTGACGCCCACCGCCTGGGCTTGGCCGCCATGGATGGCGAGCTGGCCCGACTGGCTCAGGCGGCGCGAGAGAACACGCTCAGCGTGGACGACGTGACCGGTGGCACCTTTACCATCACCAATCTCGGCATGTTTGGGGTCGATGCGTTTACCCCGATTATCAATCAGCCTGAATGCGCCATCTTAGGCGTGGGACGCGTCGAGCTTAAGCCGGCGGTGCGGGACGGCGCCGTTGTGGTCAGGCCCCACACCACCTTAAGTCTGACGTTTGATCACCGCTTGCTGGACGGGGCGCCGGCCGCCCAATTTCTTAAAACCTTAAGCGACTATATTGCCCATCCGGGCCTGGCATTTGTCGCGGAGGACGGTGGTATATGACGGCCGACGCCGATTTAATCATTGTCGGGGCCGGTCCGGCGGGGATTGCCGCTGCCGCGGAAGCCTCCCGGCTGGGGGCGAGTGCGGTTCTCATCGACCGCGAGCTCGCCGGTGGCACCTGTCTTCATCGGGGATGTGTGCCCACGGTCGCCACCATGGAGATTCGGCGCCATCGCCTGGATGCGGCCCAGGGGCATCGCTGGGGCATACCGGATGCTGCGGGAGCGCCGGCTTGGGACCAAATCATCGACGCGCGCGACGCCCTGGTCCAGCATCTTTACCGGGGCACCGCTCATTTTTTGGGGCAGTTGCGGGTGCCGTATCTTGCGGGCACCGCCAGCCTCAGCTTGGCACCGCAACCGGTGGTTTTGGTCAACGGCGCCCATGGCACTGAGCTCAAAACCTCGGCGGTATTGCTGGCCACGGGCGCGGCCTTTAGCTTGCCTAAAATTCCGGGCATCGAAGCGTCGCAAGTGTGGACCACCGACCATGCGCTGGGGATGCTGGAGTTGCCCGGGCGCATCATCGTGTACGGCGGATCTTTTATCGGGGTGGAATGGGCGCAATTTTTTCGGGCGATGGGCAGCCAGGTCATTTTGCTGGAACCCGGCGCGCAGTTATTGCCGGGAGAGGATGCCGACATTGCCGAGGCGCTGGCGTTTTTGCTGACGGAAACGGGCATCGAGGTGCGCACCGGCTGGCCGGTAAGCTCCTTGGAATCCGATTCCCCGGCGATTTGGGCGGTGGGGCCGGGAGAACGGATCCGGGCCGATCGGTTTTTGGTGGCAGATTGCCGCCGGCCCCGGGGCCAAGCGCTCTTGGGCGAAGCAGCGCTGCGCGATGATGGCGCGATTCGCACCGATGACCGGCAACAAAGTCCGGTGGCCGGGGTGTTGGCGGCCGGCGACGTGACGGGAGGACGCATGCTCTCGCATTGGGCCCGGGGACAAGGTGAGGTGGCGGCGCGAAACGCCTTGGGCGAGACCGCCCATTTTGATCCGCGGGGGCATGCCCGCGTCTATCATTGTGCGCCGGAAGTGGCCGCCGTCGGGTTGACGGCCGCCCAAGCGGCCGCGCAAGGCTATGAGGTGGTGGTGGGTCAGGCGGATTTGTCCTTTAACGCCCGCGCGGTTTTGCTCGATCAAAACCAAGGTTTGGTTAAAGTGGTGGCCGAGCGGCGCTATGGCAAGATTCTGGGGGTGCACATGTTGGCGCCGATGGCTTCGGAAATTATCGGACAAGCGGCATTGGCGGTGCGTTTAGAGGGGTTGGCGGAAGATTTGGCGGCGATTTTGCCTGGCCATCCCACCGTGTCCGAGGCCCTGGCCGACGCCGCCAGGGAGGTGACCCGGCAGCTATGACCGGGTGGACTGTCATCCGCTGCGGACGGCTGGACTATCGCCAGGCCTTCGCCTTGCAACGGGCCTATCGCGCCTTACGGGCTGCTGACGAGGTCGGCAACCTGTTGCTGTGGGTCGAACACCCCCCGACCATTACCTTGGGACGGGGAGGAGGCACCGAGGATGTGCGCGTCGCTGAAGAGTCACTAAAGGTCAAAGGGACGGATCTGGTATCAACCGATCGGGGCGGCCGGGCGACATACCATGGCCCCGGTCAAATGGTGGTGTATCCCATCATGCGTGTCGGACCGGGCCAACTGCACGAGGTGGCGGATCGCTTGGAAGAGGCGACCATCCGGCTCTTGCGCCGGTTGGGGGTTGTGGCCGAGCGGCACCCGCAATATCCCGGGGTGTGGGTGGGCACGGATAAAATTGCGGCCATCGGGCTGGCCAGCCAAGATGATGTTACCTACCATGGATTGGCGTTAAACGTCACCACGGATTTAACGGCGTTCGGTCAAATTGTGCCGTGTGGCCTGGCCGATCGCGGGGTCATCTCGATTGCCGCCGTCACCGGGCAATCCCATAGCCTGGACGTCATTGCGCGGTGGTGGTTTGACGAATGGGTGGCGCTGGAGGGAAAACCGGACGCGGCGACCTGGGCGTGGGGTTTTCAAACCGCGCCCGGGCTGAGCGCGCCGGCTCCGCAAGGGGCGGCCGTAGAAAGATTGCAGGCGTTGTTGCGCCAGCGGGATTTACACACCGTATGCGAGGCCGCGCTGTGTCCGAACCTCGGCGAATGTTGGGGCGCCGGGACCGCCACCTTTATGATCGGCGGCGCGGTTTGCACCCGCCACTGCCGGTTTTGCGGGGTGGCCAGCGGACGACCGCAGCCACTGCAAGCAAAGGAGCCGCAGCGAGTGGCCGCTGCGGCCGCGCAATTGGGCTTGCGCCATGTGGTGGTCACTGCGGTGGCTCGCGACGATTTGGCCGACGGCGGCGCCGGCCATTTTGTGAGCACCATCCAGGCTCTGCGGCAGCGCCTGCCGGTGGCGACGATTGAAGTCCTCATTCCGGATTTTGCCGGGAACCTGGCGGCATTGCACGCCGTTTGTCAAGCGCGCCCCGATGTGCTTAATCACAATCTGGAGACCGTGCCGCGGCTTTACCCGGCGATCCAGCCGCGAAAGAATTACCGGAGGACGCTCGGGGTGCTCGAGTACGCCAAACGCCTGGGGTTATCCACCAAGAGCGGCATCATCTTGGGCCTGGGCGAGACGCGCGGTGAGGTTATCCGCGAATTCGCGGAGCTGCGGCGCGCGGGGTGCGATTTTTTGACCCTGGGCCAGTACTTGCCGCCGTCCGACCGGCACGCGCCGCTGATGGAATATGTCCATCCGGTGGAGTTCGGGTGGTACCGAGAGATTGCGCTCACCATGGGTTTTGTGGACGTGACAGCCGGTCCTTTGGTGCGCAGCTCCTACCGCGCGGAACGCTTTGCGGGGTCCCCGACCGCGGCCCGCCCCCGCTTAAGCTAGCCGCGGGGAGACGCCCAGGCTGGGGGATGGCCATCGCGGGTTGTCGGCAAGCCGGGTCGAAAAGCGTGCCGGCGGTCCTCGCCCGGGCAGCGGTTGGCGGCAAATGGGGCGCCAGCCACGAATTTCCGCCGCCAGCCGGCATCAATGGCGAAGTGTTGATGCACCTTCGCGCCCGCAAGAAAAACAGCCGGGAGGTAGGCCTCTATGACCCCATCGGGGTTGACCGGGAAGGCAATGAAATTTCGCTGCTGGATGTGCTCGGAACCGATGCCGATATTGTTCCCGATACGGTCGAACTGGCGGTGGTGATGGAATGGGTGCGCAAATTTGTGCTGTCGCTGACCCGCAAAGAGCGATTGGTCATCGATCTGCGGTTTGGGTTAAATGGTCATCCCCGCCTGACCCAGCGGGACATTGCGGTTAAACTGGGAATTTCGCGAAGCTATGTTTCCCGAATTGAAAAGCGGGCGGTCCGTAAGATCTTGCAGGAACTGAGCGACGGGGAAGCAGCACAGGCCGACAAAAAAAAATAACGGGAAAAGCGGGCGGGTCCGAGGTTGCGGTCCGTTCCGACTGCGGCGTCCGCCCGGCGCGGGTCTTGCACGCCGGGGAAAAATGGCGCCGCTGGCTGGGGCTTGGTCTGCCCGGAGCCGGGCGGCCGTGCCCGAATGACTGCGCGGCGTTTAAGGGCCGCGGCCGCCGCTCGGATCCGGTCTCTGCCGGTGGGAGCCTCGAGGGGGTCCGCGGCAGGGGGCGGCCAGGCCGCCCCGCGCGTTCTGCTTAATGAAAGTGCGGACGCAGTTCGTGCGCCAATTCTTCGGGCTTGATGGTGGTGAACGGCTCGTCATACAGTTGGCGAATGGCGGAGACGTCGGCGGAGCGGAGCAGGGGGTTGAACATGCCGCGAAAGGACACCCGGGCATGCACCCAGGTGGCGTCCTCGGGCCCTTGACCCGGGAAAAAGCCGACGTTGAAGCTATAAATATGACGGTTCTCCATAAAGCGGAAAATCGCCGTCAATCCCTGACAAAACTGTGCAATGTCGTCTTCCGTCAGATCTAAAATCGAGAACCGGTCGGGAAAGACGGCCTGCACATCGCCGATAAAACTTTGCGGGACAAATGGCACCAGCCAGATGGTTTGGCCCATGGTGCCTAAATAGCGCTCACCCCGTTGTTTCTCTTCCGCCACCAAGTCTTCCCAAAATAAGCGGCCGGTCCGCTGCCGGTAGGCTTTTCCCGCATGGATCTCCGCCCCCAGGAAATTGCCCGGATGATCGGTCGCGTAAATCTGCAGATGGGGATGCAGCAGACTGGCCCCGGCCATGGGCATGTAATTCCATGAAATCAGCCCGTAACCCATGTGATGCTCAGCCCGTTGGACGGCGCGAAAGTACTCCACGGACACCCCAAACGCGTTTTGCAGGCGCTCCGGGGTTAAGGCTCGAACCGGCGCTAAATGGGCCGTGGTCATCGCCGTCACCGCGCTATGGGTGTCGTAGGGGGAAAGATTGGGAAAAACAATGGCTTCGCCGCGATGAAAGCGTCCTTCCCAGTGAATGGCGGTCGGGAATTTGGGGGTGACCTTTTCCACCAATTCCGGGCAAAATGGACAGGGTCCGTGCGAAAGGGAAAGACGGGACAATTCTTCGAGGTCCAGTTCGGGAAATTGCGCGCCGGCAAAATGGGCGATGCGTCCGCTCAATTTGGTTAACGGGTCGCGACGAATCTCGCTTTCAATGCTGGTCTCGCTGTAATTCTGGCGGGGGTCCAGAAAGCGGGTGGTCCTCGGAATCCGCTCGAAATCCATCCCTGATGCGCCTCTCTTTCTGTGGGCAAAGTTGGCCACCCGAAGGTTGGCCGGATCTCACCGCAGCGGCTCGTTCCACATGCTCGGCTATCTCCCCGTGATCTTATCAAACCCGCCGCAAAAGCTATAGCCTTACCCGCCAGGAATATGGCGGGTGCCGCAGGCCGTCTTACGCCGTGCACGGCGAGGGGCGCCGCTTGGCGTGGCACCGGGAACTCATCGGCGGGTGTTCCGGTCAGAACGGGGATTGCCGACTTCCGCTTGGTGTGATACCATGCGCACAATAGCATATTGGTCACGAACATGTGACCCTCTTATCCAGAGTGGCGGAGGGACTGGCCCGATGAAGCCCGGCAACCCGAGAAGTCTGCGGGTGCCAATTCCTGAAAGACGCGGTCTTTCAAGATGAGGGGGAAGTCAGGTATTCCTGCCTCCCTTTCGGGAGGCAGAATTTTTTCGGGGTCAGGCCGGCCCGCTACAGGGTCAGAACACATTTTACGAGGGTTGGAAAGGCGGGACGTCCGGAATGAAAGAGCTTGCTGCGGTGTCTCTGGACACATTGCTGGTGCACGCGGGAAACCCCGACAGCACACTGCAACAGATTCCTACGTCCCCGGCGATTTTTCCCAGCACCAGTTACCGGGTGGACTCTCCGGAGCGGATGGACGCGATTTTGGCCGGGGACGAGGAAGGGTATACCTATGGCCGCCATGGCAGTCCGACGGTGGAGGCGTTTGCGTCCGCGGTGGCCGCTTTGGAAGGCGCGGCCCAAGCTGTGGCGTTCGGCTCGGGCATGGCGGCGGTCGACGCCGCCTGGCACGCCATCGGGGTCAAGAGCGGCGACGCGGTGCTGATCAGCCGCGACTTATACGGGGCATCGCTCAATCTCACGCACAATTTGTGGGGCCGGAGCGGCGTGCGCACGCTGGCGGTTGACTTGACAGACCTGGCGGCGTTGGCCAGGGCGCTTAACGACGCCAAGCCGGTGGGGCTGCTGTTTGAGACGCTGTCTAATCCGCTGCTCAAAGTTCCCGACCTGCAACGGGTGATCGACCTCTGCCATCAGGCCGGCTGTCAGGTGATTGTGGACAACACCTTTGCTACCCCGCTGATGGTTCGCCCGCTTGACCTGGGCGCCGATTTGGTGGTGCATAGCGCGACCAAATACCTCGGCGGACACGGGGATGCCTTGGGTGGGGTGGTGGCGGGCGGTATTGGCTATGCCTCCGCTTTGCACCAGTATTTAAAACTCCGCGGAGGCGTGCTGGGACCCTTTGAAGCCTGGTTGCTGCATCGCGGCCTGAAGACACTGGGGGTCCGTTTTGAGCGGCAATGCGACAACGCGCGAGAAGTGGCCAGGGCCTTGGCCGCGAGCGGCTTGTTTGCGGCCGTCTACCACCCGTTGTTGCCGGACCATCCTACCCATGCGCTGGCGGTGCGCCAGTTTGGAGCGCGCTTGGGGGGAGCCGTGGTGACGGTCGACCTGCCGGGCCCGCGCGACCTGGTGTTCCGGTTTCTTAAAGGACTCAATTTGGTGGGATCGGCGACCACAGTCGGCGACGTGTACACCTTGTGCCTTTACCCGCGCATTGCATCCCATCGCAACCAGACCGCCGAGGAATTGGCCGCCATGGGGATCCGGGACGGAACTGTGCGGATTGCGGTCGGGATTGAAAATCCCGACGACATCGTCAAGGACCTGCTGACCGCCACCCGTGCTGCAGTGGCGATGGCTCCCACATCCAGCCGTTAGACCAAACCGCCGACGGGCGTCAGCCGACTCCTGATTATGGTCCTGGCTGCCCGCACACCTTTTAACCCAACCCACCTACCGCAGGAGGCCGCGCCTCCTGCGGTAGGTGGGGCTTAGGCTTCGGTATCGATCCAGATGCTGCCCTCTTCGATTTTTACCGGGAACGTGCGAATCGGGGAAAAAGCCGGGAAATGCTTGGGCTCGCCGGTTCGGATGTCGAAGGCACCGCCATGGCGCGGGCACTCGATAATATAGCCGCGCAGATCGCCTTCGGCCAGGGAGGCCTCGGCGTGGCTGCACAGGTCGTCGGTGGCATACACCGCACCGTTTACCCGATATAACGCAACCTCTTCATCGCCCACGATCGCCAGCAACGGGCAGCCGTCCGTCAATTCGGCGAGCGCTGCCGCTCTTGTCCAGGCCACTATCCGATAGCCCCTTCCATCTCAAACTTGATGAGGCGGTTCATCTCGACCGCAAACTCCATGGGGAGCTCCCGGGTAAAGGGCTCAATGAACCCCATGACGATCATGCGGGTGGCCTCTTCCTCGCTCAGTCCGCGGCTGGTCAAATAGAATAGGGCCTCCTCGCTGACCCGGGTCACCGTGGCTTCATGCTCCATTTCCGCGTTGGCGTTTTCGACTTCACTGTACGGAATGGTATCCGAGGTGGACAGGTCATCGAGCAGCAGGGTGTCGCATTTGACGTTGGACTTGGCCGCATCGGCATTTTTGGCGAAGTGTACCAATCCCCGGTACGTGGTCTTGCCGCCATGTTGGCTGATGGACTTTGACAGCACCGTCGAGGTGGTGTTGGGCGCGGCATGGATCATTTTGGCGCCGGTGTCTTGATGCTGGCCTTTGCCGGATACGGCAATCGACAGCACCATGCCCTTGGCCCCTTCCCCGAGCAGATAGACGGCCGGATACTTCATCGTGACTTTGGATCCGATGTTGCCGTCCACCCATTCCATGGTGGCGTTCTGGTAGGCGACGGCCCGTTTGGTCACCAAGTTATACACGTTGGGGGCCCAGTTTTGGACCGTGGTGTAGCGCATGCGCGCGTTATCCTTGACGATGATTTCCACGACGGCCGAGTGCAGCGATTCACTGGCGTAGATCGGCGCCGTGCAGCCTTCCACATAGTGTCCGAAGGAGTCGTCCTCGGCGATGATGAGCGTGCGTTCAAACTGCCCCATGTTCTCCGAGTTAATGCGGAAATAGGCCTGCAAGGGGATGTCGGTCTTAACCCCTTTAGGGATGTAGACAAACGAGCCGCCTGACCAGACCGCCGAGTTCAGGGCCGCGAACTTATTGTCCTCGGGCGGGATGATGGTGCCGAAGTATTCCCGGAAGATCTCCGGATATTCGCGCAAGGCGGAGTCGGTGTCGGTAAAGATAATGCCCTTTTCCTGCAGATCCCGGCGGATGCTGTGATAGACCACCTCGGATTCGTACTGGGCGGACACGCCCGCCAGAAACTTGCGCTCGGCTTCCGGGATGCCCAACCGCTCAAAGGTGTCTTTGATCGCCTGCGGGACGTCTTCCCAGGTGCGTCCCTGGTTTTCGGACGGCTTGACGTAGTAGACGATGTCGTCGAAGTTCAGGGGTTTGAGATTGGCTCCCCATCCCGGCATCGGTTTCTTCCAGAAAACATCCAGCGCGTGGAGGCGAAAGTCCAGCATCCACGGCGGTTCCTGCTTAATCCGGGAGATGTTTTCAACGGTGGTGCGCGTCAGTCCCCGTTGAAACTTGAGGACGCCGACATCCCCGTCGTTAAACCCATATTGGTATTCGTCGCTGACGAACGGCTTGGTGGCCATGCGTATCCCCCTCCTAACAAGTGACCGTGACTGCCCGCGCTTGCGATTGTGCGGCCAAATCCTTCCGCCAGTTGCGCTTTAAGGGGTTCAACCCTCTGCCAGCCCCTTCTCCAGGGCATTATGTGCCAACGTGGCGCATTTCACACGGCTGGGAAACTGGGAAACCCCTTTAAGCATTGCCAAATCGCCCAAGTCAACCGGGCTGCTCTCGCCCATCAGAAATTTTTTGAAGCTTTGGGCAATCCGCAGCGCGTGTTCGACGGAGTGGCCTTTGACCGCCTCCGTCAGCATGGAGGCCGAGGCCATGCTGATCGAACAGCCGTGTCCGTTGAAGCGGATGTCGGCGACTTGGCCGCCGGCGACCAGCAATTCCAACTGAATCTGGTCGCCGCACGTGGGGTTCAGCAACCCCACGGTCTTGCTCGGATGCTCGAGATGACCCTGATTGCGGGGCGACTGGTTGTGATCCAGGATGGTTTCCCGGTAGAGATCGTCCAGATTCATATGGTAAAGTACCTCTTTGTCGCCTCCACGGCGTCAACCAAGGCATCGATGTCGTCAGGCTGGTTGTACAGATAAAAGCTGGCCCGCGCCGTGGCGGCGGCGTGCAGCCAGTGCATCAAGGGCTGGCAACAGTGATGGCCGGCACGTATCGCCACGCCTCGGCTATCGAAGACTTGTGCCACGTCGTGCGGATGGATTTTGTCGATATTGAACGCGACTAACGCCGCGCGGGGTGAAGGCGGGCCAAACACGGCGACGCCCGGCAGCTGGCTGAGCCGCTGATAGGCGGTCTCACCCAACTGGCGGCCGTGTTGCGCGATGTTGGCCATGCCCACCTCGTTGAGATATTCGATGGCCGCCGCCAACCCGATGGCCCCGGCGATGTTGGGCGTGCCCGCTTCGAACTTGTGGGGGAGGTCCGCCCAGGTCGCCGACTCGCGATTGACATAGGAGATCATTTCCCCACCGAAATCGACCGGATCCGACGCGTCCAGCAGTTCCGCCCGTCCCCACAGCACCCCGATGCCGGTCGGGCCGCACATTTTGTGGCCGGAGAAAGCCAGAAAGTCCGCGCCCAGTTCGGCGACGGCGGTGGGCTCGTGCGGCACCGACTGGGCTCCGTCCACGACCATAATGCCGCCGACGGTGTGCACGAGATCGGCGATTTCGCGGATCGGGTTGATCGTGCCCAGCACGTTGGAGATCCGCGAGAGGGCGGCCAAACGGGTTCGCTCATTAATTACCGCACGGGCATGGTCCATGGCCAGGCTGCCGTCGTCATTGAGTTCAATGAACCGCAGCCGGGCGCCGGTTCTTTGACAAAGGCGCTGCCAGGGAATCAAATTGGAGTGGTGCTCCATGGGGGAGACGACCACCTCGTCGCCCGGTTTTAAAAACTTGTCTCCCCACCCGCGGGCGACCATGTTAAGACTTTCGGTGGTGCCGCGCGTGAAGACCACCTCTTCCGAACCCGCCGCGCCGATAAACTCGGCCGTGCTGACGCGCGCGCGATGAAAGGCCTCGGTGGATTCCTCCGCCAGTGTGTGCACACTGCGCAGCACATTGGCGTTGGTCTCTTCGTAAAAGCGGTTCATCGCCGCAATCACCGAACGGGGCTTTTGCGAGGTGGCCGCCGAATCGAGATAGGTCAGGCGATGTCCGTTAATGGTTCGGGTTAATATCGGGAAATCGGCTTTTCGGTCCATTAGCGCCAGGGTCATCCGCGGATCTTCCTTTCTACCGCCTCCCAGACCTCGTCCCGGAGGCTCTGCAACGGAATGGAATCGATTACCGGGGCCAAAAAGCCATGAACTATCAGACGAATGGCCTCTGTTTCGGGAATGCCCCGACCCATCAAGTAGAATATCGCCGACCGGTCGGCCGGCCCGGCGCTCGCCGAGTGCGCCGCGTACACGTCGCGTTCTTCGATCAGCAAGGAAGGGATCGCATCCGCGCGCGCATGCGGGGACAGCATCAAGGTTTGCTCTTTTTGCCGGCCATCGGTGCCGACGGCTCCCGGCTTAATGTCGGTGACGCCGGTAAAAACGCTCCGCGCGTGGTCCTTCATCACGCCGCGGGCCACCATGTTGCTGCCGGTATGCGGAGCCACGTGGCGACTTTCGGCGGTGTAATCCTGGTGTTGGTGGTGGCCGCCAAAAAATACCGTCAAGCTGGAGGTTTGGCCGCCGGGCTGATCGAGAATGGTCTGGTGTTCGGCGACCAACAGACCGCCGCCGAATTCTCCAATGTTCCAGTCGATGCGGGCATCGCGGCCCACCCGGCCGGCGCGGCGGGAAAATGTCTCCGCGCTGGGCGCCAACTGCTGGATGGAGCCGTATTGCACGGAGGCTCCGTCGAGCGCAATAATTTCGGTGGCGGCGCTGACCAGACTCCGCTCGCCGGGGGCTGACAGATAGCGTTCGGAGACCACCACCCGGCTTTGACGGTCCGCAATGATGAGGGTGCGCGGGAAAAATCCGGCCAGTCCGGCAGTGGCCGCGTGCGTCACCGCAATCGGCAGGGTGACTTCGGTGCGGGGGGGCACATACAGGAACAAGCCGTTTTGCCAAAACGCGCCATTTAGCGCTTGAAACTTATCCGACCGCTCATCGATCACCGATCCCAGGTATTGTTCGACCAATTGCGGCGCAATCCGTATGGCCTCCGCCAAGCTTAACAGCAGCACGCCCTGCTCCGTCAGGGTGGCCGGAAGGTGGCGGGATTCCTCAACCCCGTCCACCAGGCGCAGGTGGGCTTCGTCTCCCGCATCGCGCCAGGTCAGCGGCGCGGCACTGGCGGGCGCGTCAAATATGGGAATTTGCTCCAGTTTGCGATTCTTCAACGGGGTGCGCTGCCTTGGCGGCAGGGGGTGTTCGACATAGGCCTCGGCGAGTTCCCGGCGGCGGGCCGCCAGCCACAAAGGCTCGTCGCGGAAGCGTTGTTCGAGCAGGTGCCGCACATCTGCCGGGTTTTTTTGAGCGGTGACTGAATTCATGGCAGTTCCCCCCTTTAGCTATGGGAGCCGGCGGCGACAAATTCGCTCCGAATCCATTCGTAGCCCTTGCGATCCAATTCTTCGGCGAGCTGCGCATCGCCGGATTTCACCACCCGTCCCTCCATCATGATGTGCACCTGGTCGGGTTTGACATAATCCAGAATTCGTTGGTAATGGGTGATCAACAAGGTTGCGAAGTCCTGACTCTTTAAGGAATTGACCCCTTTGGCCACGACTTTGATGGCGTCAATGTCGAGGCCCGAGTCGATTTCGTCGAGCACCGCGACCCGTGGCGACAACATTAACATTTGGAGGATTTCGTTGCGTTTCTTTTCGCCTCCAGAAAATCCTTCGTTCAGATAGCGATTGGCGAACTTGGGGTCCATCTCCAGAAAGCGCATGACGGCGTCAAGCTTATCACGGAATTCTTTAAGGGGGATTTGCTGGCCTTCCCCCCGCCGCGCATTGATCGCCGTGCGCAGGAAGTTGGCCGTGGTGACTCCAGATATTTCACTGGGATATTGCATCGCCAAAAACAGGCCGCTGCGTCCCCGCTCGTCCGTCTTCATCGCCAGCACGTCTTGTCCGTCCAGCAAAATCTGTCCGGAGGTGACGGTGTAGCTCGGGTGGCCCAGCAGGGTTTGGGCCAGAGAGGTCTTGCCCGTGCCGTTGGGTCCCATGACCGCATGGACCTCGCCTCCGCGGATGGTTAACGACACGCCCTTTAGGATGGGCTTGCCGTTGATTTCGACAAAAAGATCCTTAATTTCCAATAATGGCAAGGCCATCGCGTCTGTACCTCCTGAACGGACCGTTCATATCTGAGTAAACTACTCAGTATTTCTGTTCCTAGTGTAGCGAAGACGACGAAATTGTCAACCATCGTCTCCAATTTGCCACGCGGTCCATCGCGTCGGCCAGGCTAGTCTGTCCTTCCGCGAAGAATGTTGTTCATGGCGGCCGACAAGTTTTCCGGCCGATCGGCCGGCAATGGCGGGGACAAGCCGTGTTGCGGAGCCTGCTCGGATGATATACTGGGGGCAATGGGAATCACAAGGAGGCCGCCCTTGATCAAAATCCTGCAACCCCGGCTGTTTGTGGCATCGATTTACGACCTGGATTTGACCCGCCTCAAGGCGCGAGGCATCACCGGGATCATTATGGATCTCGACAACACCCTGGTGGGATGGAATCAGCCTGACGCCCCGGAAGCGCTTTCGAGTTGGCTGCTGGCCTTGCGCCGCCAGGGGTTCGTGACCTGCATCGTGTCGAACAACCTCGGCGAGCGCGTCAAACAGTTTTCCTCGCAGGTGGGCATGATGAGCATCGCCCGAGCGGCCAAACCGCGGCGCAGGGCGTTTCGCCAGGCGATGCGCAAGATGGGCACGCGTGCGGCCAACACGGCCGTGATCGGCGATCAGGTCTTTACCGACATTTTGGGGGGGAACCGGTTGCGTCTTTATACCATTTTGGTTCACCCCATTGATCGCCGGGAATTTTGGACAACCCGCATGATCCGTCAGCTTGAGCACGCTCTCGTCCGGCGTCCGGCGCTGGTGATGAAAAAGTTCCGTCCCCTCGACGGCCACTGACGGCTGCAGTCCGGGCGCTCGGCCCCGTTGCCGTGAGCGGGCGCGGACCGGAGTCGGGCGGCGCCCCGATGCCCCTGCTCACCCGGCTGCCGCCTGCGGACCCCATTTAATCTGTTAGCGAAGGGGCAATCGTTACGGACCGATTAACGCTCTATGCGGTGTTTGGCCACCCGATCGGCCATTCCCTTTCGCCCGTGATGCACAATGCGGCGTTTGCCGCCGAAGGGATGCACGCGACATATTTTCCGGTTGACGTAAAGCCTGCGGAATTGCCGATCCGGCTGGAGGCGTTTCGGCAGTTGGGCGGACGGGGGGTCAATTTGACCCGCCCCTTAAAGGAGTTGGTTCTCCCCCATCTGGCTGGCCGCAGCTGGTGGGTGGAGCAGACCGGCGCGGCCAACACGCTGACCTGGCTTGATGGGGGCTGGCAGGGCGACAACACCGACGCGCAGGCGCTGGCGGCGATGTTGCCGGCGGCGGCACCGGGTCGCGAGCGGGCGCTGGTGGTGGGAGCCGGAGGGGTCGCGCGGGCCAGTGCGGCGGTCTTGGCGGCCAAGCGCTATCGCGTGACGGTGGCCTCGCGGCACCCGGCCCAAGGCCTGGCCGGTGACTGGGTGGGTTGGGGCCAGTGGGAGGCGAAGACTCCCTGGCCGGTGGTGATTAACGCCACGCCGCTCGGTCAGGCCGGCGAGAGTGCCTGGAGGGACTTCCCGCCGGTGGAATCCGGCTCGGTGGCCATTGACTGGGTGTATCATCCGGTGCAGACGGCATTTTTGCAGTACGCGGCGCGACACGGGGCAGAGCTTATCGACGGATTGCGCCTCTTGGTGGCTCAGGCCAGCCTCAGCTGGGTGGGGTGGTTTGGGCGGACCGGTCCCGTGGCCATCATGGACAAGGCGGTGGAGCCGTGGAGATACTGATGGCGGGGGCCGCCGCGTTGGCGAGCGGAATCGCCGCCGGTGCGCTTGCCCCGTGGTGGGGCGGCCGGACCACCCCGAGCCGGCGTGTGCGCTGGGGGGTGGCGACGGCGGTTTGGCTGATTTCGCTGGCCGGTGCGGGATGGGACAGCCACTGGCGGCTATGGAACGATGGATTCGTGGCGCTGGGCTGCGTGGTGGCGGTGGTGGATGCGCGCGATCGCATCATTCCCAACCGGCTGGTGGCGCTGACCGCGTTATGGACCTTAAGCGGGGGGGCGGCGCCGTGGGCGCATTGGCTGGCGGCCTTGGAGACGGGTGGCGGAATCTTTCTGTTTTATCTTGTGATTCATCTGCTCACCCGCGGGGGACTGGGGATGGGCGACGTCAAATACGGGGGCGCGCTGGGCGTCGCCTTGGGCTGGCCGGCGGCGCTGGCGGCGCTGGCGGCCGGGGTGTGGGCGGCGGGGATTTATGCCCTCTATCTGCTGGTCTTTAGAAAAAAGCGCCGAACCGACGCGATTGCGCTGGGCCCCTTCTTGGCGTTTGGCGGGATCATTGGCATATTAGAACGTATTCACTAATCCCGACTTCAACAAATGGGACAGGGAGGACAGAAGGACGATGGCGCGGTGGCGTTGGATGACAGCCGGGGAGTCCCATGGGCCGGGATTGACCGGGATTGTCGATGGGGTGCCGGCCGGGGTGCCGCTGACCCGGGAGATGATCAATGACGACTTGGCCCGGCGGCAAAAAGGTTATGGACGCGGCGGGCGGATGGCGATCGAGCGCGACCAGGTTGAATTCTGGGGCGGCGTGCGCCATGGCCGGACGTTGGGCAGTCCGGTGGCTTTGCTGGTGAAAAACCGGGACTTTGCCAATTGGGCAAAAAGCATGTCGCCGGACCCGGACGAAGCTGACCGGGTGGTGACACGGCCGCGTCCCGGTCACGCCGACCTGGTGGGCGGGATCAAATATGACCATCGCGACTTGCGCAACGTGCTGGAACGGGCATCGGCGCGCGAGACGACAATGCGGGTCGCCTTGGCGGGCATCGCCCGCGCCCTGCTGCGGCCGCTGGGGATTGAAGTGCGGGGTCATGTACTGAGCATCGGTGATGTGCGGCTAAAAGAGCGGGACGTGAGTTGGGAAGAGATTGTGGCCGCGGAAGAATCCCCGGTACGCGCGATCGACCCCGAGACCGCCGCTGCCATGATGGCCGCTATCGATCAGGCTAAAGAGGACGGTGACACCCTGGGCGGGACGTTCGAAGTGGTGGCGTTCGGACTGCCCGTGGGATTGGGCAGCTATGCCCAGTGGGATCGACGGTTGGAAGCGCGCCTGTCCGCGGCGCTGTTGTCCATTCCGGCGATGAAAGCGGTGGAAGTGGGGACCGGGTTTGACCAGGCCGGACAGCCGGGTTCAGCCGTGCACGATGCCATCTGGTGGGAGCCGGGCCAGGGATTCAGCCGCCGTTCGAACCGCGCCGGAGGCCTCGAAGGCGGCATCACCACGGGCATGCCGCTGCGGGTGCGGGTGGCCATGAAACCCCTGTCCACGCTGATGTCGCCCTTGGGGTCGTTTGACATCGTGTCCAAGGAACCGTTTTTGGCCACGGTGGAGCGATCCGACGTGACCGCCGTGCCGGCGGCGGTGGTGGTCGGCGAAGCGATGGTGCTCCATGTGCTGGCCGATGCCATTCTCGATAAATTCGGCGGCGACAGTCTCCCCGAGATCAGCAATCGCATTGATGCGTGGCGGGATCATGTGCGCGGCGTCTAAACCCCACCTGCTGCTGATAGGCATGATGGGAGCCGGCAAATCGACGATAGGTCGGTGCCTGGCCGAACGGCTGGGGTGGACCTTTGCCGATTTGGATGAGGCCATCGTCGCGGCCGACGGGCGTTCGGTGGCACGGATTTTTGCCGAGGATGGGGAAGAGCGGTTTCGCCTTTTGGAAAGCGCCGCGCTGGCGGCGCTGTTGGCGGGGCCGCGCTCCGTGATCGCGCTGGGCGGCGGGGCCCCGGCCACTCCGGAAAACCGGGCCCCCGTCGCCGGGCAGTGGACGGTCTGGCTGGACGCCGCCTGGGAGGTGCTGTGGGAGCGGGTTGCCGGAAGCGGCCGCCCTTTGGCGGTTAGTCCCGGGGGCTTTCGGGCGCTGTGGGAGGAGCGGCGGCCGATCTATCAGGATCTGGCGCGCTGGCGGTTGGCGGTGGACGCGATATCGCCGGCGGAAGCGGCTCGGCGGATTGCGGGGTGGATGGATGGGCAAGGAGGCAGGGGTGGCAGGCATGGACGGTTGGGAACGGGAGATTGAGCAGTCCGGCAGCGTTCGCTCGCGCATTCGCATCGGGCAGGGCATTACCCAAGAGTCGCTGACTGGGATTGAGGCTCCGGTTTTCGTGTTGGCCGACCGCCAGGTGGGCGAGTTGACCGACCGGATCCTGTCGTTTCTCCCGGGTTCGGCCCGGATAACGCGGACCGACCTGGCGGTCCCCGAGGCGGAGAAGACGTTGGCCACGGTGAGCCGGGTCTACGAGGCGATGGGCAGCGCGGCAATCACCCGCGATACGGTGGTGGTGGTGGTGGGCGGCGGGGTGATGACCGATCTCGGCGGGTACGCGGCCGCGACCTATTTGCGGGGACTAAAATGGGTGGCCGTGGCGACCACCTTGCTGGGCCAAGTTGATGCGGCCATTGGGGGCAAGGTGGCGGTGAACGTGCCGTGGGGGAAAAACCTGGTCGGGGCGTTTCACCTGCCCGGATTGGTGGTCGCCGATCTGGATCATTTGGTCAGTTTGCCGGCAGAAGAATGGCGGGCGGGTCTGGGGGAAGTGATCAAGTCGGCCTTGATTGCGGGCGGACCGCTTTGGGACGCGCTGGCCGCCTCGCCCCCCGTGCTGGGCCGGGTCGAGACCGGTTGGCTTCCGATCATCCGGGCCACCGCCGAGGTGAAGATTGACATCGTCAATCAGGATCTTTACGAGAGCGGGGTCCGTTTCTTTCTCAATTTTGGCCACACTATCGGGCACGCCCTCGAACATCGCTATGGCTACGGCTTTTTAAAGCATGGCGAGGCCGTGGGCTTGGGCACGCTGGTGGCGCTTCGCCTTTCGGAAGACCGCTTGGGTCTGGATCCGGCGGTGCGCCGGGAAGTGGCCAGCTGGCTGCGGGGGTGGGGTTTGCCGACCGCCATCGCCGGCGCCTCGCTGGAGGACCTCCGCCCCGCCTTGATTCAGGACAAGAAAGCCCGGTCGCATGGACTGCAGTGGGTGCTGCTGGAACGGGTGGGACGGCCGCGGGTGGTGAAGGACGTGCCCTGGGCAGAGGTGGCGCGTGCGCTCGAGGTTATTCGCGGCGCCTAGACGGGTTCGGAGCGAACGCGGTATTATCGGATCGATTGGGTGTAATTGGCCAGGTTAGGCTTGGCGTCCGGAAAGGGGACCGCTTTGCAGACCACACCATTGACGGAATGGCATCGGCGCCACGGTGCCAAATTGATGGAATTCGGCGGCTACCAAATGCCGCTCGAGTATGTCGGCATTCTGCGTGAGCACGAGGCGGTGCGCACGCGCGTGGGCATGTTTGACGTGTCGCATATGGCGGAGTTTCAGGTCGGGGGGCCCGGTGCTCCGGCATTTCTCGATGCCGCGGTGACCAACTGGCCCTCGCGCCTGGCCGTCGGTCAGGCGCTTTATAGCCCCATGTGCCGTCCGGATGGGGGGACGGTGGACGACCTGTTGGTCTACCGCTTGGCGGCGGAACGTTTTTGGCTGGTGGTCAATGCCGCCAATCATGCCTCCGATTGGCAATGGCTGGCGGCGTTGGCCGAGGACTGGGCCGGGGTCGAGCGGGTCGATGTCAGTGCCGACACCGCCTTGATCGCGGTGCAGGGACCCGATAGCCTGGCGGTATTGGAGCCGCTGGCGGAGATCCCGCTGGCGGCCATCTTGTCCTATCATTTTGTGGCGGATGCCCGCATTGCGGGAGTGCCGGCCTTGATCGCGCGGACCGGATATACCGGGGAAGACGGCTTCGAACTGTATGTGGCGGCCGAAGACGCCGAATCCGTCTGGCAGACCCTGTTCGAGCGGGGGGTTTTGCCCATCGGCCTGGGCGCGCGCGACACCCTGCGGCTTGAAGCCCGCCTGCCCCTTTACGGGCACGAACTGTCCGCCGCCATTTCACCGCTGGAGGCGGGTCTGGCTCCGTTCGTCAAATGGGACAAGGGGGACTTCGTGGGTCGTGACGCCCTGGCCCGGCAGCAGGCGCAAGGCCTGCGCCGGCGGATCGCCGGACTGGTGGTAACCGGCGGGATTGCGCGCGCGGGTTACCCGGTCCTCGCTGGAGAGGGCGGCGAGCCGATTGGGCTGGTCACCTCGGGTTCCCATTCGCCGACGCTTAAAGAGGCCATCGCGCTGGCCTTGCTGCCCACCGATCTGGCCTCGCCGGGCACGGCCTTGGCGGTGCGGATTCGTGATCGGGCGGTGCCGGCCACGGTGGTGCGCACACCATTTTACAAACGCGGCAAGAAGGGGGCAGCAACCGTATGAACATACCGGAAGACTTGCAATATACCCGGGAACACGAGTGGTTGGGGAAAGACGGCCGGATTGGCATCACCGATTACGCCCAGGAGGCACTTGGCGACGTGGTGTACGTGGAGTTGCCGGAGGTCGGCCGGGTATTAAAGCCCGGTGATATCTTTGGGGTGGTGGAATCCGTGAAATCGGCGTCAGACTTGTATTCACCGACCGGCGGGACCGTAATCCGGGTCAACCCGGCGTTGGCGGATCATCCGGAATTGGTCAACCAGGATCCCTACGGCAGCGGCTGGATTATGGAACTGGCGGAGCCCGCGGGCGGCGACCTGATGGATGCGGCGGCGTACCGTCGGCAGGTCGGGGCTTAAACGGCGGGACTAAAGATATCGCGGATTGCAGTGAGGAGAGAAGCGGGTGGCATACCTACCCTATACGGAGGAAGACCGGCAGACCATGCTGGCTTTGCTCGGGATCCCTTCCGTCGACGCGTTGTTCGAAGATATTCCCCAGGCAGCCCGGCTGGACCGGCCGTTAAACCTCCCGCCGGCGCTGGCCGAAATGGAACTGCAGAGCCACCTGGCTGCGCTGGCCGGAAAAAACCGCAGCACCGTCGACATGCCGTCGTTTTTGGGGGCGGGATATTATGATCGCTATGTTCCGGCCGCCGTCGGGGCGTTGGCCTCCCGCGGCGAATTTGCCACGGCCTACACGCCGTACCAGCCGGAACTTTCGCAAGGGACGCTGGCGGCCATTTTCGAATTTCAGACCATGATTGCCGGGCTGACCGGAACCGCCGCCGCCCAGGCGTCGATGTACGACGGGGCGTCCGCGGTGGGCGAGGCCGCGCTGTTGGCCCTGGCCCATACCCGGCGCCCGCGGGTGGTGGTGGCGCGGGGCGTGCATCCCGACAGCCGTGCGGTGGCCAAGACCTATGTGACCGCCCGCGGCGGCAAGCTTACCGTGGTCGACGAGCTGGCGGATCTTGAGCAGGCGCTCGGGGAGGATGTGGCGGCGGTGATTTGGCAATATCCCGACATGCTGGGAGGTGTGAACGGCATGATTGGGGCCGTAGAACGCGCCCATCACGCGGGGGCGTTGGCGGTGGTCGCCGCCGATCCGGTAGCCTTGGCCTTACTCACCCCGCCGGGAGCGGTCGGGGCGGATGTGGTGGTGGGTGAAGGCCAGCCGTTAGGCAATCGTCTAGGGTATGGAGGTCCCACCCTGGGATTTTTCGCGGTAACCACCCCGCTTATCCGCAAGCTGCCCGGGCGTTTGGTCGGCGAGACGGTCGATGGCCAGGGCCGGCGCGGCTTTGTGCTGACCCTGCAGGCGCGCGAACAGCATATCCGGCGGGAAAAGGCCACATCCAACATTTGCTCCAACCACTCGTTGAATGCGCTGCAGGCGACCATCTACCTGGCTTTGCTGGGGCCCCGCGGCCTGCAGCAAGTGGCGAGCCGTTCGGCCGCCACGGCTCACTATCTGGCCGAGCGCTTGGAGGCCGTGGGACTGGTTCGGGTTCCGGCGGGCGTTCCGTTTCTCTATGAGTTCGCGGTCCGGGTGCCCGGTTCGGTGGCGGATTTGAACCGGCATCTCTTGCAGGCGGGAATCATCGGGGGATTCGAGCTCGGACGCTGGGAGCCGGCCTGGGACGGGCTTTGGCAACTGGCGGTCAGCGAGCGCCGTACCCGGGCGGAATGCGACCGGTTGGTCGAGGAGGTCAGGCAATGGATGTCCCGCTAATCTTTGAACGTTCCCGCGCCGGCCGCCGCGGAGTCGTGCTGCCGCCGCCGGAAAACGGATGGGTCAATCCGGAGGCTTGGCTTCCGCCCGAACTGGTCCGCACCGCCCCGCTGGGATTGCCGGAAGTTTCCGAACAGGATGTGGTGCGGCACTATACCCAGTTGTCCACCTTGAATTACGGAGTCGACACCGGCTTTTACCCGTTGGGGTCGTGCACCATGAAGTACAATCCCAAGGTGAACGATTGGGCGGCGGGGTTGGCGGGTTTTGCCGACCTCCATCCGCTGCAGCCGGAGGAGACCGTGCAAGGCGTGCTGACGCTGTTGGCGGAGTTGGAGGGCGGTTTGGCCGAGATTGCCGGCATGGATGCGGTGACGTTGCAGCCGGCCGCCGGTGCGCACGGCGAGCTGACCGGGATTCTCATGATTAAAGCCTACCTGGCGGCGCGGGGGGATCCCCGCACCACCGTGTTGGTGCCGGATTCCGCCCACGGCACCAACCCCGCCACCGCCACCATGGCCGGATTTCAGGTGCGGGAGGTGCCGTCCAATGCCCGCGGCGGGGTGGACGTGGGCGCGCTGCGCCATGCGCTGGGTCCCGATACGGCCGCCTTGATGCTGACCAATCCGAATACGCTGGGGCTGTTTGAGGAGGACATTTTGGAGATTGCGGACCTGGTGCATGCCGCGGGCGGCCTGCTTTATTATGACGGGGCCAACGCCAACGCCATTCTCGGCCGGGTGCGTCCGGGGGATATGGGTTTTGACGTGGTGCACCTTAATCTGCACAAAACCTTTTCCACCCCCCACGGCGGCGGGGGCCCCGGGTCCGGGCCGGTGGGGGTCAAGGCGCCCTTGGCCCCGTTTCTGCCCGGGCCGCGGCTGGTCAAGCAAAATGGCGGCTGGGGTTGGAATTACCGCCTGCCCCAGTCGATCGGCAAAGTCCGCTCGTATTACGGCAATGTCGGCGTCTTGGTGCGGGCCTACGCCTATCTGCGCGCGCAAGGGGCCGCCGGGTTGCGCGAGGTGGCCGACATGGCGGTGCTAAACGCCAATTATCTGCTGGCGCGGCTGGGTCCGCAGTACCAGACCGCCATCGCCCGGCGACCGGTCAAACATGAATTCGTGATTTCCGCAGTCCCCCAAAAGCATCGCGGGGCACGAGCGCTCGACATTGCCAAGCGTCTCATCGACTACGGGTACTATCCGCCCACCGTCTACTTTCCCTTGGTGGTGGAGGAGGCCATGATGGTGGAACCCACCGAAACGGAATCCAAGGAGACGCTTGACCGCTTTGCCGACGCCATGCTGGCGATTGATCGCGAGATTGACGCCAGCCCCGAGTTGTTGGCCGAAGCCCCCCATGGCACGGTCGTCAGCCGGATGGACGAGGCGCGAGCGGCCCGGCAACCCCGGCTCGTTTGGGAAACATCCCCCCGGCCAGGAGAGGCGCGCGGGAATCAAGGAGGGCATTAATGGCAGACAGAGGACTGGCCCAGGTGGATCCCGCGGTCTACGCCGCCATTGTCGCGGAGCAAGACCGCCAAGCGGGGCATTTGGAACTCATCGCGTCGGAAAACTGGACATCCCCGGCGGTGCGCGAAGCGGTGGGTTCAGTAATGACCGACAAATACGCTGAAGGCTATCCGGGCCGCCGGTATTACGGCGGGTGCGAGTATGTGGACGTGGTCGAGCAGTTGGCGTTGCATCGGGTAAAAAAACTCTACGGGGCGGACTACGCCAACGTACAGCCGCATGCCGGAGCGTCCGCCAATCTGGCGGTCTATTTTACCGCGCTGCGCCCGGGCGACCCGATTCTGGGAATGGATTTGAGTCATGGCGGCCATCTGACCCACGGCAGTCCGGTCAACTTGTCGGGGCAGCTGTATCAGGCGGCGTTTTACGGGGTGGATGTCGAGAGTGAGCGGCTCGACATGGACCGGGTGCGGGAGAAAGCCAAGGCGGTGCGTCCGCGCATGATTGTGGCCGGGGCCTCGGCCTATCCCCGGCAACTGGACTTTCTGGCCTTTCGGCGCATAGCCGACGAGGTGGGCGCCCTCTTGATGGTGGACATGGCCCACTTGGCGGGGCTGATCGCGGCGGGACTGCATCCGACCCCGGTGGGCGTGGCCGATTTTGTCACATCCACCACCCACAAGACGCTGCGCGGACCTCGCGGCGGATTTATTCTGTCGTCGCCGGAGTGGGGGAAAAAGATTGACAAGACGGTCTTCCCGGGTCTGCAGGGGGGACCGCTGATGCATGTCATCGCCGGCAAGGCGGTCGCGTTTGGCGAGGCCTTGGGTGAAGACTTCCGGGATTACCAGACCCGTTTGCTGGCCAACGCCCGCCGGCTGGCGGAAGGCCTGCGGGATGCGGGCGTGCGCCTGGTGTCCGGGGGGACCGATACCCATTTGATGTTGGTCAACGCCAAGCATAGCGGGATTACCGGCAAGGAGGCGCAAGAGCGCCTGGCCCGGGTCGGCATCACCGTCAACAAAAATACCATCCCGGGAGAAACCGAAAAGGCGATGGTGACCTCGGGAATTCGGATTGGAACCCCGCAAGTGACCACCCGGGGGCTCGGCCTCGCTGAAATGGATGAACTGGCCGCCATCCTGGCGGGCGTGTTAAAAGCGCCGGCCGGCTTTGATGCGGAGCCGTTTGCCGCCCGGGTGGCGCGATTGACGCGGGCGTTTCCGCTCCCCGGACTCGACGCCGATGGCTAGCATTGCCATTGTCAACGGCCCTAACCTGGGCCGTCTGGGCCGGCGTGAACCGGCCATCTATGGCACCACGGGCTGGGCGGAATTTGAAAGCTGGCTGCGCGGGCAATGGCCGGCGGTGACGCTTGAGGTGTTTCAGTCCAATCACGAAGGGGCTATTATCGACTATCTCGAAGCATCCGCCGATCGGGGGGTGGACGGCATCGTGATCAATCCCGGAGCCCTCACGCATCAGTCGTATGCGCTGCGCGACTGTCTGGCGGGACTGGGATTGCCGGTAGTGGAAGTCCATCTCACCAATATTTATGCCCGCGAGGAGTTCCGGGCGCATTCGCTGACGGCTCCGGTGGTGCGCGGACAAATCAGCGGACTGGGCTTGGCCGGGTACCATTTGGCGGTGCTCGCGCTGCTGGACGCCAGCCCGGCGGGAGACTCCTGACGTGTCGCCTGGGCTGTCGCGGATCGATCGCCTGTTTGCCCAGCCCGGCTGTCAGGAACTGGACGGGATCCTGATTTCCGACCCCGCCAACCGGCGATATCTCAGCGGGTTTACGGGATCCAACGGGTATCTGCTGGTGACCCGCGGCCAGCGCTGGCTAGTGACCGATTTCCGCTACGTGGAACAAGCCGGACGGCAATCGCCGGATTTCGGGGTGGTGCGCTATCAAGGCAATGTGTGGGCGACCGTGGCCGACATTCTCCGCGGAGCCGGGATTCACGCGATGGGATTTGAAGCCGGTTCGCTGACGGTGGAACAATGGACGGGATTGGCCGCCTCATGCCGGGAGATGGCTTGGACAGGCCTGGGGCCGGTGGTAGAGACGGTGCGTATGGTCAAGGATTCCCAAGAAATCGCTTGGCTCAAGCGCGCCGCGGAGACGGCCGATGATGCGCTGGACGCCGTGCGGGCGATGATTCGGCCGGGAGTGTCGGAAAGGGCCATCGCGCTGGAACTGGAACTCGCCATGCGCCGCGCCGGGGCGGAGCGCCTGGCCTTTTCTACCATCGTGGCTTCGGGGCCGCGGGGCGCGTTGCCGCACGCCGAGCCCGGGGACCGTCGGCTGACGGCCGGCGATCTGGTCATCATCGACTTCGGCGCGACGGTCAACGGCTATCATTCGGATCAGACGGTGACCTATGCCATTGGCCCGACGGGACCGGAGCGTGCGCGCCAGCGGCAGATTTATGATATTGTGTGGGAAGCGCAAGCGCGTGGCCTGGCTGTGGTGCGTCCCGGGGTGACAGCGGCGGAGATCGACCGGGCTTGCCGCTCGGTTATTGAACGGGCCGGGTATGGCGCCGCGTTTGGCCATGCCAGCGGTCACGGAATTGGATTGGCCGTGCACGAACCCCCCATCCTGCGAGACGGGGTTTCGCCGGAGACCATGTGCGAACCCGGCATGGTAATCACAGTGGAACCGGGAATCTATCTGCCTGGGGTGGGAGGGGTCCGCCTTGAGGACACCGTGGTGGTAACCGCCGGGGGGGCGGAGCGGGTGACCCGGGCCGACAAGGCCTGGCAGGAGCTGGGGTGACGCCCGCCGCCGCGGGAATGGCTTCCGCGATGGGGGCAACGGGCCCGGCCAAAGACCAGAAAGGAGTGGCCAGATGATTTCCAGCAACGATTTCCGCAATGGGGTGACGTTGGAATTGGACGGGGTGGCCTATCAAGTCATTGAGTTTCAACATGTCAAACCCGGCAAGGGATCCGCATTCGTCCGCACCAAGTTGAAAAACCTGCAAAACGGCGGGGTCGTGGAACGCACGTTTAATGCGGCGGAACGCGTGCCCGCCGCCAAAGTGGAAAAACGTGAAATGCAATACCTCTACAATATGGACGACGACTACACCTTTATGGACACCGAAACCTTCGACCAATTGTCGTTAAAGGCGGCGGACATCGGGGATGGGGTGCGGTTTCTTAAGGAAAACATGGTGTGCCATGTGATTTTGTTTAAGGGCAGCAGCATCGGGGTGGAGCTGCCCAACACCGTTGACCTGCAAATTGTGGAAACCGATCCGGGCTTTAAGGGAGACACGGCTACGGGAGGCAACAAACCGGCCAAACTGGAAACCGGAGCGATTGTGAAAGTTCCCCTGTTCATTGAGGAAGGCACCGTGATTACGGTGGACACCCGGTCGGGGCAGTACGTCGGTCGGGCATAAACCTGCGACGGCGGTTTGGGGACGGTCCCGGAAGGTCCAACGGACTTTCGGGGCCGTTGGCTTTTGCGAGAGCCGAACGTGCATGGATGGTTCGGCAAATGGTTAGGTTAAGGAGGCAACGGCTAAAGGAGGTGTCCTAGTGGCAGATCTGCGACGCAGGGTATCGCAACTCGTGGGGATGGCAGAACGGTTAGACCTTCGGGACAGCGGGCGGCAGGGCCGTGTGCTGGCCGAAACCGTCGATATTCTTCGCGAAATGGCCTTCGATGTCGAGGAAGTGAGCAACAACCAACTTGAACTCGAAGATTACGTGGAAGAAATTGATACGGACCTGATGTCTTTGGAGGACAACGTTTACCGGGGGGATGACGCAGACGGCGAGCACGCATTCTGGGAGGACGGTTCCCAGCAGAGTGGCTCCTACATTGAGTTGGAATGCCCAGTGTGCAAGATGGAATCCTCCTATAAGGATACCCTCTTTCGCCAGGAGGGCATCCAATTGGCGTGCCCGCACTGCGGCAATCGGCTCTTTGACGCCGATGAGGACATGTTGGTGTTTCATGATGACGAGGACGATGTTTCGCGGCAGCGCTAGACGTTGACCAAGACGGCCCAGCGGCCGTCTTGGGGTCATGCCGGAGCCACCCCAGGGCGCTAACTCGGCGCGGCGTTCACCATGCGCTGCAAGGGGAGCAGGGCCCGCTCGCGAATGGGGCGGGGGACGGTGACCCGATGGCGGCCGCTTAAAAGCGTCTCGTGGATTTTCTCCAGGGAAATCATGTTCATGAAGGGACACCGGGCTTCCTGCTGGGCGGCGATGAAATGTTTGTCCGGGTTTTGTCGCCGCAAGCGGTGGAGCAGGCCGATTTCGGTGGCGATGATAAAGGTGTTGGCGGACGACGCGCGGGTGTGGGCGATCATGCCGTCGGTGGAGAGCACCCGCGTGGCGATGCCGGCCGCCGGCAGTGCCAGCGAGCGCGTGGTGCAGCCGCATTCCGGATGAATCAAGACTTCGGCGTCCGGGTAACGGGCCACCTGCGCGGTGAGGGCGTCGGGGTCAATCGCGGCATGCACATGGCATTCCCCCAGCCAGACCCGGATGTTGGTCCGTCCGCTCATGCGCGCGACGTGCGACCCCAAAAAGAAGTCGGGCAAGAACAGAATCTCCCGCTCGGCCGGGATGGATTGCGCCACGGCCACGGCGTTGGCGGAGGTGCAGCAGTAATCCGACAACGCCTTGATTTCAGCGGACGTGTTGACGTAGGAGACCACCACCGCGTCGGGGTGCTGGCTTTTCCAAGCGGTCAACTGGGCGGGGGTAATCGACTCGGCCAAGGAACACCCGGCTTCCGGGTCGGGAATCAGCACCTCTTTGTCCGGACATAAAATGGCGGCGGTTTCGGCCATAAAATAGACGCCGGCGACGACCAAGCGCTGGGCCGCGCTGGCTTGGGCCCAGCGCGCCATGGCCAAGGAATCCCCCACATAGTCGGCGAGGTCTTGGATCGGCCCGGGTTGGTAATTATGCGCCAGGATAACGGCGTTTTGGGTCCGCTTAAGGGCCTGGATCTGCTCGATGAGGCCGGACGGGGTACTGGTCGGCACGGCGATTCCTCCTTCAATAACGTGAATGAGCCTGGGCACTTCCGCTAAAGATGCCGGGGCGATGTCCGCCGCGCAGCGTCTTACGGCACCATGATGCCGGTTCCCGGCGAGAAGGTCAGCGGTTGACCCCGGCGGTGAAGCCAGTGTCCGCGCTGCTCGAGGCGGGCCGTGGGGAAATCGGCGCGCCAGTGCGCGCCCCGGCTTTCGCGCCGGGCCAGGGCGGAAGCCGCCGTCCAGTGCAAAAGATCCAGGGCGACGTGTGAGCCGCGGTAAGGCGCCATTTCGCGGATCACGGCGTCGATCCCGGATTCCGTCCGTTCGACGCCGAGGCCCTCCGACAGGCGGCTGATTTCCGGCCCCGCCTCATCCCAAAACCCGGCGGGATCAATCGGCGGAGGACCCGCCTCGGCGCTTTGGGGCCACCGGCCGCAATCGGCAATCGCGTGCCCGCAGCGGGTACCAAAGACCATGCCTTCCAACAAGGAGTTGGAGGCCAGGCGATTGGCGCCGTGCACGCCGCTGTGGGCCGCTTCGCCAACCGCCCATAACCCCGGTACGGTCGTCCTGCCGGTCAGGTCGGTGACGATCCCCCCCATCGTGTAATGGGCCCCCGGCTCGACCGGCAGCGGATCGCGCGCGAGATGCCAGCCGCGCTCTTGCAGCGCTCCCGCCAGGGCCGGGAAGTGGAGTGCGTCGGGTGGGCAGTGGCTCATCGCCAAATAGACGGGGCGGTGGCGGAAAACCGCGCGTGCCACCTCGTCGCGCGGTGCCAGTTCGGCCTGGGGATGATCGGCCAGGATACGCCGGCCGCGACGGTCCAGGAGATGGCCGCCCGCACCCCGCAACGCCTCGGTCAATAACAGGGCGGGACGCCGGCCGGGGCTGGCCAGCACCGTGGGGTGGAACTGAATGAATTCCAAGTCGGCCAAAACGGCGCCGATGCGATGCGCCAGCCAGAGGCCATCCCCGACCGTGCCTAAAGGGTTGGAGGTTTTGGGAAAAAGACCGGCGAAGCCTCCCGTGGCCAGCACCGTATGCGATGCCAAGACCGGGCGCGGCCGGCCCTCGCCGGTGTCGAGCCAGGCTCCGCGGCATCGCGCGGGATCGCCAATCAGGCGCACCGCGCGGCCGGCAATGCGAACCAGTCCGGGGGCGTCGGTCAGGCGCTGGATGAGCCAGCGGGTGACCGCACGACCGGTAAATCCATCGGGGGCGTGCCATATGCGGGCCAGGCGATGCCCCGCTTCGCGGTCGAGGTGAGGAGCCCCGGAGCGGGTTTTGGCCAATATCCCCGCCGCCAACAGCGGCTTTAGGTGGGTCGCGGCATTTTCCGTGAGCTGGCGGACGGCCTCAGGGTGGGCGAGTCCGCGCGCGACGGCGAGGGTGTCGGCCGCATGCCAGTGCGGTGCGTCGTCGGGGTGTCCGGCTCCCGCGATGCCGCCCTGGGCCAGGTAGCTGTTGCTGGCGTCGTCGTCCGTCTTGCTGACCAGGGTGACGCCAAAACCGCGGGCCGCCAGGGCCCAGACGGTGCTAAGACCGGCGATGCCGGCTCCAATCACCAGAATGCGCGGGGTCATGCCATCCCCACCCAGTCGGCGCTGACATCGACCGCCCGCGCGGAGTGGGTTAGCCATCCCAGCGAAATGGCGTTGACCCCGGTTTCGGCCACGGCCCGCACGCCGTCGGGCCGGATATTGCCGCTGGCCTCCGTCCAGACTTGGCCGCCGATAAGGGAGACGGCCTGCCGCAGGGTAGCCGGCACCATATTGTCCAACAGGAGCGCCGCCGGCTTCGCCGCCAGGGCTTCGGGGATTTGTTCGATGCGGTCAATTTCAATCTCGATGGGCAGCAAGGGACCGACCCGGGCACGCACCCGCGCCGCCGCCGCCGCCACTCCTCCCGCTGCCGCGATGTGGTTGTCTTTGATTAAGACGGCGTCATCGAGTCCGAAGCGATGATTGCGGCCCCCGCCGCAGCGCACGGCATATTTTTCGAAAACGCGCCAGCCGGGCAGGGTCTTGCGCGTGTCCAAAATCTGAGTCGGCAGGTCCCTCACCCGGTCGACCGCGCTGCGGGTCACAGTGGCGATCCCCGATAGGTGCTGCAGGATATTGAGCGCAACCCGCTCGCCGGTTAAAAGGCCGCCGGCGGGTCCCGCGACCCAAGCCAGCACGCTGGACGCGGCCACGGCCGTGCCCTCTTCGGCGTGCAAAACCACCGAAATGTTGGGGTCGATAGCGCGATAGACGGCTAGCAGCGCGGGTAGCCCGGAAACCACCAAGTCTTCCCGCGCGATGAGCGCGATGCGTCCAGTTTGGCCCGGTTCCGTGACCGCTTCGGTTGTCCAATCGCCGAAGCCCACATCTTCTTGCAGTCCCCAACGGGCCAGTCGATCCCAATGCCAGACGTTCATGGTGAGAGCCCCCTTCGCTGACCCGGATTGTACCGCATCCCGGCCATAGATGACAAGACAACAGACAAGACATGGATAAAGACAAGGCGGGACCGCGTGCGCCGGTGCGCTCCGTTCCGTCTTGACACACGCACCGGATTCTCGTATAATGGCACCTGATGGGACGCACGGAAATGGATTGAGGCCGTGCCACGGAATTGGTTGAGGGATCGGATTCCGCAGAGAGCCGTAAGGGCTCTCTGTTTTTGCGCGACGATGAAAAAGTGGCGCCGGGATACCCCGCCGCTGCCGGGGGCAACATCATCAACCTGCCCGTTCCGGGTTTTTGCGGTCCGGCCGCCGCGGCCAAGCGACCGGCCACCGGTTCAGAAAACCTCACAAATTCCCAGTGGGTTAGCCAATGCCATGAACAATGATGACCTTGTGCCAGAGACCGATATGCCGAACTATATTGCTACGTTGTTTACGGTGTCTACGCAGTACTCGCACCTATTTCGCGGTGACACGGAACAATGCGCAATGACGGCCCAATCGAGACCCGATTTGCCGTGGCTCACTGTGGTTCAGGGCCCCGAAGATGATTTCGTCATTGGCAATGGGTCGTCGTTTGTCAATGTGCCCGCAGTCGGAGCCGAACTATACTCCTCGCGTCTCCCAATTGATGATTCATGGCGCCGCCTTGAAGACGGGGAATTGAGATCGCCACGTGCCCATTGCGCGTCATCGAGCAGGAAACTTTCGTTCAGTCCTTGCAAGACTTCCGGATGCATTGGTGAGGAAAACCATCACAACTTAGCCGCGAGGAGTATAATCAAATCAAATTGCTGGACGGGTCTCGCTCGATGGCCTAAGCCGGGAACGTGTTCGGCAAAAGGTTGGGAATAGAGGTGGATGCCTTAGGTTTTGTTCAAAATCTAAGCAATATGGCAGCCATCCTGAATCGACCGCCAGAGGTCGTCCAAATCAACACCGTTGTGCACGTTCCGGGGGGATACACCGGCACTGAATTCATAAACTTGCCGCTCTGGCCTCCATTCACAAGAGTCAACCAGACTTGTCTGAGGATTTACGATTTGCTAACGCTGTGGATTAATGATCAGGTGAGCCACAATGTATCAACTCTCGGCCAGGACTTAATCCGCTGCGTTCAGCTCCCAGCGTCCCAGCTGATATAGGCTCTCCAAATCTTCACGATCTTCAATCGATAGCCATGGACTTAATGTCATGAGGATCCCCTGAAATTCTTCGACAGTCACTCGACCCAGCATGTGGCTTACATCGGTTTGATCACCAGTCCTGCCTGCATCAAGTTTCATCCAGACAAGCCAAACCAAGGGCATAATCGGTAACCCATCGTGAAACTCATCTTGAGCCTCAGTAATCGCCCGTGCTGCCCAATCGGCATCGGATGTCAAGACATCAATCTCTAACTCGCCATTCGTATAGGTCCATCCACCAATGCTTAGCGGACCCTTGCGTATCCAGTCGTTATCGCGAAAAAATGCATCCCAGGTCTCCATATCCTGAATCAGGACGACGATATCTAAATCATCTGTCTGACGCGGATGCGCATAATAATTGACGGCCATGCCTCCGCATACCGCAAAGGGTGTGGGAGAATGTTGTAATAACGGCAACCATGGTATTGGCATTATTACATTCCTTTCTCCTGAGTAAGGATGTGACCCCTGCCCCGGTTTAGCCCGCCGTTGACTCATCTGAATGAGCATCCACCGGGTCATTAATGTGCGTACGCGATGCTCTGAGAGAGTCACGCCCAATGTTGGCCAACTAATTCGCCAGTGATCAGATTCCCATGTCCATTCAGGGTGCTCGGCGACAGTCGGTGAAACCCCCCGCAACGCGGCCAGGCGAGATATCGGCATCGTCACCCGAGGATGATGCACTGCGACCCACTGCCCCGAAACAATGCGAAAAGCAGGTTGCGAATTCATCCAATCCACCTCTATCCGCCATGTTTACGTACAGCACGGGATGAGCACAGTATATGCCGACGATAGATCAATTCGCAACATCCATCCCTAGATAACTCAGGGTGTAGGGACAGCGCGCTGCTTTCGCCACCGAGGTCGGCGATGGTGCTGGTGGAAATGAGTCCGAATTTGGCGGGGTTTTGGGTCCGATCGTGTCACCTAGTGACACTGAGCTCCCGTCGTCCGTCCGTCAGGCGCACCTCACTCACCCCATACGGTGGTTGCGGTCAGCCGGGGGAAACCGGTATGAGTATGCATGAAGGGCTTCGCCTTACGTCGCGTAGGGATGCGGGTGACTGCCCAAGCAGGCCCCCAGCAAGCGCTCCGTGATCCCGTTGCCCAGGTGCCGGCGGTTAAACCGGTAGGTGTATTCCTCCAGGTAGAGCTGGCGTCGGGCGCGTCCGCGCCCGTGATAGGTGCCGTCAATAAAGGTCTGGGCCAAGCTGATGACGGTGTTCACCCCGTGGAAGACCTCCGGTGCCTCGGGGTCATCACTATGCGTCACCCGGTGGTCCGCTTGATGCGCCTTCGCCCCCGCCGCGTAGATGGCAGCCCCGTCGCTCAGCCACACCCCATAATCGTCGACCCGCCGTCGCAGGACCTCCAAAACGGTCTCTTTGGTGAGATCCGCCACGACTTCCAGAAACGCATAGCGGGTTCGTATTCCGTGATTGAAACAGGCTCTCCTTATGCCGGGTGTTCATCCATCAACGTTCTGTTGAAATGGCGATATCGTCGACGGTGTGTTGAAGCACTCGACCGTGTTGATCCCTTTGCAAACGAGGTGTTATTTCATGGCCGCACTTCGTATTTTTCGGCTTTGGTCAGACTCTCACCGTGCTGCCGTAACTTGTCCGTCCCCATCAGCGTTATATGGTTACCAACATCTAACAGGGCACACCCGTGCGGAAGCCGGGGTCGCAAAGTCATAGGGTCTTCCGTCCTGCATCGTCGGGACCAGATAGCCTGACCGCCCGTCGATCAGACGGCTTGGTCTGTGTTCGGCTTCCGCCCGTGCCCCATCCAGCGAGTATTCCTCTATGGAGGCGACGATGGCGGCGAGTTTGGCATTATCGGCCCATATTCGCATCGATTTTGGCTTGCACGGGGTCTGGCGCGGTCGCCGCTTTATCCCCCTTCCCGCCCGCACGTGGGCCATTTTTGGCCTATCTATCTAGCTCATCATCCCAATACGGTCATCGCCGACGAGCAATTATTGGCGGTCGGTTGGCCGGGGGAACCTCGGGTGCCCGATGACCTGGTACGTCATATTCACCGCATTTGTCAGGCCCTCGAACCCCATCCGCGACATCCCCAATGGGTAGTGATCTATCGCACCGTCGGTTATTGTCTGCGCATGCCGTCGACACAGTCTCCGTTCGGGTCGTAAATAGCCGGCCTTCCACGTATGGCGCACCTTGTGAGAATTCCGCCGCGATCTAACGGATCTTTAGCCCGCAATCCCTTGGGCCATCGAGCCGTTCGACCTTCAAAAAGTGTCGGGAAAGTGTCGGATTACTATCGGCCAAGTGTCGGTTTCGGGGCATATGCTCAAATCATCCTCAAAGCAAGCGAGGTGAAATTATTTTAAAATCTTTCACTCGACCTGTGGGGATAGGTTGTAACTCATTCGATTTGATGACAAGGAGGAGAAAATCATGGCGTATTGGGGAGTCGATTCTTGCGTGCCCATCACAACAAGCTACCTTGCAGATGTGAAGTCATGGGGCGGAGCCACACCGTCTTTTGGGGGGAGGTATCTCACGGATAATAACGTCTGTCCAAACGGAGCGATGTCGGGAGCCGAGGTCGAAATTTGCAAAGAGAACTACATCGGGATTATTCCGATTGTTTATAACTGGAATCTGGCGAACTTATCAACGTATACCGATGGGCAAAATGCAGCACAACGTTGCTACGAGGCAGCGTTGAACAACGGAAACGGAGTAACCGTGCCCGAAGCACGAGGGATTGCCGTGTTTCTCGATATCGAAACAGCGATTCCCAGTGCCAGCTTCTTTGAAGGATTTGCCGATACGATGGTGGCATCGGAGTATGTGGGAGGAATATACGGCAATCAGAACGATTTTGGAAGTAACTTTTGTACCGCAGCAGGTAATGATGGCAACGTGAAACAACTGGTCGTGTGGGGCAACGAGCCAGCAATTACCACATGGACCAAGGCAGTTAATGCTCCTGCGTATGGGTCGACGAAGTTGCCCTGTAGTTTTTCCGTGTCCGCGTGGCAGTATTACGAATCCCCGACGGGTTCATCCTACCCCGATGAAGACGAGATTACCACATTGGGATTCGTTTGGACATTTTGAGGATCAATACCGGCTAGCCAGTGAGGAAAATATTCTATATTCTCCTCTTCGTGTTTTGTGGTGTATCACAAGATCAGTGAAACGGATAGCGTTGCGGCAATCCTAGCACATAGGTGACGTTTTGGGGGTCTACCGGGCAGAGTTGTTTCCATTTACGTTCTTCTTGAGTCGAAAAATTGGGATTCAGCACTTGTCCGGTCACCATATTCATCGCCCCCCTTCCGCCATAGCCTCGACTTGCCACAAGAACCAATTCCCGGTGAAACAGAAGATATCGGTGACGCCTGGCACTTCCGAAATAACCTTATGATTATAAAACAGGGTAAACCCTTGAGCTTGGCGCGCATTCCACATCACCAGCGTGAACGCTTTGCCGTGAAGATGCCCGACCCAGCCATAAAGAATATGGGCATTCTGATAGGGGGCCGGTAACTGCATCGAGAGATGCCGCACCAGATGCGCGGTGCCAGCAAAGGGATGAACCGTAGCACGTCGAGATGGGCTCGGCATCCGGATAGACTGTGAAATGGGAGAGTGACACTGCGAGGACGGTGGCGTTGCGAGATGGCCACTAGCCCCACACCCTGCTAGCACGAGCGTGCCGAGAGCCACACCCGCAACGATTAAAAAGTGTGGTCTCATCATGATGCCTCCTCAGGGATTCTCAAGCCATCTGACTCATCCTCTGGAATAACGAATGCAGCGATCCGGTTACGCAGTGAGAAAAACCCGCGGAAGACCGATACACTCGACGGGTATCACGATCGACAGGAGGGAACGAAATGCTGACCTGGTCCATACTCGCTACCACCACGGGGGCTGTTCTGTTTGTCCATGCGGTCCTCTTTTTGACACGCCGACTGTTCCCCCATGCACCGATGACCCTGGTCGCGCTGGTGACCGCCGAAGTCGTCGTCGGGGGATACGGGGGTTTGACTTCCGGGTGGTCTCTCACAGGCATGCTGTTGGGGACGAGTAATGGCCTCATCGTGACGGCGATCGCTCTGGGGGGGTTAACCACCATCCAATCGGTGGTGTCTCGGGCGTAAGCCGGGCATTTTACATTGAACGAAATCACAAGGATCATTGGGGGCGCAAGGTCGAATCTGGGCTGCGGTCATGGCCTATCCTTATAGCGTTCCGGTATCGATGCCATGCGCTAATGTGCGCAAATCCGTCCCATAGACGGTGTCGGCTGTGATTTCCCTTTATTATGCAAAGCTTTGCATAATAAAGAGAGAGTTATCTGAAGGCGGAACAAGAGCAAAAAGTCTCGGGGGTGGCACCCGCCGAGGCTTCGGATAACTCTA
>JAJZZA010000092.1 GCA_021797825.1 Bacillota bacterium | reverse complement strand
AAGGTGGCAACGGGGTGGCGACCTGTGGGTGAGTATGCCCTCCCTGCTGCCCTGCCCCATAAGTTGTATCTAGACGGCTCGCCCCTACCATATATCGTGTCCCGGGGTTTTTCAGAGCAGGAGGTGGTAGGGTGCAGTTAAGCCAAGCAGAACAGGCGATGCTCGCGGGGGACTTTGGAGAAGCGGCGGCGTTGGCCATGCGCGTGCAAGTCGACATCGGGGAAGCGTTCGACGCGCCCGCCCTGGTGCCCATTTCCCGCGCGCATGTGGCCTTAAGCAATCAGGAGGCCGACCTTTGGTTCGTGGAAAAAATGCTGGCATTAGGCGGCCGCTGCCGGGTTGCTCCCACTGTCAACCCAGGCTTTGACATCGCGTACTTTTTGGCACTGAATCAGGTGGATGCCGACGATGTCCGGCAGATGCAACGCACCGCCGACGCCTACCAAAAAATTGGGGCCGTCCTCAACTATAGCTGCACCCCCTATTTGTTCGACAATATTCCCGGGCCGGGAGAGGTGATCGCGTTTTCCGAAAGCAGCGCCACGCCCTATGTCAATTCCGTGTATGGGGCCAAAACCAATCGCGAATCGGCCCAAAGCGCCTTGTGCGCGGCCATCACCGGCCGGGTTCCGCAATATGGGTTGCTCTTGTCCGAGGCGCGTTGGGCTTCGGTGGTGGTCCAGGTGGAGACGGACCTGGCTTCCGATTTCGACTATCAGCTGCTCGGCTCCGCACTTCCTAAGCGGATTCAGGGGGGTGTCCCGGTATTTCTCGGAATCGCCCGGACGGTGACTCCCGAGGCGCTGATGAATCTGGCAGCTCAACTCAATACGGCCGGGGCCGTGCCATGACCATATTGTCGGGGTCACCCCCGAAGCCGCCACCCTGCGGCAAGCGTTGGGAGCCCGCCAGCCATCGGATACCCCGGCGGTGGTCATCACCCGCGCCGATTTGGACCGGACCCGTGAACAGCTCTCCCGGCAGCCGGGCCGGATCGACTTCGTCATGCTGGGCTGTCCTCACCTAACCCTGGCGCAGATCCAAACCGTGGCGGCGCTGGTGCAGGGAAAAACCCTGCGCGCCGAGCTGTGGCTTAATACCTCGGCACACACCCGTTTGCTGGCGGAACGCATGGGTATCTTGCAAATCATTGAGCAGGCGGGAGGCCGAGTGGTTAAGGACTCCTGCGTCGACCAGCCGATTTGGGGTCACCTGGCCGGCAAAGTCGGTGTCACGGATTCCCCCAAGTGCGTCTACTATACCACCCGGAGGTCGATGGGATTTGTCATCCGCAGCGGAAGCGAGTGTGTAGCGGCTGCCATCAAGGGGGAGACCGCACGGCGAGTCCGGGCGGCCCGGCGGGGCGTTTCGCCTGCCATAAAATTTCTGGGGGGGGGGGTGGCAGAAGGCGTCTCGGTGGTCTCGGCGGACGATCTCTGCTTTTATTTGTGCGATCCCGCCACCGGTACGGTGATTGAGGACGATCACGTTTTGCAGGGTCGCAGCGTTGCCGGCAAAGTGGTCATCTTCCCCAGCGGGAAAGGGAGTTCGGTGGTCCAGACCGACGGGCTTTACCAGTCGGCGCGGTATGGCAACGCGCCCCGGGCCGTAATTGTCGAGCGTCCCGACACGGTGCTGGTGGCCAGTTGCATTATCTTGGACATCCCGCTGGTGGATCGGGTGGAGCCGGGGTTCTATGACCTGATCGCGGACGGCATGCGGGTCGTGGTGAACGCCGACGCCGGGCAGATAAGCGTAAGCGAGGGGTCGCCCGGGTAACCGGGCCGCCGTGCGGTCTGACCCGTGGCCAACCCGGTCCAGCGTCCCGCGGTGTTGAAGATCCCGGGGACGCACTCCGGACGCGGGGCTTGGCGTCCGGAGCGCGTCATTTGACGGGGGGACGATCCGGGTTCGCCGCCCGGGGCCGCGACGGGACTCGGGCCCGGGCAGGCCGCGGGGGGCTGAGGTTGCGGAGCGGAATGACGGGGATATACTGGGGATGCATGGTGAATGATTCCATGCACTATGACAAGGAGGTGTGTCATGGCTAACGGCGTGAACGTCCTCGACAATCTTCACCAGAGAATCCGCGCGGCCGCCGAAATCTCTCCCCTGCATCAGGATATTGCCGACTACCTGGCGGCCCACATGCGGGATGCGTCTTTAATGAGCGCGCAGGAGCTGGCGCAATGCATCGGGGTCAGCCAGGCTTCGATTTCCCGCTTTTGCACGGCCTTGGGTTATGCCGGATACGGCGACTTTGTCCGCACCTTGCAGAATATCGTGCGCGAAGAATGGCACGCCCCGGAGCGCACGGTGTATCTGAGGCCGAGTTTGCCGCCCGACGCCGATCCCCTGCTTGCCCAAGAGATTGACAACTTGGAACACCTGCCGGACATCCTGGATGATCCGGGCACTCGGCGCATGGCCGACGCCATCGTCCGGGCGCGGCGGATCGTGTTGGCGGGAGCGCGCATTTCCGCCACCCTGATTCCCTATGCCGCATATTGTCTGGGCAAAGTCCGTGACCAGGTGGAGGTGGCGACGCCCGGCAGGCCGACCTGGGATGCCGCTGGAATCAGTCTGGAGGCGCAGGATCTGGTGGTGGCCTGGGTGTTTCCCCGGTATCCCAAAATTCTTATCGACTGGCTGGGCGATTTGCGCCAGCAGGGCATCCCGATCGCGGCCTTCACCGACCGGTGGATCTCGCCGGCATGCGATTTGGCTGATCCCAGCATCGTGGTGCCGGTGGCCAGCGCCTCGCTGTTTGATGGCTATGCCGGCCCGATGTTCTTGATCAACTGTATCACCCGCAAGGTCGCGGAGCAGACGGCCGGGATTCACGAGCGGCTGGAAAAATTGGAAGCGCAAGATCTCCGCCGACAGGCATATTGGACACGTCACCCGATGAAAGGGGAGGGCTAAGTGGCGTCTATTAACATGACGCGCCTTTTGGACCGCCTTGATCGCGCCGCGCAAATCGGACAGGATCCCGCGGGAGGCATCACCCGTCCATTCGGCAGCGAGGCGGAACGGCGGGTGCGGCGATGGTTTGTTGAGGAGGCTACGGCAGCCGGCTTCACCCCTCATGTCGACGCCGCCGGCAATCTCTGGGCGGTCCACCCGGGCAAGAGGACGCGGCCCGCGTTCGCGATGGGCTCGCATTTGGACACGGTCTCGCACGGGGGGCCTATGATGGCGCGTTGGGTGTGATCTTGGCGTTGGAAGTCATCCAGGCCTTAAGCGAAGGGGGATATCGCAACCGCCATCCCTGGGCGGTCGCGGTCTTTACCGGGGAGGAACCCAACCCGTTCGGTTTGTCGACCCTGGGCAGCCGCTTGCTGACCGGCGTGCTGTCCTTGGACACCGTGCGCAACACCGCCGGGCTCCCCGAGGCTCTGGCCGCGGCCGGGGGAGATGTCGAGGGCTTGGCCGCTTTGGCGCCGGATCTGGCGGCCTTCATCGAGCCCCACATCGAACAGGGCCCGCGGCTCGACGAGGCCGGCGTCCCGCTGGCGGTGGTCGAGGGCATTACCGGGATCCATCGCGACCGGATCACGTTAAGCGTCGAGCAAAACCATGCCGGCACCACCCCGATGGCCCGGCGGCGGGATGCGGTCGCGGCGTTTTCCGAAGCGGCCATGCTGTTTGAAAAGCGGCTGTTAAGCCCGGGTTTTCCGCTGGTGGGCACCATCGGCCAGGTGACGGTCTATCCCAATGCCGTCAATGTGGTGCCGGGGCTCGTGGAGTTTGTGGCCGAAATGCGCTCACCCGATACGGAGCGCCTGCGCCAGGCCGCCGCGCGCTACCGCCAAGAGCTTCAGGCGCTGGCCGGACGGCGGCGCATCAGCGCGACCGTCGCCAATCTGCTGGACCAGCCGGCCAGTCAAATGGACCCGGGCATCCGGCAAGTGCTGGCGGCCGTCTTAGACCGGCGCGGCGTCCCCTATCAAACGCTTTACAGCCTGGCCGGGCACGACGCCACCCACCTGTCCCGGGTGGTGCCGACCGGGATGTTGTTTGTCAGGAGCCGTCAGGGCAAGAGCCATTGCCCCGACGAATGGAGCGCGCCGGAGGACATCCGGCTGGCGGCCGAAACCCTGGCAGAGGCCTGGATCCAACTTGACGGGGGGCTCACGCGGGAGGGGAGGGAGCCTCATGGGCTTGAAAGCCTTTTACCCTGAATGGGTTTTGGTCGAAGGGAAATTCCGCGCGAACCACGGCGTCGTGGTCGAAACGGCGAGCGGGCGGATTGCGGCGGTGGATGCGGAGCCGGTCTTGCGTCGCCGTCACCCGCGGGCTGCCGTCAGCAAATGGCCGGGATTGGCGGTGGTGCCGGGAACCGTCAACAGCCACACCCATTCCTTTCAACACTTGTTGCGCGGACTGGGCAGCGACGCTCCGTTTCTGGCTTGGCGGGACGCGGCGCTTTACCGGACGGCCCCCTGGCTCGATGCGCAGGCGATCTGTACCGGTGCCCGGCTGGCCTTTTCCGACATGCTGCTTTCGGGCATCACCACCGTGGCCGATTTTTTCTATGTGCACCGCGATGGGTTGGAAAACGACCGGGCGGTCATCCAGGCGGCGCGCGAGGTGGGAATCCGCCTGGTTTTCGCCCGCTGTCTCTACGACTGGCCGGGAGCCCCCGACGCCTACCGGGAGCGGGTCGACGATGCCGTGCAGCGTACCCGGGCCTTGGCCCAAGAGGTGCAGGGGGATCCGCTGGTCTCCGTTCATCCCGCGCCGCACAGCCTGCATGGGGCGTCCGACGAAATGATTGCGGCCGGGGTGCGGTTGGCCCAGGAGCTGGATACGCCCTACCATATGCATGTGGCGGAAGAGCCCTTCGAGGTGGCGGAAACCCGGCAGCGGACGGGCAAAACCCCGGTGCAATACTTGGCCCAGCTGGGGGCGCTCACCTCCCGTTTGATCGCCGTGCACCTGGTCTGGCTGGACGCGGCGGATATTGCCCGCTTGGGCCAGACCCGAACCCGTTTGGCCTATTGCCCCTCCAGCAACATGTTTCTGGCCGATGGCGTGACCCCGGTGGTCAGCCTGCTAAAGGCGGGGGTTTTGGTCGGGCTGGGCACCGATGGGGGGTGCAGCAATAACCGCGCCTCCATCTTTGAGGAGATGCGGATGGCCGCTTTGCTGCAAAAGGTCACCCATTTAGACGCGACGGCGCTGAGCGCCGAAGATGTGTTTGCGATGGGGACGGGTGCCGGGGCCGAAATCCTGGAGAGTTCCGCCGGCCGCATTGCCCCGGGAGCGTGGGCCGATTTCCTGGCGATCGACACCTCTCACCTGTCCTTGACGCCCTGGACGCCGGAGGTGTTGCTTAACAACCTGGTGTATGCGCTGCAGCCGGAGGCGATCCGGCATGTGGTGGTGGGCGGCCGTATCGTGGTGCGCGACCGCCGCCTCATGCTGACTCCGCTGGGCGCGATTCATGGCGACGCCCAGGCCTTGCGAGCCGAATGGCAAAGCCGCGGGCTGGCGCCCAGCGAGGCGCAGACGCCGTCTTAGCCGACGTCGGCGCCATTTCATGCAACGGAAAGGAGGGATGGCGGTGATTGATTTCAGCAGACATGCCGATATTCAGGCTCCCACCGGTCCGCAGCGGCACTGCCGGGGATGGGGCCAGGAGGCTGCGCTCCGTATGTTGATGAACAACCTCGATCCCCGGGTGGGGGAGAACCCCGACGCCTTGATTGTCTACGGGGGTCGCGGGCGGGCGGCGCGGTCCTGGGCCGCCTATGACCAGATTGTCCAGAGCCTTTTGAGCTTGGAGAACGATGAAACCCTGTTGGTGCAATCGGGCAAACCGGTCGCGGTGTTGAAAACCCAGCCCGCGGCGCCGCGGGTGCTGATCGCCAATGCCAATCTGGTCGGCAAGTGGGCGACGTTGGAAGAGTTTAACCGGCTGGATCAGCTGGGTCTCACCATGTTCGGCCAGATGACCGCGGGATCGTGGATCTACATCGGCAGCCAGGGGGTGATCCAAGGCACCTATGAAACTCTGGCGGCTTTGGCTGCCCAGCAGTTTGGCGGAAGCTTAAAGGGCCGCCTCTATGTCACCGCCGGTTTGGGCGGCATGGGCGGGGCGCAGCCGTTGGCGGCGAAGATGCTGGACGGGGTGGCATTGGTCGCCGAGGTTGACCAGCGGCGCATTCAGCGCCGCCTCGATTCGGCCTATCTCGATGTCGCGGTCGAGAGCATCGCGCAGGCGGTGGCGCGGGCGCTGAGCGCCCGTAATGCGGGCGAGACGCTGACCATTGGCGTCCATTGCCACGCCAATGCGTTGCTAGAATACCTGATTGCGCAGAATGTGACCCCCGACGTGGTGTCGGACCAAACCGCGGCCCACGACCCCTTGGTCGGCTATATTCCCGACGGTTACACGGTCGACGAGGCAGCCCAACTGCGCCAAGCCCATCCCGAGGCGTATCTGCAACGGGCGCGGAACTCCATTGCCGAGCACGTCCGCCATCTTTTGACCTTGCAGGGCCGCGGCGCGCAAGCCTTCGATTACGGCAACAACATCCGCCGCGAGGCATTCGACCAAGGGGTCACGGACGCGTTCGCCATCCCGGGTTATGTTCCCGCCTATATTCGCGATCTGTTCAGCCAGGGCAAGGGCCCTTTCCGGTGGGCAGTGCTGTCGGGAAACCCCGAGGAGATCTACCGGCTTGACGAGCTGGCGCTGAGCCTATTCGGCGACAACCCGCTGCTGGCGCGCTGGTTGAGGTTGGCGCGCCGCTATGTGGCATTTCAAGGCCTTCCCGCCCGGGTCGCCTATATGGGTCCCGGCGAACGCGACACCTTCGCCCTGCGGGTCAATGAATGGGTGGCCAACGGCAGCTTGGCGGCCCCGGTGGTGTTTGGCCGGGACCACCACGATACTGGGTCGGTAGCCTCGCCTTACCGGGAGACCGAAAATATGCGGGACGGCTCCGACGCGATTGCGGACTGGCCGATCTTAAACGCCCTATTAAACGTGGCGTCCGGTGCCCATTGGGTCTCTTTTCACCACGGGGGCGGAACCGGCATTGGCTATTCGCTGCACGCCGGTATGGTGACGGTGGCCGATGGATCCGAGGACAGCGCGGGACGTTTGTCGCGGGTGTTGTTCAACGATGCCGCGATTGGGGTGGTGCGTCATGCCGACGCCGGTTATGATCTGGCGAAGAGCACGCTGGCCAGCCACCGTGATCGCATCGCCACGCCCTTAATCGGGCCCGATCGGGCCTAACCCGTGCGGTCCAACCGGCGGGCCCGCCGGCGACGGCGCTTTGGCCGGGAGCATGCGGTCCGGCTGCCGCTTGGGCGTCCGCGACGCCCGCTCTTTTCATGGGTAGGAGGGTCTTCATGCGCACACTCATCCAACACGGACGCATCTATACGGTCGCGGGGCCGTCCGCGCCCCGGCGCGGGCTGGACCTGGGACGCTACCCGATATACCCCGACGGGGCGGTGGTGTGTGAAGACGGGTGGATTCGGCAGGTGGGCCCGACTGCCTCGCTCGGCGCGCGGGCGTCGTCTTTTGACGCGGTCATTGACGCCGGGGGGCACGCGGTGGTGCCCGGATTGGTGGACTGCCATACCCATCTGCCGTTTGCCGGCTGGCGAACAGATGAATATCGTGCGCGCCTATCGGGCATCTCATATCAGCAACTAGCCGGCCAGGATGGCGGGATCCGCTATTCCGCCCGGCAGTTCCAGCAGCACAGCGATGACGAGATTCTGCGTTTTACCGAGCCGCTGGTGGCCGAAGCCTTAAAATGGGGCACGACGACCCTGGAGATGAAGACGGGATACGGCCTTTCGGTCGCCCAGGAACTTCGCGCGCTTAAATTGATCGAGCGGTTGCAGCACGATTCCCCCGTGCGGATTGCCGCCACCGGACTCTTTTTGCACGCGGTGCCTCCGGGGCTCGACGCCGCGGCCTGGGTCCGGCAAGTGTTGGCCGAATTGCTGCCCGAAGCCTCGGCGTCCCCATTCATCACGGCGATCGACGCGTTCATCGAAGCGACCGCGTTTCGTCCCGAACAAGCCGCACCGGTGCTGAAGGCCGCCCGCCAGGCGGGCCTGCTGATTCGCCTGCACACCGACCAGTTTACCGCGATGGGGGGGATCGGGCTTGGCATCGAGTATGGTGCCCGGAGCTTGGACCACCTGGAAGCGGCCGCAGCGAAAGACCTGCAGGCGCTGGCGGCAAGCCCCGCCGTCGCGGTGTTGTTGCCCACCGCCGCCTTTTACACCAATTCCAACCGGCAGCCTGCGGCGCGGGAGCTGCTGGCCCGGGGGGCGGCGCTGGCTTTGGCCACCGACTTCAATCCGGGCACGTCGCCGGTGGGGAACTTGCCGACGGTGATGGCGCTCGCCGTCAATCTGCTGGGGTTGTCGCCGGAGGAGGCATTGGCGGCGGTGACGGCAAACGCGGCCTACGTGCTCGGCCTGGAGCGGCTGGTGGGATCGATCGAACCCGGCAAGGTGGCGGATTTGGTGATTTTGGACGACGCCGATATCGCCGGCATCCCCTATCGGCTGGGCCATAATCCGGTAACCCAGGTCTTGCGGTGGGGCCGTCCGGTGGGATAAGCCGGGGTTGCCGAGGCGGGGCCGGGCCGGTCTCCGGAATGGGGTCCCGGCAGGTCTGGCCGCGCGGTCGCTAGACGAAGGCCGGGGAATCTGCTTAAGTGGTTGCAGACGGGCGGATTGGCGTCCGCATCCCGCGGAAACAGGCGAAGGTGAGCGGCCACGGCCAGGCCTCCCGACCAGGAGATGTGCACGAAGGGGATGAGGGGATGCCAGAGTACCCGTTGGAACCGGGTCGGAACGGCATGGAGCAACTGGGCCGCGCCCTATTGGAGCAGGCCATCGGGTTTGTGCAGAGTCTGGCGGAGCGCCCGGCTGATGGCACCGCCGCGGGTGGCGGGGAGCTGGGCGATGTCGTCCGGGACATGTTGATGCCGCCCCCGGCCGCGCCCGGCGATCTGGCCGAGTTGCTGGAGCGGGTGCAAAGGGCCATGGGGTTGGCGGTGGAGACGGCCGGCGCCGGCTATTTCGGTTATATTCCGGGAGGGGGACTCTTCGCGTCCGCGGTGGCTGACGTCTGGGCGCGGGCCGCGAACCGGTATGTCGGCATCGCCGGCTTTGCCCCGGGGCTGGCGGCAATGGAGCACAGTGTCGTGCGCTGGTTCTGCCAAGTGTTGGGATTGCCTGCCGAAAGCGGCGGCGGACTCTTGGTTTCGGGTGGGTCGATGGCCAACTTCTCCGCGGTGGTCGCTGCCCGCCATGCCCAGTTAGGCGAAGAGATGGCTCGCGGCGCGCTTTACCTGACCGAGCACGCGCATCATTCGCTAGGCAAAGCGGCGCGGTTGGCGGGACTGCCCGCCAACAGCGTGCGGACGGTGCCGTGCACTCCGGATCTGCGGATGGATGTCGACGCCGCCGCGGCGCTGATCGCGGCCGACCGGGCGGCTGGCCAAAAGCCGTTTCTGCTGGTCGCATCGGCTGGAACCACCAATACCGGGACCGTCGATCCGTTGCTGGAGATGGCCGCGCTGGCGGCGCAAGAAGGTCTCTGGTTTCACGTCGACGGGGCATATGGCGGGCTTTTTCGGTTGACGGAGCGCGGGCGTGCCCGTCTTCAGGGAATTGAGCTAGCCGACTCGGTGACCCTGGATCCCCATAAAAGCCTCTTTTTGCCTTACGGCACCGGGGCGCTGGCGGTCCGCGACGGGGACCGGTTGCGGGCGGCGCACGCCGTCAGCGGCCACTATCTGCAGGATCTGGAAGCCGACCGGGATGTGCCGGATTTCGCCGATTTGGGACTCGAACTTTCCCGTGAGCTGCGCGGTCTGAGGGTGTGGCTTCCGCTCCATCTCTACGGAACCGCCGCCTTTCGCGCCGCACTCGATGAAAAACTGGATCTGGCGGAAATGGCCTACCGGCGGCTGGCCGCGGAGAGTCTGCTGGAGGTGCCCTGGGCGCCAGACCTGAGCGTGGTCGCCTTTCGGCTGCGCCGGGTAAAGGCAGGCGTCAGCGATGCGGCGATTGATGCCGCCAATCGGCGCCTCTTGGCGCGGATAAACGCCAGCCAGCGCGTTTTTCTCTCCAGTACGGTGGTTGACGGCCGTGTTACCCTGCGGCTTTGCATCCTTTCCCACCGCACGCATGCCGCCCACGTCAGGGAAGCGGTCGATATCATCGTCTCCGCGGCCCGGGCGACCGCTGCCGAGGGCTAGCCGCGGCCTGCTGGCGCATCGGCCGAGACCGGGTTTGACGGACGGGGTCGAGCCCGCGGGGGGGCGGCTCGGTAGTCTTTGGGAATTAACGGGAGCGTATGCCGGGGAGAATGGCAAGCACCCCAGACGAACCGGAGAAGCTATAAACCGCCTTCAGCGGAGATGTTTGATGTACCGGAACCCCAAATATGCGCAAGCCCAGTGGCGGTGGAGTTATAATCTAGCTAGCTGGCAAGTGTCCAATAGCCTATAATATAGGTCATAGAGCGCACACTAACCAGTCACGAGGTTGTCCACCTGCTCGGGGTGAATATTAAGACGATCCAACGGTGGGATCGCGAGGGCCGACTCAAGCCCGGCGGTCGGACGGCAACGGGCCGGCGCTATTACACCGAAGATCAGATTCTGGCCTTCCGACAGCACCGGCCTGCCACGACGCGTCCTCGTAAGACCGGCGCCTATTGCCGGGTCAGTAGCCAGAGCCAGCGGCCCGATTTGGCGAACCAACGGCTCACATGGGAACCGTTCTGTACCGCCCGCGGACTCGCCCACGGGGAGTTCAGCGAAGAGATTGGCGGGGGGATGAATTGTGGTCGCAAGCGGTTTGTGGCTGTGATGGATGCGGGAGAAATTGGCACCGTGATTCGGGCGCATACAGATCGCCTAACCCGGGTTGGCTACGAGTGGTTCGAGCGATTCTGCCAGCAACACGGGTGCGAGATTCTGGTCCTCAATCAAGAGCATTGGGCACCCGAGCAGGAACTCGTCCCAGACTTACTCACCATTACGCAGGGCTTTTCAGCCCGGTGGGACGGGTTGCGGCACTATCGCAAAAGCTTCAAGGAGGCCATGCATGCCGACGTTAGCCCACAAGATCCGGCTCGAGCCGACGTCGGATCAGATCCAGTCCGTTAAGCACCGTCGGGACCTGCCAGATTGGTCTGGAACTGGGCGTTGGCGGAATGGAACCGGGAATATGACGCGGGGCAGAAACCCCAAGCCCGTGCTTTGAGGCAGCAGTTTAACTCAGCAGTTTCCGTGGCTGCGGGACGTGCATCGAGATGCCCAGGCGCAACCGGTTGCCGACTTAGCCGAGCCTGGCATCGCTTTTTTACGGGACAAAATGATCGCCCCGTCTTTAAGCAAAAGCGGGAAACCCCCGACAGTTTCTGCTCCGAAAAAATCGACCCCATAAATTGTAGGAATATCATCCGGACGCCCCAACCGGTAGGGGTGGGCACTGAACGGCCCATAACCTTACTTAACGGTCGCCCCGGGGGCCACCGCGCAAAGAAGTTCGATGAGAGGCTCTGAGCCTCCAGCGTTCAGTGCCCGCCCCCGTCAATGAATGGAGTATTCTGCTCCGCGCGCTCTCAGGCAGCAATAGGGGGTTCACAGCGGGCGTCTGGGTCCAAACTGTTCCACGGCTTCGTAAGACCATAGAAACTTCGACCTCCGAACTGCAACGCCTACCACGAGCATCGCATACTTTTTCATGCCAGGGGGTGTCGCCCTGCGGCATGAAAAACTGTTCCGAAAAACTCCCCCCGAGAGGGGGGTTTTTCATGGGGCGGGGCGCCGCCCGCGGCATGGAAACTCTGTGTTGTTGTGTAATGTTCTATCTTGTTGTCAAGCACTTTCGGGGTAGATACAATATGAACAGATGTCGGGATGAGGCCAGGCATGAGGATGCCCGGGAGGGCCAAAGGAGCAGAGTTCGGTCCCCCGCGTCAGGCTCGCCCCCATCACCCTGGCCTGGTGTTAG
>JAJZZA010000091.1 GCA_021797825.1 Bacillota bacterium | reverse complement strand
CTCGCACCTGGGCTTGGCCCGCCTCCCAGTTCATGGTCACCCGGGACTCGCGCCGACACCAGCCACATTGCACGCAACGCGCGTCGTCGACCACAACCATTCCCTCCTGTTCGCTTAAGGCGCCGGTGGGACAGATCGTGACCAATTGCGGATCGGAAACCCGGGTGGCGATCGGTCGCTCCGGGAGAACCCCGGGCGACCCCGCGTCCCCAACCCGGTCGCCGAGAGTTTTTACCGGCTGCTTGATCCCTTTGACAAACCAGGACACGGCTATCTCTCCTCCCCGTCTTAAGCCGGTGGCGTCTCGACCCGTTGCCAGCCATGACCGTCGGCGGCGCTTTTCATCCCGGTCAGATGCCTTCCGACCGCACGCTTAGCGGTCCAAATCGGCCACGCTCAACCCGAAGCTCGCCAAAATGATGGGAAAATCCTGAAACGCGAAATGGCGCACCGCCGGAGGCAGCGCGTGCCAATTGACCAGTCCGGGCGTGATGATCCGACACCGTTCGATGTGGCCCCGCCGATCCATCCAGACCCCATAGACGATGGCGCCAGCGGGCCCTTCACAATAACCCACCGCCGTCCCTTCCCGGAAGGGAGCGGGGGACCCCCGCACGCCGCCGCCACTCAGCGTCTCCGGGATTTGCTCAAGCAAATGCCGTGATTCCCGAATTTCCTGGGTAAACTGGCGAAACCGTGCATAGCCGTCCCCTTCGCTCTGCACCGGAACCCGGAAGTTTAGCTGACCATAGCGGGAATAGGGCTGCCAGTTTCGCAGATCCCGCTGCAGTCCTGAGGCGCGGGCCACGGGTCCGACCAATCCGTAGGTCACCGCCAAGTCCCGGCTCAGGTGGCCCACCCGCTCCAAGCGGTCCAAGAAGCTGTTGTCAAAGGTCAGGTCCTCGGTGATGGTCAGCACCTGGCCCACGATCCGGCCGGTTTCCTCCAGCAATGTCTGGATCTCGTCGTGCGTCCAATTTCGGGCGAGGCCTCCGAGCCGGTTCAAACCGAATAAGTACCGGTGCCCGGTGTAGACCGCCGCAAGCTGGAGCAACTCTTCTTCCCATGCGGCGAGCAGGTTGGCGGGCACCGTCAGTCCGGTTGATTCCAAAATCGCACCCAAGGTTTTCACGTGGGAGCGAATGCGCTCCCACTCCGCCCACAGTACCCGCAAGCCGTCGGCCCGGGCGGGCACCGGGCACGGCCCCAATGCTTCCAATGCCTGAGCTAGGGCCAGACTGTGGGCAAATGCCGAAAGGCCGTCAATCCGCTCCGCGATCAGCAAAACCTCTTCCGGAGAGCGTCCTTGCATGAGTTTCTCGATGGCTCGATATTTGTAGAACGGTCGCAGATGGGCGAAGATGATCTCTTCCCCCACGGTTTCCAAGTGAAACCGGATGGATTCCCCCACACCGGAATAGACTGGCCCAACTGGCATCACAAACGCTCCCGGCGCGTGGACAATCTGGGGGTGGCTGACACCGTTGCGCGCCGGGGTCTGCCCGGGTGCGTTCAAGAAGCTGGACAGCATGGGCGCCATCCCTTCCGGCCAAATTTCGTCATGAAGCACGAAATTGCCTAACTGCGGGTGTCCTTGAAAGCGAATCTCATACAGGTCTTCGATTTCGCGTTCTTGCCAATCGGCGGCAAACACCATCGAACTAATGCTGGGCAAAAAAGCCTCGTCGGCGGTCACTTGCAGACCGATCCAGGGCGTGTTGGCTCCATAAAATAGGTAAAGCAGCTGGATCTTGTGGTCGGGATCGACTTCCGCCACCATGGCACCGAATGCCCAATCGTCTTTCAACTTGCCAATCCAGTCCACGAGTTGGTCATGGTTCAACCCGATCCGGACCCAGTTGGTCTCCTGGGCAACCGCAATCTCCGGGTGCTCCGCGATCACATCCTGCAGCCAATCCCGAGCCATGGGCATTACCTCCTTAAGGTCAACGCGGCCAAGGTCAACAAATGGTGCATCGGCCGGGGAAGATAGACGCCGAAGACCAGCACCGGGAGCCACCCGACCAACAACGCGAAGCGGATGGTTAAGGGCAACGAGACTGGCCGGTGGTGGGACTGGCCGAACACCATGCGGTTGACCTTGAGGAGCACACCGAGAAAGGCGACGGTCAGAAAACCCAGCAACAGCACCAACACCAGGATGTGCCCGGTTTGCCAGGTGGAACGGAATATGGACAATTCGCTCAGAAAAATGGCAAAGGGAGGGGCCCCGGCAATCGCCAGCCCGCTGAATAAGAGGCTCATGGCGCTGACCGGTGAGACCCGAATTAACCCCTTGACGGACGCAATGTCGCGGGTTCCGGTCGTCAGCAAGACCGCGCCGGCGCTGTAAAAGGCCAACGACTTGGTCACGGCGTGGGTCAGCACTTGGTAGAGTGAGGCATAACCCCCTGCCGGACCAAGTCCCAACGCCACCAGCACGATGCCCATTTGCTCGACCGTGGAAAACGCGAACAACCGTTTAAAGTCGTGCACCTGAATCATCAAGAAGGCCGCCACGCCGACCGAAAGCAGCCCGAAGGCCAACGCCCAGTGTTGGGCGAATGATCCCGGAATCCACGCAAACACGGGCCATAGCCGCATAATCACATACAATATGGTGCTGACCTCGATACCCGACAACAAGGCGCAGACCGAACTGGGCGCCTGCGAGTGGGCGTCCGGAAGCCAGGTGTGCATCGGCACGATTCCCACTTTGGTGCCAAACCCGATCAGAATGAGCACGAAGGCCAACTTGAGCAGCAGCGGCGGCATGAGCGGGGCGGTGGCTTTCAGGGACGCCCAGGTCTGAACGGCAACATGCGCCAAGGAGAGTCCCCAAAGCAGCAGAAAGATGCCGAGGACGGCCACGGTGGCACCCATAATGGTGATAATGGCGTATTTCCAGGCAGCCTCCAAGGCTTGCGGGGTACTGTCGAAACTGACCAAAAACACGGAGAGCACGGTGGTTAGCTCGACGGCGACCCAGGTCAAAGCGGGCTGCAGAAAAATTGGGACCAGGAAGAGCGACGATAAAAAGAGGTTGAGGTTGAGGTAATATCGCCGTTCGCGCGCCTCGCCGGCGCGGGCCTGGTGTTTCATATATCCCCACGAATAGATCGTAGCCGTCATGGCCACAAACCCCTGCAATACCAGGATCAGGGCACTGAGCCCATTCACCCCAACCCACCCCGGCAGCACCACCAGGTCAACCCGGTGAGTGACTTGCTGCGCCAGGTCGATGCTAAGCAACAACGTGGCGAGTCCACCCGCAGCGGTAATGAGGCGGGCTGGTGTCGGGTGTCGGAACAAAAGAACCGCCAGGGCTGCCAGCAGGGGAATCACCGGAATGGCCGCCACCATCATGGTTTGTCGCCCTCTTTCAGTGTGGCCATCGCCCCCACTTGGGTTGTGCCCACATTCTCGGCCAAGGTTCGGGTCAGAATGGCCACGACCAACACCACGATGACCCCTTCCAGGCCGGCGGCCAATTCCACAATGGCCGACGAGGAGGTAATCGCGATGCCGGCGTAAAAGGCGCCGTTGTCAATGGCCATGATGGCCAAGACTTGGGGAACCGCTTCACGTCGAATGGCCAAGGTGTACACCCCGATCAACAGCACGTCGAGTCCCACCGGCAGGTTGACGGAGACACTCGGACTCGCCCCGGCCAGCAAAGGCACGACAAAAAAATAGGATAAGACGCTGATGCCAATAGCCACCAGCAAGGATACCGGCGTGTTGACGACAAAATCCACTTCGCGCCGCGAGCGGATCTGCGGCTGCAATGTGCGGACCAGCAGGTTGGGGATGATAAGGGTTTTGGCCGCCAGCGTAATGAGGGCGACGATAACCAACTCCGGCGATTGCTGAAGCCACCCCAGCACCAAGGCGGACAGAGCCAGCAGCAACGACTGGCGGACAAATCCCCGGAGAAACCCCTGCACCTGGCGAGCGACCATGAGCACAAAGGCGGATAACAAGAACAACGCGCCAAGCAGGCTGTTGATGTTGGTCAAAATGTGATCCAGAAATGGGGTGCTCATCCCTTGGCCTCCTCCGGATTGGTTTACAGGTGAAACGGCTGCACAATCATGGCAACCACCGCCGTAACGAAGGCCACGCCCAAGAAGTCTTGAATCCGGTACAGCCGCAGTTTGGCGAGCGAGGTTTCAATCACGGCGACAACCATCACGAAAGCCAGCAACTTAGCTCCCACCCGAAACACCGACGCCACCACGTCGAGAAATTGGGTGTGGGTTGCCAGGCCCCAGGGAGTCACCAGCACATTGAGCAGAACCAGGCTGAGGACCATGAATTTCATATAACCGCCCCACTTGATGAGGGCGAGGGAGGGTCCGGAAAATTCCAGGGATTTGGCTTCATCAATCATGGCCAGTTCAAAATGCCCGCCCGGGTTGTCGACCGGGATTCTGCCGGTTTCCGCCAAAATGATCATGACAAAGGCGGTGATGATGAGCAGATGGGTCGGCGAAAAAAACTGGCGGGAGGAGGAGACCCAGTGGGCTTGAACCACATAGGGAATGGTCGAATTCGCCGCAAAGGATACGGAGAAGAAGACAATCATAAAGATGGGCTCCACCAGCGAACTGACCATGCGGGTGCGGCTGGCGCCCATCGGGCCATAGACATTGCCGGTGTCGATGGCGGCCAGGGACAAAAAGAAGGAGCCCATCGAGAGAATGAAGCCGGCGGCAACCATATCTCCCATAAAGGCCATAAAAAGCGGGTAGTCCGTTAAAACCGGAATCAGTACCGTCACCAGCAAAGGCGCCACAAAATAGGCGTACGGGGCGAACCGGAAAATCCAAGTCGCTTCGTTCGAAACCACTTCGTCCTTATGGAACAACTTCCAAAGGTCGTAGTAAGGTTGCCAAATACTCGGTCCCCTTTTGGCTTGAATCCGTTCTTGCATCCGGGTCAAGATGCCGCGGACAAGCGGCGATAACAACAGCACTACGAGAATTTGACACAAATTATAGGCGACGTCAGCAGCCAATAGACGCTCCTCCTCCCAACAATCGGGAATCCTGCGGAGGAGGACGGTTAGAGGGGATATAGGCCATAAAAATCCCCTGGACTAAGACAATCCTCCTTCACAGGCAGGAGTCATCAGCCCAGAGGCACATACAGTGGACTCCATCACATCAAGTTACCCCTATTATAGGGAATACCGGGCAGCCTAGGCAACACCTCGTTCAAGTACTTTTATTTGTGAGGGAAGACGCATCCTAGCAATTTGTCGGCTGCCGCATCCCCTGACAATCTGCCATCCCGAACCCGGTTGGGATACGGCTCGCCGCGTCGCACCCGTCCCGCCTTCCCCGGTTAACGTGCCGTCCAGGGTTTAGTCGCCGCATCCGAGCGTTCTGCGACAATTTCGTACTGCAGCATGGTGCCCGCGCGAAACGAGCTGTGGCCCAGTCCCAGGTAGGTGCGGAGTCTGCGATACGATCCGGGCTGGATGGCTTCGACACGGTCGCGCGCCACCCTGAGACGCGCAATCCACTCCTGCAGCGTCCGCACATAGTGCTCGGTGGAGTGCTCGACCTGCAACACCCGGAGACCGGCATTTTCGATGGCGGCGATCTCGTCCGAGAGGGTGGTCGGGTGCGAAAAGCCAAAGATGCCCTCCAGAATGAAATGGGATGACCGCGAATCCAACCCGGTCCGCTTGCGATCCGGAAGGTAGGTTTCGGAGATGACAAGACGTCCACCCGGGCGAAGCCCCCTGGCGGCCCGCCGCATGACCTCCGAGCGTTCCCGCATATGGACTATGCTGCCGATAAAACTTATCCCGTCATACCCTGCCTCGACCTCCGGATACTCCAGGAAGGGTTTGACGTGAAGCGCTACCCGGTCACTTAACGCCTCCTCGCGGGCGCGTTCGGATCCATACTGGGCTTGATTGGGGCTGAGGGTAAGACCAACCACCTGCGCGTTATGGTGCGCGGCGAGATGAAGACAAAGCGCTCCCCACCCGCAGCCAACATCAAGGTAATGGCCTCCGGGCTTAGCGGCGAGCCAATCCGCGTACTTGCGGAGTTTGATCTGTTGCGCTTCGTCCAGAGTGGTGGCGGGATCCGGGAAAAATGCCGTGCTGTAATTCATCGCGGTGTCCAAAAAACAGGCGAACAATTCCGGCGGTTCATCATAATGTTCTCGAACCAATGCCTCGCGACCATGACGATCCTGATCCTCCATGTTGGTTCCTCCTCTCCGGATTGGGAGCAAGACATTCGGCCCAGTTGGATTCCTGCGCCCAATTTACCATGACTCCCGCCAAGATTACAGACCCCCGGGCCGCAAAAACCCCGGCGGCCTCCCGGGAAGCGGGAACCGCCTCGCTTAATTCGGGGTCATTGCCCCAGTCCCCACCCCATCACCGAGACCTCAGATCCGCGAATCAGGTTGTGGCGGGAGCACCCGTCAAGCCGAACCGGGGCAGTCACCACACCCAGGGAAACATGCGCCACGTGCGCCGACAATACTCCGCATAGTCCGCCCCCAGGTGGTCCAATAGTGCAGCTTCCTCAACACGGATGCGATAGCCCAACATTCCCAGCAGTCCGATTGCCAGCATGACCGCGCCCACCCAGCTGTCGAGGCCAAGACCCAACCCGACCGCGATAAGCCAAATCCCGGCGTAAGCGGGGTGCCGGATCACCCGATACCAACCGGACTGGATGACAACCTGATCCGAGGCGGTTTTCACTGTGGGAGAAAAGTAGCGACCCAACTGCATAATCGCCCCATACCGCACCACGATCCCCATAGCCATCACCAGATTGCCGAGGTAAGACACCCAGCCTGGCATGGTTCCCACATGATTGACGGTGAGAAAGTACGCAAACAGAATAAGCAGATAGGTTCCGACGACAATTAACGCCCCTGACCCCCGGTCGCGCCGGTTGATAGTCGCCGGCGAGTTATGGCGAAGAAGCCGAGACCGCACATTCACGAAACTCTCCATGGCAATCCAGACGACCACCAGAGACCCAACCAGGATGCGGGACAGGTCCATATCAGATCACTCCCTTCCCACCGGTTAGGTGGTTGCGTTTCGATGGCACCCGCGGCATTTGCACGCCGCCCATAGTACAGGCCAGTCGCCAGCCATTTGTCAGCAGGAGTCACTGCGTCAGGTTTGGCGGTTGAGCAACATCCGTCTCTGGGCATGGACCTCCGCCTAGCGAGGGAGGAGACCGACGATCCTGGTTATCAGTTGGAAGCGGCGAGTGTGAAAATGCGGGGAATCGGCTAATCGTGTCGAAAGCGTTTGAGTCCTGCTGGTACCGTACCTGTCGTGTCTCCTCCACCCGCAATAGCCGGATCCAAACCCCGCACGAGGAGGGCCTGGCCGCCTTAGGTTCTTGGGTCTTGCCGTCGCACCGTTCCCGCAATCTTGGTATTAATTATAATCGGGGGCCCCGGGAACAAGGAGAAAAAAATGGCCCGTTGTTACGCAAAGCGGCTGAGGCTGCCACCAATGTCCAGGAATGTGGCCGGCCCGGGATTGGCCAAAACCGTCCCGGCGGGCATCGCCGAGGATGACCGGAATGCCTTTGCGTCCCTTCGCAAACGGGACCCGGCGCGATCGGCCAGACAGGCGGACGTGCAAAGCGCCCTGGCCGCGGGCCTGCGCACCCTGTTCGCCCGGTTGGGACGTGAGATAAGTCTAGACTCGGCGTCTTGCGTAGGCTTGTCTGCGCTACCATCGGCAAGGCCGTTGACGGCACGGGTGCGGATGGCGGCGCCGAGTGACAGTATACCGGGATGGCCACGCCAGACCGCAGTCAAAAGCGTACCTCGACGGCAGATGGGCGGTTGCTCTCGGGGCTGGGCAAGGAGACTGGCGCACCGGGCGATGGTGACGGGGTTGTGCAAAAAAAGTCCTGCGACACAGGCTTGCGGCCTGGGGTTATCGGGGTTGGGCAGCCGACGAGCCAACGCCTTGGCGCGTTATGATTGGAAACACAGCTCTCATCACGAAGTCGACGCGCCCCTCATCATGTTGGATTGGGCCGAACCCAGGGCCGCCATACGCAGGGGTTTTCTCGCCGGGGGGCGTGTCAATCGCCGCTGTCCATGTCATCTGCCAGAGGGGTCGGGGATAGCGGGTTGAGTTGGGAGCCGTTCGCGAAAGCGTGCAGGAGGCGTAGAAAACGCGACACCGAACAGGGACCCAAGGAAAAATATGACCTTGGGTCCCTGGCCTTCATTCGGTCAAGGTGAGCACCAGCATCCGGCCCTCGCATCCCCGACAGAAAACGGTGTCCAGCACATCCAGATATCAAGCAGGGCACTGTCGCTTATGTGTTGGCGGCGAGCGCAACAACGCGGCCTGGCGTGTTCCCTTCCCGCGACTCGCTTCGCCTTACGCGAATTGCGCTTCCTCGGTGGACCCGATTAAGGCAATCGTGGAGGTGGTCCCGCCATTAACCGCAAGGGCGACTTGATCAAAATATCCGGCTCCGACCTCGCGTTGATGTTTCACAGCGGTGTATCCGTTTGCCTCCGCGGCGAATTCCGCCTGTTGCAATTCCGAGTAGGCCTTCATGCCCGATTGTCGGTAGCGTCGCGCCAAATCGAACATGCTGTAATTCAGTGCATGGAACCCGGCTAGGGTAATGAACTGAAATTTGTAACCCATGGCCCCAAGCTCGTCTTGGAACCGTTCGAGTTCCCTATCGTTCAGTTTTTTCTTCCAGTTAAAAGACGGGGAGCAGTTGTAAGCCAGCAGTTTGCCGGGGAATTTGGCGTGAATGCCACGGGCGAAGGCATTGGCTTCGTCAATGTCCGGTTCCGAGGTCTCGCACCAAATCATGTCGGCGTACGGCGCATAGGCCAAGCCCCGGGCGATGGCCGCCTCCAACCCTCCACGACTGACATAAAAACCTTCTGGAGTTCGCTCCCCAGTCAAAAATTCTTGGTCATCGGGATCGACGTCGGACGTGATAAGTTTGGCCCCATTGGCGTCGGTTCGCGCCATGATAACCGTCGGCACGCCCATCACGTCGGCCGCAAGGCGGGCGGAAACCAAATTCCGCACGGCGGTCGAGGTGGGAATCAACACCTTGCCTCCCATATGTCCGCATTTCTTTTCCGACGACAGTTGATCTTCCAAATGAATGCCAGCGGCACCCGCTTCGATGAGGCTTTTGACCAGTTCGAAGACATTTAGTGCCCCGCCGAATCCGGCCTCTGCATCGGCAATGATGGGCGCGAACCAGTGTGTGCCTATACGCCCTTCGGCGACATCGATCTGATCCGCTCGCTGCAACGCCTGGTTTATCCGCCGGACGACCTGCGGGACGCTATTGACCGGGTATAACGATTGGTCGGGGTAGGTCTGCCCTGCGAGATTGGCGTCAGCCGCGACCTGCCAGCCGCTGAGATAGATCGCCTCCAGCCCGGCTTTGACCTGTTGTACGGCTTGGTTGCCGGTCAAGGCGCCTAGCGCTCGCACAAAGGCACGGCGGTGCAACAGTTCCCACAGACGCTCTGCACCCAGACGGGCCAACGTATACTCAATCGGCACGCTCCCCTTCAGGCGCAGAACATCGTCAACCGAATAGGGCCTGACGACCCCTGGCCAACGCGACCGATCCGACCATGCAACCCTCAACGCTTCCTGCTCGGTATGCTGTTTCATCACTTGAACCCCTTTTCTAAAGCCATGTAAACTACACAGTTCATGGTGCTAACATAGGCCAATGTCGTGCCATATCCAATGGTTCCACGGTGAAGTATCGGTTTCGTGTGGCGAATACCAGCGATTTTTCCCCGAACCGCCGGCGAGCGGCGCGGAGGTCTTCTCACCACCGATTTGTCGCATGTCACAACTCAAATATGGTATTTCGCTGACGAAAGCGGCTCATTTTGGAAAGAATTAACCCTCTGTTGACAACCTACTCCGGCAGTTTTTTGGCGGAATCAGGACTTATTATGCGGCCATGCCGATCCCGTGTAAAACAGGTGAACGGGTTCGGCAGTATTTTTTTCGGACCCAATCACCCACGCCTTACTCTGATATCGCAAGCGGCCCTCCTCAAAATTGAGGGCCGTGAGAACGTACCGCGTTGAAGTCGTCAAGCACGATTTCGGTGCCAGGGTTCTCCTTGGTCGTCAGGAATGGTGGTTATTGCCATCACAGTGGTGGTGGCAATGACGGTTGTGCTCGCCAGGCTAGTCAGACCAATCCCAGGCCATCGACCGCAGCGAGAAAGGCCGACGGGGTCGAAAGCACGGCCGGTCGCCGGTTAGTGGAGATCCCGGCCTCGCAGAGAAAGAACCTGAGCGGACGCATGGAACTGATGCTCACCAGCATGGGCGGGAGGCGCATGGACGCAAGACACGGTAAGCCGAGCCGGGCCAAGCGGTGGTTGGTCCATTCACGGTAGAGGCTGGGATTGCGATTCCAGTGTTTGGCGACGAACGCCCGACACCGCCCGCAAATCCAAGCATCGAGACGGTACCAGGTGTCGTGTTGGCTGATTGTGAAGTAGCGACCCCACCTCCGGATAACCGGGGCGAGGTCTTCAATGGCCCCACTCGAACGATATCGCCCAAAAATTCCCGGATGTCGATAAGAACGATTACGAACTGGAGAGTACCGACGATTTTTGGATACGGGAAGGTTGGGGTTGTTTTTCGTTGGTACTGTCGCAGGGTAGTTCTTCATGCCGCCGCCGCGGCACCCTCGGGCATGAAAATGGGACCTCCCCGCCCCGCTGGGGGGGTATGATCTAGGGGAACCTGTCCCGCCTCGATCATCTCTGGGCTGTCGCGAACACGTAGGGTAGTTTGAGGACGGTGCTCCGGACACCCTCGATTGTCGCCACCTTTTGGTGAGCACGTGGGGCAGACTCGAGATCATGCCCCCGCCCGCCCCGATGGGACCCTGCGGCGCCTGCGCGCCGCGGTGCTTGCGGTGCAGACAGGACGGACGTCGATTGGAAGTGCTGTATCCCGATTGCGCGGGGCTTGATGTGCATAAAAAGACGGTCGTGGCCTGCGTGTGTCATACCGACCCCCGGGGGCGGGCCACCCTGACCGTGCGCACTTTTGAGACCCATACGCCGGCGCTCTTGGCGTTGCAGGCCTGGTTGGCCGAAGAAGGGGTCACCCATGTGGCCTTGGAATCCACCGGATCCTACTGGAAGCCGGTCTATAACCTCTTGGAGAGCAGCTTCACCACTTAGGTGGTCAATCCCGCCCACAGGAAGAATGTTCCGGGACGCCAGACCGATGTCAAAGACGCCGAATGGATCGCCGATCTTTTGCGCCATGGCCTCTTGACCCCGAGTTTCATCCCGGACAAACCGCAGCGCGAGCTGCGGGAACTCACCCGGCAACGGACCCGGTGGCTGGCCGAACGCTCGCGCGAAGTCAACCGGATTCAGAAGGTGTTGGAAGGGGCCAACATCAAGCTCAGGTCCGTCGCCACCGATGTGCTGGGCGTCTCCGCTCGCGCGATGATCGAAGGCCTGATCGCCGGCACCGCCTCGCCAAAGGCCCGGGCGGATCTGGCCCGCGGCCGGCTCAAACAAAAGCACGATGCGCTCATCCCCGCCCTCACCGGGCAGGTGGGCCCCCATCAATGCTTTTGGCTTCAGCAGCTGCTGCGCCATATCGATGAGCTCGACGCGCATATTGCGGCCACCGATCAGGAGGTTACTCGCCGCGTGGACCCGCAACAGGCCACGATCGCCCTCCCAGACACGATTCCGGGGATTGATCGGCGCACGGCGGAGGCGGTGGTGGCCGAAATCGGCACGGACCTGACCCGGTTCCCCGATGCCAACCATTGGGCGGCGTGGGCCGGGGCAGAACGAAAGCGGCGGCAAGCGCCGGAAAAGTACCACCCGCAAGGGCAATCCCGCCCTGCGGGCCGCCTTGGCGTTGGCCGCGTGGGCGGCCAGTCACACCAAGACCACGTTTTTAGGGGCACTCTACCGGCGGTGGATCAAACGGCTGCCCAAAAACAAAGCGATCATCGCCCTGGCGCATCGGATCCTGGTCATCATCTACCACGTCATCACCACGGGCCAACCGTAAAGAACTGGGGCCGGCCTATCATGACGAGCGGGAACGCACCCACATCGTCACCCGGACCGTGCGACGATTGGAGCGCCTGGGCTTTCGTGTGACCCTAGAACCGCGGGCGGCCGTCCCCGACACCGCGTAAGACGGTGTCTCCGAGAGCAGCGGACCGCCGCTCAGTGGCAAATCGGGGGGGCTTGCGTGAGCTTGGGCTCCCCACGTTTTCCCATTTTCGGGGCAGTTCCGCATGCCGCCGCGGCGGCACCACGGAGCATGAAAAACCCTGCTATACTGAGGGCGCGTTCATTCTTTCGAGGTCGGTATTCTCTGTA